>JBDTTT010000033.1:0-46475 GCA_039930485.1 Chryseolinea sp.
AATCAAATAACGATAAAAGATATTTTAGTAGGTGATGTATGGCTCTGCTCGGGACAATCAAACATGGTGCATTCACTGAAACTACATCAGGAAAGATATGCCAGTGAAATCGCGCAAGCTACTAATTCGCAAATCCGAAATTTTACCATTCCAACAGCTACAAACTTGAACCAAACTACCAGTGATTTTGTGAATGGAAGCTGGAAGGATGTAACACCACAAAATATAATGGACTTTTCTGTTGTGGCATATTTCTTCGCGAAGAAGCTATACGAACAATATCATATCCCCATCGGAATCATCAACGCCAGCGTTGGTGGCACACCTATCGAGGCATGGACCAGTGAACAAGGTTTTAAAGAGTTTCCGGAAATTTTGAGTACGATTCAGAAGAACAAAGATACTACGTATGTCAATAGTACAAATCGAATTGCACTTTCTGTTAGTAAAGAATGGGAGAAAAGGCCCGTAGCGGATAAAGGTCTCACGGAATCCAAACCTTGGTATGATACTTCTTACGTTCCGAAGAATTGGCACACGATTAACATTCCAGGCTATTGGGAAGATCAAGGTGTCAGAAACCTCGATGGTGTTGTGTGGTATCGAAGAGAGATTGATTTGCCTTCATCACTCACAGGTTTGCCTGCCAAGATTGCATTGGGTAGAATAGTCGATGCTGATTTTCTTTATATAAACGGTGTGCTTGTCGGCAATACTACTTATCAGTATCCACAGCGGAGATATAACGTACCGGCAGGATTGCTGAAGGCTGGGAAGAATATTTTTGTAATTCGTGTGATTAACAATGGAGGCAAAGGAGGTTTTGTGCCAGATAAGCCTTACCATCTATCAACTGGAAATCAAACCATCGACTTGAAGGGTTATTGGCAATACAAAGTTGGTGAAGTTTATGAACGAAGAGAGCAAGGTGTAAGTGCAATCGCTGCTCAAAATCAACCGACTGCATTGTTCAATGCAATGGTAGCACCTTTAACGAACTATGCCATAAAAGGAATTGTCTGGTATCAGGGCGAGAGCAATGCGGGAAAAGCGGAAGAATATAAAAAATTATTACCCGCATTGATCGCGGATTGGAGAAGCCAGTGGAAACAGAGTGAACTTCCATTTTTATATGCGCAACTACCAAACTTTATGGAGGCAAACTATTCTCCTGAAGAAAGTGGTTGGGCAACATTGAGAGATGCACAATTAAAAACGCTGAGTGTGCCATACACTGGAATGGCTGTCGCGATCGATCTGGGCGAATGGAATGATATTCATCCGGGAAATAAAAAACCCTTGGGCGAGCGACTTGCATTGGCGGCACAAAAAGTTGCGTATGGAGAAAAGAACGTGGTATATTCTGGACCCACCTATACAACATATAAAGTAGTTGGTAACAAGATTGTGATTGCTTTCTCCAATGTGGGTAGTGGATTACTTTCAATGGATGGCGAAGAACTTCACCATTTTGCTATAGCAGGTGCTAATAAAAAATTTGTGTGGGCAAAAGCCATCATTGAGAATAATACTGTAGTGGTGTGGAATGAGAAAGTTTCGGAACCTCAATTTGTAAGGTATGCATGGGCTGACAATCCAGATAGAGCTAATCTTTATAACAAGGAAGGTTTACCAGCATCCCCTTTTACCACAGAAAACTAAAGCGCACGACAATTCATAAACCAAAATATTAACGACCTCGATTATGCAGCTCAAAAAGATATCAATCCTCTTCAGCCTCTTGTGTTTTGCTTTAACACTTGCAGCCCAGGATAAATATGTATCAACAAAAAATGAAACCGGCAGCTTCAACCTTTCCTTATCTGGTAAATCAACTTCTCTTTGGATTAGTGCAACAGAATTTCCAGGAGTACTTCGTGCTGCAAAGAATCTTCAGGAAGATATTTCTAAAGTTACAGGTGTTAAACCTTTATTACTAACGGGTAAATCGAAAGAGCGAGAGGCTGTCATCATTGGCACGATTGGAAAAAGTGAATTGATTGATCAACTGATCAAGAACAAAATGATAGATGTAACCTCTGTTCAAGGTAAGTGGGAAACTTTCCTAGTTCAAGTAGTTGAGAAGCCAATGAAAGGTGTTGATCGCGCATTAGTGATTGCGGGTAGTGATAAACGCGGGACCATCTTTGGAATTTATGATCTGTCAAAACAAATTGGAATTTCTCCCTGGCATTGGTGGGCTGATGTGCCTCCGAAAAAAAACGCAAATCTTTTTGTCTTGCCTGGCCGCCACAGTGAAGCACCGGCCGTAAAGTATCGCGGAATTTTTCTTAACGATGAAGAGCCTGCACTGGGAAGATGGGCTGTCGAAAAATATGGGGGATTCAATCACGAGTGTTATGAAACCATCTTTGAGTTAATTCTGCGATTGAAAGGAAATTACTTATGGCCCGCCATGTGGTGGGCAAGTTTCAATACAGATGATCCGCTGAATCAAAAATTGGCAGACGAATACGGAATCGTAATGAGTACCACACATCACGAACCCATGATGCGTGCCCATGCTGACTGGAAGGCATTTAAAGGAACAGCTGGAGCATGGAACTATGAAACAAATGAAGAGACGTTAAAGAAATTCTGGAGAGAAGGAATCCAACGCATGGGCAACTATGAAAGTGTTATCTCAATGGGCATGCGCGGTGATGGTGACATGGCAATGACCGATGACACTAATATTGCGTTACTGGAAAAAATTGTAAAAGATCAACGTCAGATAATAAGTGAGGTAACTAAAAAACCTCTTGCTGAGGTGCCGCAATTGTGGGCACTGTATAAAGAAGTGCAGGCATACTATGATAAAGGTATGCGCGTGCCAGATGATGTAACATTGTTGTTGTGTGATGACAACTGGGGCAACAACCGGAAATTTCCTAAACTCGAAGACAAACCGCGTGCTGGTGGATACGGTATTTACTATCATTTCGATTATGTTGGCGATCCAAGAAATTACAAGTGGTTAAATACCAACCAGATTTCGCGTACATGGGAGCAAATGCACATGGCGTATGAGTATGGTGTCGATCGTATTTGGATTGTGAATGTTGGGGACCTGAAGCCGATGGAATTTCCGATAGAATTTTTTCTTGACTATGCCTGGAATCCAAAGCGCTGGACAGAAGATAATATTGGTGACTATAGTCGCTTGTGGGCAGAGGAACAATTTGGAAGCGAACATGCAGCGGCCATTGGAAATATACTGACAAAGTATACCACGTATAATGCCAGAAGAAAACATGAATTGCTTTCACCTGAAACGTACAGCCTTATCAATTACCGTGAAGCGGAAACGGTCACGAAAGAGTACGAGCAACTTACCGTTGAAGCAGAACGAATTTATGCTTTAATGCCAGCGGAGTATAAGGATGCTTACTATCAACTTGTTCTGCATCCAACAAAAGCAAGTGCAAATCTTTACGCACTTTATCTGGCTGTTGGAAAAAATAGACTGTATGCTACGCAAGGTCGAGCGGAGACCAATGCACTTGCCGAAGAAGCGAAACAACTGTTTAAAAAAGACTCGTTGCTTTCGCACTACTTCAATAAAGTAATGGCAGGTGGCAAATGGAATCACATGATGGACCAGACGCATATTAGTTATACGTATTGGCAACAACCCGCCAAAGATGTTCTTCCGGAAGTAAAGACGATTACATTGCCAGTGTCAGCGGACATGGCGGTTGCCTTTGAAGGATATACACACTGGGAACAACCGGTTTCAAAAATACGACCAATAGATAAAGTAGAATTTCCGACACTTCAGTATGATTGTTTTAATCAACAAAGTCAGTACGTTGAAATTTTTAATCGCGGGCAAACACCATTTAATTTCACGATTGAATCAAATGTTGAGTGGATTAAGCTAAGCCTAGATAAAGGTACAGTTGAAAAGCAACAACGAGTTGAAGTCAGTATTGATTGGCTTAAAGCTCCGGTAGGAAAACACAGCACCCTAATTTCAATTCGTGATGATTCAGGAAAAAGGGTTACAATAGATATATCAATCAACAACCCATCTTCGTCAGCGAGAGAAATCATAAGAGGGTTTGTTGAAAGTAACAACTATGTTTCCATAGAGGCTGAACACTACTCGAAAGCCGTAAATACCAATTCGATTCAATGGAAAGTAATTCCAGACATTGGTCGTACGCTTTCTGGTATAACCACTTTTCCAGTCACGGCAAAGAGTCAATTACCTTCTGGCAATAGTCCACATCTTGAATATACCGCCAATACTTTTGAAGGCGGAGATGTAAAGGTAATGGTGTATCTATCGCCTACACTAAGCTTTCACAATACGCAAGGATTACGCTACGGAATTTCTGTTGATGACGAGTCACCTCGAATTATAAACATCCATACCGACATGTCGCCACAGGCCTGGGGTAAAATGGTTGCCGATAACATCAATATTAAAGTTTCGAATCATAATCTTAAAAATGGAGGTCAGCACACTATTAAATTCTGGATGGTCGATTCAGGTGTAGTGTTGCAAAAAATTGTAATGGTATCAGGTGAACTTAAACCTAGTTATCTTGGACCACCAGAAAGTTTTTACAAGAAATAAAAATTGAATTTTAAAAGTTTCGCCCTGGCGAGGAGGCCTCCAACGATTATCTGGAAATGCTGATGAAGCAATCCCAGCATACAACGTTCGTACTACGTAGTCAGTGGATTGCTTCACCCTCCACACCTGCCTACGCTTCAGTTCGCAATGATGGTTCTGTTTTTTTAAATATATTTTTACTAATTATAGTCATGAAAAACATCTTACTCGCATGTATACTTTGCGCTTCCTTTTCTGCCCAGAGTCAATCGACATCTAAATCAGAAAAAGGACTAAAGGACTATTATGAGAAATATTTTACGATAGGTGTTGCTGTATCACCGCGGGCATTGAAGACCGATGAGGCGAAACTCATCCTTCAGCAATTCAACGGTTTAACTCCAGAGAACGCGATGAAGATGGGACCAATCCATCCAAAGGAAAATGAATACTCCTGGGCTGATGCCGATTCCATTGCTGCTTTTGCCCAACGAAATAAAATGAAACTTCGTGGTCATACGTTGTGCTGGCACAGTCAGACACCACGCTGGATGTTTGTTGATGCGGAAGGAAAAGATGTTAGCAAGGAAGTTCTTCTTAAGCGATTGAAAGATCATATCACAACAGTAGCGAGTCGCTATAAAGGAAAGGTGTATGCCTGGGATGTTGTAAACGAAGCAATATCCGACAGCAAAGATGAATATTTGCGTAAGTCGAAATGGTTTGAGATCTGTGGTGAAGAATACATTGCAAAAGCTTTTCAATGGGCACATGAAGCTGATCCTGATGCGTTGCTTTTTTACAATGACTACAATGAAATCGATCCGATAAAACGAGAGAAGATGTATAAGCTGGTGAAAAGTTTGAAAGACGCGGGTGTTCCCATTCATGGTGTTGGGCTTCAAGGGCATTGGGCAATCAACGAACCATCAAGACAGAGGCTCGATAGTACGCTTACACGCTTCGCTGAACTTGGACTTAAGGTTCAGATAACCGAACTGGATATTTCAGTATATAAGAAAGAGCACAATGCGAGAGAGCGACAACAAGAAGACAATAATGCGGTGTTCACACCGGAAAAGGAAAAACAACAAATAGAAATGTACAAAACATGCTTTGATCTTTTTCGAAAACATAAGAATGTAATTTCAAGCGTAACCTTCTGGAATATTTCGGATCGCGCCAGCTGGTTAGATAATTTTCCGGTACGAGGTAGAAAGGATTATCCATTGCTCTTTGATAAAGACCTGAAGCCGAAGAAGGCGTATTGGGAAGTTGTAAACTTTCAGGAGGCCGTTAAATTTTAAAGCTGCAGCCGGATTATAAAAAGCCAACTGCAGCTTTGATGGATACTGAATAATTTCAGTATCCTATTTTTTTGTTAAGAACGTATAGATTGTTGTGGTAGTGTATGTTTCTCCAGGATTTAAAACAACAGATGGAAAGGCCGGTTTGTTTGGTGAGTCGGGATAGTGTTGTGTTTCAAGACACAATCCGCTGCGGTGTTTATACGCCACTCCACCTTTTCCAATTAATGTTCCATCTAAAAAATTTCCGGAATAAAACTGAAGACCGGGTTCTGTAGTGCTCACTTCTACTACTCTTCCGCTAGTGGGTTCAAATAGTTCAGCAACTTTGCGCAGAGTTTTTCCATCGGAAGGTTTAAGCACCCAACAATGATCATAGCCTAATCCAAATTTCAATTGTTCATCATCTTGTGCAATGCGTGATCCGATTGTGGTAAGGATACCAAAGTCGAAAGGTGTATTGGTCACTGATTTTAATTCATTGGTCGGTATTAAGGTTTTGTCAACGGGTAAGAATTGCGGAGCATCCATCATCAACTGATGATTCAGAATATCCTGATTTGCATTTCCTGTTAAATTGAAATAGGTATGCTGCGTGAGATTGACAATTGTTTTTTTGTCGGTTGTCGCACGATAGTCGATTTTAAGTTCATCAGCATCCGTTAGTGTGTACACAACTTCTACATTCAAATTTCCAGGATAACCTTCTTCACCATCTGCACTGGTGTAGGTAAGTTTCAATGAAGCTGAATCAGGTAATACTTCAATATTCCAGAATACTTTGTCGAAACCTTTCACACCACCGTGCAAATGATTCTTATCGTTGTTGGTAGCAAGCTTGTATGAAGTTCCATCAAGGGTAAATTTTCCTTTCGCAATTCGATTTCCATAGCGACCGATCAATGCGCCAAAGTACGGACTGCTTTTTAAGTAGGATGACAAAGAATCATATCCAAGAACAACATCAGCAAACTGTCCTTGTTTGTCAACGGTTTTTAATGATATAATTATTCCACCATAATTAATAACACTCATCTCAACGCCATTTGCATTGCGAAGGGTGTAACGTGTTACTTCTTTTCCATCGGTCAGAACTCCAAAAGGCGAAGTGGTTACAATATGTTTTGCAACTGGTGCCTGAATTTCTTCAGAAGTCTTTTGATCTTTTTTACATGATGTAAGCAATGCTAAGCTGATCAAGCTTATTAAGGTAAATCGTGTCATAGTATAATTTTAAAGATTGTTGATTGTGTCTTTTTTCAAGATATGAACATATATCGGGTACTTGTTTTTGTTTCTATTGAGCCTTCAGTCTTACTACAGAAAAGGAGTGAGCCGGAAGCGAAACCTTATATTTTTTGCTTTTTCCTGCAATGCTATTTTCTATAGGAATAATGGCCAGTGGTTTGTCAAAGGAATTAACATCAGCAAGCTGACTGCTCTTCAATAGCAAAACAGTTCCTTTGGTTTGAAATTTTTTGGCGCCATTGAATCGCAGATCGGCAATTTGTTCTTTATCCGATGAGTTCACCAACTTCACGATAACTTCTTTCGTGTTCTTATCCCATACAGATGAGGCATACAAACCATTTTGCCCGGTAACTTTTTCTGTGCCCGATAAAATAGAAAGCACATTCGTTCCTTTATAATTCGCGAAAAGCTTTTGTACATAATAGCTAGGAGTACCGTATGAATTAAGGTTATCAAACCAAATCAAGTCGGGTGTCCATTGCCAGCCTTCAGCGTGAGCGAAGAGCGGTGCGTAGGAAGATAGATGAACTATATCAGCATTGCGTTCAAGTCCTGTCATGAACGCTGCTTCTGATAATGCACTTAATAGATTATTTTTTTCAAGAGCACCTACAGTTTCTTTAATATGCGCTGCGTATTCTCCAGCGAATATTTTCGGCCCATTGCGATCGTACTTATCGTATCGGTTGGCATTTTGTAAAAACCATTCTGGACTTTTATAATAATGCTCATCAACAATTTCAGCATTTAATTCTTTTAGCTCTTTCGATGCATAGTCAAAAAGTTCTCCTTCAGGAAACGGTCCTGCTCCTGATACAATCTTCACCATCGGATACTTTGCTTGAATAGCGCTGGCAAAAACTTTATAGCGCTCAATGTATTGTGGTCCCCATTGTTCATTACCGACACCAATAAATTTTAAATTGAATGGTGCGGGGTGGCCCATGCTTGCGCGTAATTTCCCCCAATCGCTGGTAACATCTCCATTGGCAAATTCAATTAAGTCCAATGCATCTTGTATGTAGGGATCAAGTTTATCCATTGGAACAAGTTCAGCAGTATTGAACTGACAAGCCATTCCGCAGCTTAGGATAGGCAATGGCTCAGCCCCTATGTCTTCTGAAAGTAGAAAGTATTCGTAGAAGCCTAATCCAAAGCTTTGAAAATAATCGGGTGCAGGACGATGTTTAAATTCTGTATTCCAACGATTCACTACCAACTCACGATCTTCAACTTTACCAATGGTTTTTTTCCATTGATATCGTGTCGCTAACTCTCGACCTTCAACAATACATCCACCAGGAAAACGAAGAAAGCCAGGTTTCATGTCGGCAAGTAGTTGAATCAAATCATTTCGCAGACCGCCAGGACGTTGTTTCCACGTGTCCGCGGGAAAAAGAGATACCATGTCAATATCTACTATGCCTTTTCCTTCAAACCAAAGATTTAGTTTCGCTTTTGGTTCAGTAGCATTTGCTTTTAATGTAACCGTATATTTTTTCCATTCTTTACCGGATGGTGAAACACTTGCTTCTCCTAACGACTTACCTTTACTATCAACCAGTTCAACGCGCAGTTTTGTATTACCTTCTTGGTGACTGGCCATAATAGAAAAGGTATAGGTCATATCTTTTTTAATACCCAAGCCAAAGAAGCCTTCGTTCGACAAGCCATAACCATTATCTGCAAACACATTAATGCGAGCAAAGCGAGGATTTACAGACTCGTCTCCACGGCTAATGATTAATGCATCACCGGAATTGTTCACCGCGAACTTATCGTTCTTGTATTGAGTCCAGCCCATGAGAGGCTGAAAAAATTCGAATGATCGGTTCTTCACTAATTCGGCATAGAGACCTCCATCTGCACCATAGTTGATGTCTTCAAAAAATATTCCCCACATGGTTGGTTGAACATCCGCTATAGGTTTATCTGTATTTATAGTCAGCACAGTTTGTGCATTAATGTTCCAGATACAAATGGAGATAAGAAGGAGAGAAGCAAGTATTTTTTTGTATTTCATAAATTCAGTATTCAAAACTATTGACGAATGTATAACTGTAGTTTGGTTTTATACATTTCAGATCAATCGAGTCTACAGTAATGCTATTTTATTTCCAACACCACTACGGAGAATGGAGGGAGTTTTACCTGAATGGTGTTACCTTTTAATTGAGCACCATTATAAGTTGACGGCTTGACTTTATTGGCCTGATCAAACGAATTATAATCCTGCAATTTAGCTGAGGTAAGTATACGACCTGAAATGGTTTTGTATTCGACTCCCATCGATTTTAAAGTAATTTCTTGTGCGTTTTTGGCATCGATATTCACGAGCGAGATGTGAGTAACTCCATTCTTGTCGATAGAGGCTGATGCAGAAACAGCTGGTAATTTCTCTGTGCCAACGGCATAGTCATTTGTCTTTATTGACAATGGAATGAGTTTGGCATCCTGATGTACATTATACATCTCCATAACATGGTAGGTAGGAGTCAGTATCATTTTTTCTTCTTTGGTTAGGATGACAGCCTGCAATACATTGATTGTTTGCGCCAGGTTGGCCACTCGCACACGGTCTGCATGATTGTTAAAAATATTTAAAGTAGTGCCTGCAATCATGGCATCGCGCATGGTATTTTGTTGATATAAAAATCCAGGATTTGTTCCGGTTTCCACATCATACCAACCACCCCATTCATCAACTACTAATGCAACTTTTTTCTTCGGATCATACTTATCCATAATCGTGGAGTGTCGGGTTACCAGTTCTTCCATTTTTAATGCCTCTTTCATAGTAGCAAAATAGGTATCCTCATTAAATTCAGTGGCTGAACCTTTTTTGCTCCAGTTAATGACCGAGTAATGATGTAAGGCCACACCGTCCAGCATATGGTGAGGAATATCGCGCATCAATACTTCTGTCCAATTGTAATCAGAGCCATTGGCACCAGATGCAATTCTAAAAAGATTGCCGCCACTCATGAATGTGGCGTATTGACGATAGACATTCGCGTAATAATCAGGCGTCATGTTTCCGCCACAACCCCAGGCCTCGTTGCCTACGCCCCACAAAGAAACGTTCCATGGTTTCTCGCGGCCGTTTAGCTTGCGCAGATTTGACATCGGACTAACACCATCAAAATTTACATAATTTACCCAGTCTGATAATTCCTTTACTGTTCCACTGCCAACATTACCAGCGAGATAAGGAGAAGCTCCAATGGCTTCACACAAGTCGAGAAAATCGTGTGTACCAAAACTGTTATCTTCGGTAACACCTCCCCACCATACATTTACCATTTTTGGTCTGTTGGCTTTTGGACCGATGCCGTCTTGCCAATGATACGTATCAGCAAAGCATCCACCGGGCCAGCGAAGGTTGGGTACTTTTAGTTTCTTTAATGCTTCAATAATATCGGTGCGCACTCCCTTTTGATTCGGGATAGTTGTGTTGCCTTCACCCACATAAAATCCACCGTAGACACATCGACCAAGATGTTCAGCAAAGTGGCCATAAATATTTTTGTTGATCACTACTTTTGGCTCATAAGATTGCATAATGATCTCAGCAGATTGCTGACCAAATGAGGGTGTTAGGAATCCAATCAGAAGAAGGATTAACCAGATTGATTTTCTTTGTTTCATAATTAGGTGTAAATGGTTTATGTATAATCAACGCGACAGTCAGCTAACCAAAATTGCTTTCGAGGCCGGCTGTCTTAGTATGCTTTATCTTCATAAAATGAGTTTTTAAGCTACTAAATCGATTACGTTAATAGCTTACAATTTACATTTATCAATTTAAAATGTAACATTTACACTTATTTTTTTTTCTACAGTTTAGGCTGCCTCAATAGAGAGTTGATTGCGGAGTTAACTAACGAATATGTTGGTGAGGTGAGGAGAATGAAAGTGATGGGGATGATGCCTAACCACCACAGGTTATAAAAATTTAAGTCCCTCGTGTTGAAGTTTGTTGTACTTATTTTTATCAAACACAAAATAGAAAGCCCCTTTACGGGATGACTCTTTCTCTTTTTCATTCAACTTATTTAAAATACCCAGCGCTAAAATTTTTCGCGTGAAGTTTCGCTTATCCAGAGACTGCTCATAAATGGCTTCGTATAGATTCTGTAATTGAGGAAGTGTAAATTTCTCGGGTAACAGTTCAAAGCCAATAGGATGATTGGCAACTTTCTGTTGGAGGCGCTCTTTTGCTTTCGCTACCATCTCTTGATGATCGAAAATCAGGTTTGGGATTTGATCCATAGGAAACCAACGTGCCTCATGATCTTGCTGCAGTTGATCACTGTAATCTCCTATATTGATAAGAGCAAAGTAAGCGATGGAAATTACGCGTCCGGCTGCATCGCGATTAACATTGCTGAAACAATAAAGCTGTTCCATATAAATGTTATTCATTCCGGTAAGCTGATTCAGAACCCGGATGGCAGCATCATCGGTGCTTTCATCCGGATTAACGAACCCACCCATGAGTGACCATTTTCCTTTCTCTGGTTCAAACCCTCGCTTGATCAACAAGGCTTGTAATTGTTGTCCATCAAAGCCAAAGATGATACAGTCAACGGCCACTAATACTCCTTCCTGACTTTTGTATTTATCGATATCCATTGATGAGAGGGTCTATATAATTTTAAATATCCTAAATATTACCAGAACTTAACATATAGGGCTGTTAAAATTAGAATGGTCATCACAATCATCACCAGTGTGGATGAACTTACCTTGAACATTTCGCGATCGATATCAAATGCTTTCGGGTTAATTTTTGGTCCGGCAAGACTCATGAGAATCATAACCAGCATAGTAAAGAAGAAAGACAAGCCCATGCAAATCAGGAAAGGAATTTCAAAACCACCTTCGCCATTTGGAAAAGCGGTGTAGAAAATAGTTTCATTTCCAAAAACAGCAGGAGCGAATTCATTGAAGAAGACAGATAATCCGAAACCGGTAATCACACCGGCTATTGCAGCAGCACCCGTAGTGCGTTTCCAAAACATACCTAAGATGAACATGGCAAACACACCCGGACTTATAAAGCCTGTATATTTTTGAATGAAAGTAAATCCACCTTCTCCACCAATACCCAGTAAGTCTTCCCATGTAAAAATCACAGCAATGATCATGGCCGATACAACTGTGAGCCGACCTACCCAAACTAATTTTTTCTCATCGGCATTTTGATTGAAATACTTTTTGAAAATATCCAAAGTGAAGATGGTAGAGATACTATTAGCTTTACCTGCCAACGAAGCAACGATAGCGGCAGTCAATGCAGCAATAGATAGGCCTTTCAATCCTGTTGGAAGAAATCCTAAAATTGCTGAGTAAGCTCCGTCTTTACTTCCGCCATGTAGTTGTGGCAGATGTCCATTCTTGTATAATACATACGCTGCAATTCCAGGAAGCATTACAATAACCGGCATCATCAACTTTAGGAATCCTGCAAAGAGAATTCCGGTACGTGCTGTTTTTAAATCAGCACCCAATGCACGTTGAGTAATGTATTGATTGCATCCCCAATAATTAAGATTCACAATCCACTGACCAGCGAAGTACATGGCAATTCCAGGTAGTACTAAATATTTATTAATGTATTCCTGAGGCGCGTCCGCTGCAGGTTTGTCCAAAATCATTTTGAAGTGATCAGGTGCATTTTCCATTAAAACTTTAAAACCGTTTATAGCACTGGAACCCATTCCGAATTTTTCGCTTACGATGGTCAACGCGAGATAGGTAGTGGCCAGGCCTCCAATGATCAATACACCTACCTGAATTACATCGGTGTATCCAATTACCTTCATACCACCAAGGGTGATTACCAATGCAAACAAAGCAAGACCCACCATAATAAGATGAAGAGATTCTCCACCAACTAATCCATTAATAGCAACAGCGCCCAGGTAAAGAATCGAAGTAAGATTGACGAACACATATAAGAACAACCAGAACACCGCCATGATTAACGCTACTGTTTCATTATACCTCGTCTTTAGAAACTGAGGCATAGTGTAAATTTTATTCTTGAGATAAATAGGAATGAACCATACAGCAATGATGATCAAAGCTATGGCTGCGATCCATTCGTAAGCTGCTACAGCAATGCCCACAAAATATCCCTCACCACTCATTCCAATAAACTGCTCGGCTGAAATGTTAGAAGCAATCAACGAAGCACCAATTGCCCACCACGTTAACGATCCTTCTGCAAGAAAAAAGTCTTTAGTGTCTGTTACGGTTTTCTTCTTGCGTTGGTAAATCCAGTAACCGTATCCAGCTACAATAATGAAATAGGTAATAAAGACTAAGTAGTCGGGCAGGGCGAGCGAAGTATTCATAGAAAGGTCAAGGTTTGTGGATTGGTAAGTACTGGTATTGATTGAATGCTATTTATAATACATTTCACTCCAACGCAATTCATTTCTGAATTGATGAAGATCTGTTTTCTTGCCGATCAATACACATTCGATATTGGCCATCTCAGCAAAGTCAATTAAATGTTCAGATGTTAAATTCTGACTGTAACAAGTGTGATGCGCACCCCCGGCATAAATCCATGCCGCACATCCGGTTTGCATGTCAGGATAAGGTTTCCACAACACGCGTGCAACGGGTAGTTTAGGTAAATCATGTTTTGGAGCAACAGCTTCTACCTCGTTTACTAATAACCTGAAACGATTACCCATATCAATAACAGAAGCATTCAATGCCGGACCTGCCCCGCAATTAAAGACAAGTCTTACCGGATCTGCTTTTCCTCCAATACCTAATGGATGAATTTCACAAGATGCTTTTCCATCGGCAATCGATTCACAAATTTCAAGCATGTGTGCACCAAGTACCATTGGGTTTGAAGGATCAAAGTGATACGTATAATCTTCCATGAAAGAATTTCCTCCCTTCAATCCACTGCCCATTACTTTCATTGCGCGTACTAGTGCAGCTGTTTTCCAATCGCCTTCACCACCGAAGCCGTAACCTTCTGCCATTAAACGTTGAACTGCAATACCTGGCAATTGCACCATGCCGTGAAGATCTTCAAATGTATCAGTGAATCCTTTGAAGTTTCCTTCTTGTAAAAATGTGCGTAAGCCGATTTCAATTTTGGCAGCATCGCGTAATGCTTGAGATTTATCTGCGCCTTTACGAAGCGAAGGGACTACATTATATTGTGCTTCATATTCAGCAGTCAATTTATCAATATCACTCTCAGAGACCTGATTGATCACCTTCACTAAATCACCAATGCCGTAACCGTTTACAGCATAGCCGAATTTAATTTCAGCCTCTACTTTATCACCATCGGTAACAGCTACCTGACGCATGTTATCGCCAAAGCGGCAAAACTTACCGCCTTGCCAATCATGCCAACCCGCTGCAGCACGCATCCATACATTTAATCTTTCCTGGACATTTACGTCCTGCCAATGCCCAACCACTACTTTTCTATTGAGACGCATGCGCGACATGATGAACCCAAACTCACGATCACCATGTGCGCTTTGATTCAGATTCATAAAATCCATATCAATGGTAGACCATGGAATATCACGATTGAATTGAGTATGTAAATGCAACAAAGGCTTTTGAAGAATCTTCAATCCACCGATCCACATCTTGGCAGGAGAGAAGGTATGCATCCAGGCAACAATACCAATACAATTTTTTGCTGTGTTAGCATCCTGACATAGTTGATAGATTTCTTCTGACGACTTCAGTACAGGTTTGAAGACTACCTTCACCGGAATGGAAGATGAAGCATCCAGCTCTTTTACAATTTGTTGAGAATGCTCGGCTACTTTTTTCAGCGTTTCTTCTCCATATAAATGCTGGCTCCCTGTTACGAACCAAACTTCCAGACTCTTTAAATCGATCATTGTATTTTATTTTGTACGTTACTATTTTGAAAGGATGTCAATATTCTTTACTTCTTCCGGAAACCATAATTCCATTTCACCTTTGCCACGATGTGCCCATGCATAGTAAGGAATGGCGATGAAGTTTTGCTTAACGGTAGATACAGTATTTCCTGACACGACAACAGCAGGTGTCTCTGATTTTATTACAGTAACTCCGTGCAAGAGGTCACTTCTAAATTCAGTAGAGAATTGAGCATCTTTAGGTATAATGATATTGCTGGTCTTGCCATTGTTATCTGGCCACTCGGCACAATACATAAGAGGTCCACGTTGAAGGGATACTTTTCCGATATCATCCTTAACATTTTTATTGGCGATTACTCTTCGTACTTCCATTGGTAAGTTCACGGTTATCACATCACCCTTCTTCCAGGTTTTTGTCAATATAGCATAACCATTCGCTACCGAGTAGTCGACTGGTTTACCATTAATAGCGATGGATACTTTTTTATCGGATGATGATTCGAATGCATATAGATCAGAAGGCATCGCCTCATTTTGAGACCAACCCGGAAGACGAATCAATACATTAAATGGAAGCGGTGATTTTGGATTGATATTGAAAACCAAATTACCATCCCATGGATAATTATTTTTCTGTTCAATCTGCACTTGCTTCTTATTAACTGTGAAGGAAGCGTTTCCACTGACAAACAGATTTACATAAATGTCATTGTTCTTTTGCGCGTAAACATATCCTGGAACAGAGGGTATCAAGCGAGTAACATTAGTAGGGCAGCATGAACACGTAAACCATCCGGATCGCTCACCTTCCATATCAGAATGTTTAAAGCTGTTTTTAATTTCCATGGCATTCGTATAGAAAAATGATTTTCCATCCATACCAACACCCAAGATCAATCCATTGTATAGCGCCTTCTCTAAAATATCAATGTATTTCGATTCACCATGCAGTAAGAACATACGGTGGTTCCAATACACATTGGCGATTGCCGCGCAGGTTTCGTTGTAGGCTGTTGCGTTTGGTAATTCATAATTATCTCCGAAACGTTCACCACTACCTATCGCTCCGATACCACCTTGCACATAGATTTTTTTACTAACCATATTATTCCAAAGCGTGTCGATGGCTTTCAAAAAATTCTGATCACCAGTCAGTGCCGCAACATCAGCAACAGCAGCATATAAATAACCAGCACGAACTGCATGGCCGATAACTTCATTCTGATCGACAACAGGTTTATGATCTTGCCAGTATGCACCATTTTTCCAGGGATCAGTGCTATTCGAATCGTAGCCTGTGTAATGACCTCGTTCTTCAATAAAATATTTTGCAGTCTCCAGATATTCTTTCTTTCCGGTGATGCGATACAGTTTCACTAGTCCCATCTCGACTACTTCGTGACCGGGAGCAACATGTTTTTTGGCTGGACCAAATACACTGCAAACCAGATCAGCATTCTTCAAGGCGATGTCTAATAAATTTCTTTTACCTGTCGCCTGGTAGTGAGCAGCAGCAGCTTCATACAAATGTCCGGAGTTGTACAACTCGTGGCTTAGTTCTCTTTCTTTTTCCCAACGTTCTTTGCCAGACCATGCGTGTGCTGCACTGGGATCAATTGTTCTTGCTGTGTATAAATAACCATCGGGCTCTTGTGCATTTTTGATTTTTACAATGAGTGAATCAATGTAATCTTCCATTTTTTTATCCGGGAAGAGCGTCAATGAAAATGATGCACCTTCAATGGTCTTGTAAATATCAGTATCATCAAAAGGATAGACTGTACAGAACTTGCCGCTATGAGCAGCTGCCATTTCAAAGTTTTTAATACGCCCTGTACTTTCACATCGTTCGAAGGATGCTGGAATTGTTACGGTGTGATTAGTCTTGATACGAGGTAACCAAAAGTTATCGTTAAAGTGCACTTGATTAAAAGGCACGACTTGTATTGGATAATCTTTTTGCTGAGCGGATAACTTCGATGGTATGAGGATCACCAGAAGAAATAAAATATTTTTCATAGTATGGTGGAAATTTATTGTCCGTAGTAAGAATCAGGACCGTGCTTGCGCTCAAAATGTTTTTTGATGAGTGCATCTTTAAGACCAGGTGATTTCGGATTGATTTGTTCAGTAAGCATGGCCATCTGAGCAACTGTTTCCAGTACTGCGCTATTATAAACTGCTTTCTCCGGAGTTTTCCCCCAAGTGAAAGGTGCGTGATTGCCAACGAGAATCATTTCCACTTCTTCGTAGTTCAGTTTTCGGTCTTTCAAACAATTCATGATTTGAAAACCAGTTTCATATTCATAGTCACCTTTGATCATCTCATCACTCATTGGAGGAGCACAAGGAATATCAACTGTATTATGATCAGCATGAGTTGTTCCAAAGATTGGAATATCGCGTTGAGCTTGTGCCCATGACGTTGCATAGGTAGAATGAGTATGAACAATACCTCCAATCTTTTCCCAATGCTTATAGAGAACAGCATGCGTTTTAGTATCAGATGAAGGACGAAGTTTTCCTTCCACTGTTTTCCCATCGAAATCCACGATCACCATTTTCTCTGGAGAAAGTTCATCGTATGGGACACCACTGGGTTTGATAGCAAATACGCCTAAGTTTCTATCGACTGCACTTACATTGCCAAATGTAAAAAGCACTAAGCCCAACTTGGGTAGCTGCATGTTGGCATCGTAGGCAGATTGTTTGATGTGATTGTATTTAGACATTAGTCTTTAGGTATTAGACGTTAGACTGAACCTCAAGCATGCGATTCTGAAAGAACAGGAGTTGGTTTTTGTTCAAGCATTGCACCTAGCGCTTTGTATTTTTGAAAGCGTTTCTCATAAATTTTTGAAGCGGATGTATTGGGTTTGTACTCCTGATCAAAGCCTTGTCCCATCGCTTGCATTGCTTCTTCAACTGTTGGATAAATTCCAGCGGCCGTTGCAGCAAACATGGCAGCACCTGCAGCACAAGTCTGTTCTGATTTATGAATTCGTATGGGCATATTCATTACATCAGCCATCACTTGCATAATGTAGGGAGACTTTCGTGCAACACCTCCAAGTCCGATAAGTCCCTTCACAGGAACACCTTCGTCATTGAAGCGATCAACAATCGCTTTTGCGCCAAAGCATGTTGCTTCGACCCACGCTTTAAAAACATGAGGAGCTTCACTACCTAAACTCAAACCAGTGAGCGCACCTTTAAGCAATTGATTTGCATCTGGAGTTCTTCTTCCATTTAACCAATCAATGGCCAGTTCATTATTTTCATCTAGTGGAATGGCAGCAGCTTGTCTTGTGAGTTCAGGAATAAGTTTATCGAGTAATTCGTCTTTTAGTTTTGCGGCAACATCAGCACTAACAATGGAAGATGATTTTAAGACATTCGTAATTGGCCAGGCTAAAACATTTTTGAACCAGGCGTATGTATCACCAAAGGCAGATTGCCCAGCCTCCAATCCAATCATACCCGGAATAATAGAACCATCGACTTGCCCGCAGATACCTCTCACTAATTTTCCCGTCATATCATTTTTTGGAACCACCATCATATCGCAGGTGGAAGTACCCATTACTTTGCTTAAATGATACGGTTCAATCTGTCCACCGACTGCACCCATGTGACAATCAAATGCTCCAACGCCAACAATAACATCTGTTGATAAGCCTAAGCGTTCAGCCCATTCTTTGCTTAATGTTCCTGCAGGTTTATCAGAAGTATAGGTATCAGTAAATAATCTGGAAGTAAATCCTTTGAGGAGTGGGTCGAGTGATGCGAAGAAATCATCGGGCGGCAATCCACCAAATTCGTCTGCCCACAATGCTTTATGTCCTGCTGAACACACCCCGCGTTTCATTTGGTGAACGTCTTTTCCTCCTGTTAATAAGAAAGGAACCCAATCACAATGTTCTACCCAGGAGTAACATGCTCTGCGCACAGCTTCGTCTTCACGTAACACGTGGAGAAGTTTTGCCCAGAACCATTCAGATGAATAAATACCACCAACAAATTGGAGGTAGTTGATATCATATTTTTCAGCATGCTCATTAATCTGTGCAGCCTCCAATGTAGAAGTGTGGTCCTTCCATAACACAAACATGGCATTTGGATTATTTCCGAAGCCAGGTAAAAAAGCTAATGGAGTTCCGGTTTTGTCAACAGCAATAGGAGTAGAGCCTGTTGTATCAACTGAAATTGCTTTAATATTTTTTTGAACGGCCGCACCAGCCTGACGGAGACAATCTTTGATAGTCGTCTCCACACCATCCACATAATCCTGCGGATGCTGACGGAATTGGTTTTTAGATGGATTGCAAAACAATCCATCTCGCCAGCGCGGATAGTGAAACACAGCAGAAGCCACTTCCTTTCCGGTTTGTGACTCTATTATAATAGAGCGTACGGAATCTGTTCCGTAATCAACGCCCAAAACAAATGTATCCTTGCTCATATGGCTTAAAAGCGACCTAAATCGTTTGAATAGTCTGCTAATGTACAATTAATTTTAATAAGTGTATATATAACAATTATTATTTTAAGATTTTTTGATCTTAAAATATGCATTGGCCAACGAATGCTTGATTCTCAAATAAACCTAGGTATTCCATCAAATTGAACCAATTAATTTGATCTCGACTAAGAAATCTTTTCAGCGGGCAGGATTATAATTCTGATGGAAAAGTAGCCGCGACTTTGCTTGCGATCAAAGTGAATGTACCTAACGAGTTTGAAGTTTTCATTAATTAGAGGGCATCAGTGCTTTTACCAGCGTTGGCAGCAGATGTGCGAAAGGACAATTGCATTTCATATGACTACCGTAGGCGCACATTTAAAAGCATGAAGACCAACTCGCGAGAAGCGAGTTGGTCTTCATGCTTTACGAAACACATCAATCAAAATGCTGCGAGTCGCAGCATTTTGATTGATGTGTTTTTATTCGCGCGAAGTGCGTATGGAGTTGTTTGCAGATTTTAAATTCCGCGCATGAGCACGCCCTGACTAAACACCGGCACTCTACCGGTTTGCAAAATATTTTTTCAGCTCATCACATCGTATCAAGTAACGTTGAACGGATTAGTTTTTTTGATACGAGGTATAAATTTCCTTTCTCAGGATCTATACTTCAATAAATATTCATCTTAATCAGAGACCATTGCAAACGATTTTTATGAACCTCATTCAGCTTACAGCATCATGTTAAGTAGGCACCTAGAATATTTTTTAATTTTTTTTTGGAGAATAATCTCGAATAGTTACATTTGTCTATCGATTTAGTAGACAAATCAATTCCCACCAGATTGATTTTATACAGAAGAAGGGAGAGAATAGGCTCGAAGAACTTCTAGCAACCTGTCACCACCAACGATAAGGTGCTAATTCCTACCAATGTTTAGTTGGAACTATAAAATTTAAAAACAATGAAAACAAAAAGGACTGTTCGTCACTTCATGTCCGGATTAATGCCGGAAAGAAATTTACTCGCCCCTTTCGACACAACCTGCTGTTGTTGTTGATTCCACCCTATTATCGAATCGCCTGTATTTAGCGCGATAGATAAACATGGCTTTCGGATGCACTTGAATTTACAGTCGTATTGGTGGTATGTCTGTGAGCAGGGTGCATTCCGTAGCCGCCAATTTAATCTCTCTTAATTCATTTAAAATTTTAAGTACATGAAATCATTCATCTCTATAGTTGTCATTTACTTTTTGCTTCTCGTTGCCAGTGCATCATTTGCACAGGAAGCGTCAAAGGATAAAGTTGTTATTACGGGTGTTCGCTTTGCATATCCGTTGGTTGAAAAATGGATTCAGGAATATAAGGCAATCAATCCTGAAGCGAATGTTTACATCGAAGCACGTACCAGCACTGATCCATCGGCCTATGATTTGTTAATTGAGGCTTATGAACCAGACAAGGTTGTTAAAGAAACCCGAGAATATATTTACATCGGCCGTTATGCTTTGTTACCTGTGGCAAATGCTCAGTCAGCGTTGGCTAAAATCTACCAGGACAAAGGACTTACAACCGAATTATTCAAACAGATTTATTTCAACGACATCTATGCCGATAAAAAAGATGCAAAGAAAATAGAAGGTAATTACACAGTCTATACCCGTTCGCAAAAAGCGGGAGCGCCCATCACCTTCGCTCATTATTTTGGATTTGAGCAAGCGAACATTAAAGGTAAAGCTATCGCAGGAGCAGATGAGCATTTGATAAAAGCGCTTTTGAAAGATTCAACTGGAGTTTCCTACAGTGTTCCCGGTTTGCTCTATGACCTTAAAACCCGCAAACAGCGTGACGGCCTTGTTGTACTTTCGGTTGACACTGATGGCAACAATCGCCTTAATGCTGATGAGAAATTTTATTCAAATCTCGATGAGGTGATTCTGAAACTGGAATCAGCCTCATTGAAAAATATTCCAACGGAATACCTCCATCTATCCGTCAGTAAGAACAATTCAAATCCTGAGGCATTGAAATTTTTGCAATGGGTTTTAGAAAATGGCCAAACGCATCTGCATGACTATGGATTTCTGAATCCTGAACCAAAGCGCGTACAGGAACAGAAAGAGCAATTCAAACAACTTGTTTTAAACTAATCAGCAGTTAAAATAGAAATCAAATTTTATGAAAAAACGAATACTAACGATAACCCTTATTGTGATTACTCTGGGAGTGACTTTTGCCCAGGAGATTGTAAAGGGAAAAGTAAAAGATGAATCGGGCGAGGGCCTTCCTGGTGCTACGATCTTCGTAAAAGGAACATCCAATTATTCTGTCACGGATGTTAATGGTGACTTTACTGTCAAAGGATCTAAAGAACTTCCATTTACGGTGTTGATCAACTTGGTGGGATACAAAACACAAGAGGTAGAGATCTATGAACTATCCGAAGAAGTCGTTGATGTGTTTTTAAAGACGGATAATCTTCTTGATGAAGTTGTCGTAATCGGATATGGTGAGTTAAAAAGGAAAGATATTACAGGTTCTGTTTCTTCTATCCCGTCCGAATTAAAAGGACAACCGGTTGCTTCAGTTGAGCGGCTCTTGCAAGGAGCTGTTCCGGGTGCCATTGTAACGCAAACTTCAGGTCAGCCAGGGGGTGGTGTGAGTGTGCAGATCAGAGGTAGTAATTCAATAACAGCATCCAGTGATCCATTATATGTAATCGATGGTTTCCCCATTAACAATGACTATGGTATTGCAGATGCAGGTGTCACAAATGGTCCTAAAATAAATCCGATGTCTACGCTTAACTCAGCGGACATCGAATCGATTGATGTTTTAAAAGACGCTTCAGCAACTGCCATCTATGGATCACGTGGTGCAAATGGTGTAATCTTAATCACAACCAAAAAGGGAAAAGCTAACGAATCCAGTATTCATTATGATACCTACTATGGCGTGCAGGAAGTAATGAAGACGTTGCCTCTAATGACTGCCGGAGAATGGTGGCAAATAAGAAAGGATGCAGCATTCAACACAAGTCCAACGGCTGTAGCGAATTTAAAAACAGCAAATAAGAACTATTTAGCATCAGCAGAAGCAGGTGAATATACGATTGATACTTTAGGTGCAGGCACCGATTGGCAGAATGCGGCATTTACACAAGCGGCCATTCAAAGTCACAGTCTTTCTATTTATTCAGGAACAGAAAAAACTAAAGTCGCTTTCTCCGGAAATTATTTTAATCAGGATGGGGTAATCAGAAATACTGGATTTGTAAGATATTCTGTTCGATTTAACATTGATCATGAATTCAGTTCAAAATTTAAAGTTCAATCCTATATAAACATTAGCAGCATAGCAGCGAAAGTTGCACCGGATGCTATCGTACAGAACTTGCTTTTTTCTCCGGCATCTGTTCCTATTTATAAAGATGATGGAACCTTCCTTGTGCAATCAGGACTCGATCAGGCATTGGCCAATCCCATTAATTCATTGTACAATCAAAAGAATGAAACAAAAACAAGACGATTACTCGCCAATATTTCTGGAGAGTATAGAATTGCAGAAGGCCTTACTGCAAAAGTATTGTTCGGAACAGATGCGGTCATCAATAAGCAAAACCGTTATTTACCTAACACGACACTAGAAGGTCTTGCCTCGAAAGGTATTGCTACAATCGGTGATATAAATACTTTCAATTGGCTGAATGAAAATACACTTAACTATACAAAAGTATTTGGAGGCATACATTCTATTAATGCCGTTGCAGGGTTTACTGCACAGCGATCTACTACAGAAAGTGTGGTGGCTGCAGCCAATAATTTTTCTACCGATTTTTTTGAAGAAAATAATTTAGGAACAGCGGTAACACCGAACTCTCCCTCTTCCAATTACAGTCAGTGGTCATTGGCATCATGGTTAGGTCGTGTCAATTATAGTTTGAAAGAAAAGTATCTACTTACCTTAACCATTCGCTCTGATGGTTCATCCCGTTTTGGTGGTGATAATAAGTGGGGATATTTTCCATCGGCCGCTTTAGGTTGGAATCTTCATGAAGAGGAATTCTTAAAAAGTATTAAGCAGGTCAGCTTTTTTAAACTCAGGGGCAGTGTTGGTATAACCGGCAATCAATCAATTCCTCCATACTCATCACTTTCTCAACTCGGTTACTTTCGATACAACTTTAATAATCAAACCGTTTCCGGTTATGCACCTACCAATGTGGCCAATCCAAATTTGGGTTGGGAAAAAACATTTCAGGTTGATATTGGAGCAGACATTGGTCTGTTTAATAATAGGGTGGATGTTGTGTTGGATTACTACTACAAGAAGACAACTGATTTATTGTTAAGCGCCATCGTGCCGGGATCATCTGGTCTTGGTGTTGGTGGAAATATAAATTCCGGTCAACAATCTGCAGTCTATCAAAACCTGGGTGCGGTGTCGAACCACGGATTTGAATTGGGTATTAATAGTCAAAACACAGTTGGTCAATTTAAATGGAATACCATTTTAGTTTTCTCAACAAACAAAAACGAAGTGCTTGATTTGGGAAGTGGAATTACACGAATCGTCCCTAACACAAATGCACCTTCAGTTATTGAAGTAGGCAAACCGCTTGGTTCATTCATTGTCTATAAGACTGATGGATTAATTCAGCCGGGAGAAGAAGGAGCTTCAGCACTTACACCTCAAGCCTTCAAAGGCGTAGGGGCGCAGAAGTATAAGGATATCAGTGGCCCTAATGGAGTACCTGATGGAGTGATATCTCAAACGTATGATCGAGTTGTTATTTCCAATCAACCCGGTGTTAATGCTGGGTTCACCAATACTTTTTCGTACAAAGGTTTTGATCTCGCCATCTTCTTTCAAACTACTATTGGCGCAAAACTATACAATCAGAACAGAGCGCAGTTGGAATTAAATAATGGTGCAGGCAATGGGAATGCAGCTGCAGCGGATGCTTATCGTGTTCCGGGCACAAGAGGTGTTGATGATCCTGGAAATACGGACACCGATGTAAAAGCAGCGTATCAGGATCCTGCCATAACATTATCTGATCGCTTCATTGAAGATGCATCCTACATACGCTTGAAAAATATTTCGTTTGGATATTCTATCCCTCAATCTATTTTATCAAGAGTACATGTTAAGTCACTTCGCTTATATGTATCGGCTCAAAACTATTGGACGCATACGAAGTACACGGGCTTTGATCCGGAAACGAGTTTGAACGGACAAGCACTGATCAATCGCGGTGTTGATTATGGAGTTTATCCAAACAATAAATCAGTTCAGGGAGGAATTCAATTAACGTTCTAATTCCTGGTTTTCACTTTCAAAATAATAATCAAATGAAAAAAATTACATATACCATATTAGCCCTATCAGCGATCATTGCAATTTCATGCGCTGATTTTTTAGCAGAGGAGCCGCAGTCCATAATTTCAGAGGATCAGTTTTATAAAACTCCTACCGATGCATTGAATGCTGTAAACGCTACTTATTTCTTTTATAATGGCGGTGGATCAAATGGATCCACGCAAACGGCTTACAACTCTTTGTTACAAATTGGAATGGAGTTCGCCACCGATGAACAATACCCTGGTCCAGGAGCCGTGAATGCGGATGTCCGATCCTTTTCTGTACACAATCATTCTTCCACGAATCGGACGTTCTATGAAAACTGGCAACAACACTATGCTGGTATTAAAAGGGCAAACGTAGCAATTGATAAAATACCTTCAATCGACTTTGGTACAAATACGGCACTGAAGGATCGTTATATCGGAGAAGCAAAATTCAACAGAGCTTTTATATATTTCAATTTAGTGAGATTGTGGGGCGATGTTCCGTTGATTACGGAGAATCAAAATTTTGTAAGGGCTCAGGACTATTATGTTGCTAAATCTGCTGCAACGGAAATTTATGAACAGATTGAAAAGGACTTAACAGAAGCCGTAACAGTTTTGCCGAACTCCTACACAGGAGGCGACTTAGGAAGAGCCACTGCAGGTGCAGCAAAAGCTTTATTGGCCAAAGTGTATTTGACTAAAGCTTCTTTTCCTTTGCAGATAACTTCACACTATCAGGATGCAGTAAACAAAGCAGAGGAAGTATTGTCACCTCTCGATGGAGGCACTGGTGTTTACAGTTATAATTTGAGAACTGATTATGCTCACGTATTTCTTCCTGCGTTCAAAAATAATGAAGAGCATATTTTCTCTGCTCAATACGCATCCAACTTCCAGAGTCAGGGACGCACTGATTTTCCACGTACGTTACCACGCTTCCCTTCAAGTTTTGGAATTGTAGGTACCTATGCTGATCAGGTAAACTTCTATACCAAAGGAGCTGATAAGTCATTCAATGTTTACAAACTTTATAAAGTCAGCGATAAGAGAAGGAAAGTTTCGTTTGCTACCAAATATGTAAACCCAAAAACGAATGCAAAATTCGGAGCTCCAATTACCAATGCTGCGTATCCTGGAGATTCTACACCCTACTTTAATAAGACGTATGATCCAACTGCTTTTGCTGCAGTTCCTGGTGAGGCTGCTACTAACGTAACGCTTCTTCGTTATGCAGAATTATTATTGATTCATGCCGAGGCAGAAAATGAAGCCAACGGCCCAACAACCAAAGCTTATAAATCACTTAATCGTGTTCGAAGCAGAGCGGGCCTTCCTGACCTTACTGCAGGCTTAACGCAAGATCAGTTTCGTGATTCACTTTATGTTGACCGCGAATTGGAATTGGTGTACGAGTATCAACGTTGGTTCGATCTGATCAGACAACGTGATGCAGATGGTAATCCTTCATTTGTTCAGAAGCTTCATGATGCTGGTAAGGTAAATGCAGTTGACAGAAATAGATGGTTTCCAATTCCACAAATCGAATTAGACAACAATCCATTGTTAGAACAAAACCCACTTTGGAAATAATAATTTAATGAACGATCTCAAAATTCTGAGATTGTTTAAAATTTCTCATTCCATTTTAAATAAAAAAACATGAACACCCTTCATCTTAATCCTCGAACCACATACATATCAACCTTGCGAAATATCTTTCGTGTGATGAATGTATTGTTAACTTTGGCGCTAGCCACGAGTGTTCTCCATGCCCAGCATGAACCCATTCAAAAGTACCAGGGAAAAATCGGACGCAACCTTGCTGAGACTCAACAATGGTGGCCTGAAAAAAATAAAGCACCCGAAGGTGCACCCAATGTTGTCTGGATACTATTAGATGACGTTGGCTTTGGTGCTGTCAGCACATTTGGCGGTTTAATCAAAACACCCACCATTGACAGCCTCGCTAACAACGGACTTCGATACACAAACTTTCATACTACCGCGATATGCTCACCAACACGTGCAGCATTATTGACAGGAAGAAATTCACATTCGGTTCACATGGGATTATTCCCAAACACTGCTATAGGTGCTCCGGGCTATGATGGTTATATGCCATTTGAAAAAGCAACCATTGCTGAGATACTTCGCGAGAATGGTTACAATACATACGCGGTAGGCAAGTGGCATCTTACACCACCATCACATCAAACAGCAATTGGCCCTTTCAATCGTTGGCCAACTGGAAGAGGCTTTGATCATTACTATGGTTTCCTTGGCGGAGCAACGGATCAATGGCATCCGCTTACTTGGGACGACACGCGTAAAGTAGAACCTGTTGCTGATGGAAAACATTTTAACACACGCATCGCTGATAAAGCAATCAGTTACATCGCTGAGCAAAAATCGCTTGATGCGTCAAAACCTTTCTTCTTATACTACGCACCTGGAGCTGGTCACTCACCGCATCATGTAGCAAAGGAATGGTCTGATTTGTATAAAGGTAAATTTGATGCAGGTTGGGATAGATACCGCGAGCAAGTATTGGCTCAGCAAATTAAGTTAGGTATTGTGCCAAAAGGAACGGGGCTGCCTGCGCGCAATCCTGGTGTGAAAGATTGGGAGGCACTTTCAGCAAATGAGAAAAAACTTTTTGCTCGCTTCATGGAAGTATATGCAGGCTTTGTTACACAAACGGATTACGAAATCGGGCGTGTGATTAGTTACTTGAAAAAAATTAATCAACTCGACAATACATTAATTTTTGTTTCGGTTGGTGATAATGGTGCAAGCAAAGAAGGAACGTTTGTCGGAATTGTTAACACAAACGATCCTGCACAAACCGAAGAGCAACGCTTACAACAAAATATTGCTGATATCGATTTGATTGGAACTGAAGCTTCTCGTCCAAACTATCCGTTAGGTTGGGCACAAGCTGCGAACACACCTTATAAATATTGGAAACAAGATGCTAACTCAGAGGGAGGTACGCGCAACCCGTTAATTATTTTCTATCCGAAAAGCATAAAAGAAAAAGGTGGTATTCGCACACAGTACACTCACGTGATCGACATCTTGCCAACCACCATAGAGCTGACCGGTGCAAAAATACCTTCGGTTATTAATGGTTACAGTCAGGAACCGATTGAAGGAACAAGTCTTGCCTATAGCATAAATAATTCACAACTCGCATCACGGCATACTATTCAACACTATGAGATCATGGGATCACGCGCTATCTATAAGGATGGATGGAAAGCAGGAACGTTACATAAGAAAGGCGAAGATTTCAAAAATGATAAGTGGGAGTTATACAACCTCAACGAAGACTACAATGAACTTCATGATCTTGTCGCTACGAACACCGATAAGCTAAAAGAATTACAAGAACTCTTTGATAGTGAAGCTGCGAAGTATAACATCTATCCATTAAAAGATGGAACAGAAAAACAGATAGACTATACTCCACTTTATGTAAATAATAATGTAGCACGAACTGTATTCTATCCGGAAGCTTCCCAGGTTTATGGTGTGGCCAGTCCTATTTTACAATACAAATCCTATTCGATTACTGCTGACGCAGAAATTCAAAAAGGAACAGAAGGTGTTCTGTTTGCATTGGGTGGTCGCTTTGGTGGTGTAAGTCTTTTCGTGAAAGACGGTAAACTGGTTTCAGCAAATAATAATGGTTTGAAGTTGACTCACCTTGTTTCAAGCAAACCATTGCCTGCCGGAAAGGTAATTGTGAAATATGTTTTGAATTACAAAGAGGCAAAAGAACTGAACGATGTAGCCGGTACGCAAGAGCTTTACATTAACGATGTAAAAGTTGCGGAAGCTTCTATTGTAAAATCACAGGCTAATATTCGCACGGGTGATGAAATCAATGTGGGAAGTGATCTGATAACGCAAGTATCCGATCGTTATAAAGGCCCATTTGCTTTCACCGGAAAATTGAACAGTGTGGTAGTTGAAAACAATATCAGCGCATCAGCTCCACTAGGTAGCCACTAAAAGTTAAGACTTCATGTTGCCTGTTATGGTAATCTCCGCTCCACTATTCAAGGCGGATGGTGTGAGTGGAGTTTTAGTTTTTATTGGAGTATTGAAAATAAATTAACGATCGAATAGATGAAAACTATAAATATTGTTACTGCGCTCTTGCTGATATCAATCACAATTTCTTTTAGTCAGCAAAAAGAAACAGGCATTGTAAAACTACGAGGCACGAAACTTACCTACCCGTTAGTGAATAAATGGATTTCCGAATTCAACAGAGAATTTCCCAACATTAAAGTGTCGATTGCACCAACAGCACCAGCTGATAGTATCGACTTCAGCATAGCATCGTATGCACTCAGCGCAAGCGACCTCGAAGGTGACCGGCAAGCTGTGGTTGTATCGCGTTATGTGCAACTTCCGGTTGCCAATAGCAATAGACCTGATTTAGCCAAGCTTCAAGCCACAGGTTTTACTGAGAAAAGTTTGAGTGATTTGTTTTTTATAGAAAACACACCAAACTTTCTTGCTTCCTCTCAGACTCAAACTCCCATCGCGTTGTACGTACGCGACAGACCTGTGTGTGCTGTGAAAGCTTTTGCGACTCACTTTGGCAATGATCCAAAGGAATTAAAAGGAACTGGAATAAAAGGAGATGATCAGGATCTTGCCGCGGCTGTTCGGAATGATGTAAATGGTTTATGTTTCAACAACCTCGGTTTCATTTACGATGTGAAGACTCGGAAAATTACCCATGGATTGGCTGTTATTCCGCTCGATCTGAATGAGAACGGAAAAATTGATAAGGATGAAAAAATATATGGTACCTTAGATAACGTTGTTGACTTTATCGAAAAGGCCCATCATCCAAAATTTATAAATGAACCCATCAATTTCATTTTCAGAAAGACTTCAACCAATGCAAGTGCCGGTATCTTTCTGAATTGGGTTCTTACTAAGGGACAGAAATTTCATAATGAACTTGGATTTCTGAGCCTTGATGACCAATTGCTCGTAGAACAAAAAACAATTGCCGCCACTACGTTCAAAGCAAGTTCTTCATCCTGCGAAGGTGCCGATGAACTGATGAAGAAAAGAAAATCGAAACAAGTAAATAATTAAGAATATGTTCGGTTTTAGAAATATACGCAGTACTGTATTTGCATTCATTATTCCTGTTGCCTCGATGCTTTCTTTCACAACACCAGACACAGACATGGTGCCGGTGAAAGGAGGAACTCTGACAACCACAGATCCGGTAACGAAGAAAAGTATACAAGTAAAACTCAATACTTTTTTACTGGACAAAAATTTGGTAACGGTTTCTGATTTTGAAGCTTTTGTGAAAGCCGCCCATTATGTAACCGAAGCCGAGAAGTTTGGCAATGCCGGAGTCTTTGATGATCAGGATCAGACCCACCAATGGGAATTGATTGATGGCGCTGACTTCCGTTATCCATTCGGAAGAAATAAACCAAAAGCTGAAAGCAATCATCCGGTTACGCAAGTGTCATGGAATGATGCGAATGCCTATGCGAAGTGGAAAGGTAAACGCTTACCAACACAATGGGAATGGGAGCATGCAGCAAAGAATGGAGAAAATACAAGTCAGCAATATACCTGGGGAGAAGATTTAGTGGTTGCAGGAAAATACAAAGCCAATACGTGGCAGGGAAGCTTTCCAAGTTACAACACAAAGGAAGATGGGTATTCTTACACTTCTCCTGTCGGAGTATTTGGAAAAAATAAATTGGGCCTTACTGATATGGGCGGTAACGTATGGCAATGGACACAAGATAGTATTGAACCTCAAGGTCGCGATGCAGAATTAGATCCTGCAACAAGACGAGTGACACGTGGTGGTTCTTTCCTTTGTGATCCAATGGTATGTCATGGATTTCAAGTAACAGGTCGTTCTTCTTCAACACCGGAATCATCGATGGTGCATATTGGATTTAGATGCGCGAAGGATATTTAAAAGTTCAAGGTTTAAAGTACAAAGTTCAAAGTCAAAGAAATAGTAATTAATAAACATACACATACTAAGCAATAATGAAACGCATCATATTTTTTCTACCCCTTCTTGTTAGCAGCACAGTATTAACAGTTGCTCAAAAAACAACGAAACCCAATATCATTCTCATTATGGTAGATGATATGGGATATTCTGATATTGGTTCCTATGGTTCGGAAATTAAAACACCCAACCTCGACAAACTTGCTGGTGAAGGAATTCGCTTTCGTGAATTCTATAATAATTCTATTTGTGCTCCTACGCGGGCATCATTGCTGACTGGTCAATATCAACATCGTGCAGGTGTTGGATACTTTGACGTTAATTTAGGGTTGCCGGCTTACCAGGGTTTTTTAAATAAAGAGTCGCTTACATTAGGAGAGGTACTTAAACAAAATGGATACAGCACATTAATGTCTGGTAAATGGCATGTTGGAAATGATAGTTTAGCGTGGCCAAACCAACGAGGGTTTGAACAGTTCTATGGTATCATCGGTGGTGCTGCAAATTATTTTGATGTATCTCCACTTCCTTTTGGAAATTCGCCATACCCGGTGAAGCTCATCAAAAATAATAAGCGATTAAAACCAAAAGCTGATTCATATTACTTCACGGACGAGATTGGAAAAAATGCAGCGGAGTTTCTGGACGAGCAGAATAAAACAGGTAAACCATTTTTTCTCTATGTAGCCTTCACCGCTCCGCATTGGCCGTTGCAAGCTTTACCGGAAGACATTGCTAAATACAAAGGACGATATGATATTGGTTGGGACTCACTTCGCGTACAACGACTCGCGCGACAAAAAGAATTGGGCATTCTTGAACCTTCACAAACTATTGCCGCACGTGATCCTGAAGTTCCCTACTGGAATAAATTAACCTGGGATGAACAACAACTTTGGAAAGCGAAGATGGAAGTGTATGCCGCGATGATTGATCGTATGGATCAAAACGTTGGAAAAATACTTACTAAGTTGAAGGAGCTTAAGAAGGATGACAATACCTTAATCATTTTTATTTCGGACAACGGGGCGCAAGGTGGATACAGAAGTTTTAATCAATTAAACCGCGGACTGATAAAAAATTCCGGACCAATCGGAACATCGGGTTCTTTTGATTATCAGGAACAAAGTTGGGCATACGTATCGAATACTCCACTCCGTCAATACAAAAACAATATGCACGAGGGAGGATTCAGTTCGCCCTTCATCGCGTGGTTTCCAAAACAAATTAAGGGCGGAAGTTTAGTAAAGGGTACTGGCCATCTCATTGACATCGCGCCAACTTTTTATGAGTTGGCTGGAGCAAAGTATCCAACTTCATATAATGGTATTACTCCGAATGCATTAGTAGGAAAAAGCTTATTGCCTGTATTGAAAGGAACCGCTACCGAAGTAAATCGTGGAGAACCGATTTTCTGGGAACGTGCGGGTAATCGCGCTGTACATAAGGGCAACTGGAAAATTGTTTCAACGTATCCAAGTTATAAGTGGGAATTGTATGATCTCAATAAAGATCGTGGAGAGACAAAAGATATTGCCAATGAACGACCTGAAATTGTGAACGAACTTTCAACAGATTATTTTAAATGGGCCGAGCGTACGGGTGTAGTAGACTACGATAAAATAAAACCAACTCAGCCACAACAAATACCAGGACAAACTGCGCCACCTTCTAATCAACGAGGCAATTGAGGTCAGCCACTGATTCACAGATTAAATCTCTGAATCAGTGGCTGAAAATTTAAACCTTAGATTCTAATGAAATCAACTCTCGTCATTTTGCTCTTCATTACCTTACTTTCTTTTGGCCAAAAGAAAGAGTATGATTTGTATTCACTCTTCAATAAGAATAAACTAACAGCATATCATCGGAATGTAAGTTTGCTTGAAGACAATAAATAAAGGAATTGAAATGACTGCAACGGATGTAAAGGTTTGCATGAACGATGATCAGACCCCCTCTCTTGTCGTAAAAAAGATTGGTACCATAACTAAGGGGAAACTTAGTGTCTGGTTAGGCGATGGCTCCGGTGATGAATTCAGTATCTTAAGCATTACAAATAATTAAGCTTTTCATTGATACGTAACCCAATGAAATATTTTTTCGTAAATAAGTCTATTAAAACTATAGACTTTAAGTTTTATTTATACCTTTACATCATATTTATAAAGAATGGGAGAGAGAGGAGGCTCGAAGACCCCATAGCAACCAATTGCTAACCACATTATGGTGCTAAATCCTTCCTAACATTTTTAGGATCTATAAATTTAAAAACATGAAACCAGCACACAGAATTAATCAAGTTGCACAAGACGGACGATGTTGTTAAGGATTATGAATCACTGACTTTTTTTAAAGCAGTACTTGTTTTTTAATCACTATTAAATTCTACAACAATGTCAACATCAGCATCAGCATCAACTCTGGCGAATCGCCAAAATTCTTACTTCACACTTTGGGCAAACCATAGGTCAACTCAAGCGAAAAAACCTTTTGCTATTGATCTTTCAGGTCATGATAGCGCTGTTATAGCTGAGAAAGAAAATCCCTTTAGTCGTGTACTTCAATTTTTCGGCAATACAGAAATAGTGAACAACGTAATACACGATGTTGTTCCGGCTGGAAATCTGTACTACAAGGACAGTTTAATTTTGAAGTTTTCTCTTTCGGATAAGTACGCAAAATATTTCCCGTTGCTCAGAGGCTTTTTTGGATTTGGGAAATTAACAGGCTTAACGGTATTGTCGAATACAGAAGATAAGACATTTCAGATTGTACTTTATTCAGTGCAATCGGAGAACGTGCTTCGCTATATCGAACATCTTTTTTTAGAACTAAAACGCGAAATCAATTTCAAGGTCACGCTTAAAGATGTACTTATTGCACAACAAGAAGCTACGAGAATTCAGAAGGTAAGCCTCAGAAATTTTGAGAAATCACTTCAACTGTTTTGAAGCTATGAAGAAGTTATCAATAAACATTATTTCTATTAACAAAGACATCGCCATGATTATGTATGATGATCGATGTTGCGGAGAACTGAAAACACAAACTCGTTTGTGAGGTATTGCCATCCTGGTGATGGAACAATAAAATGTTTAATCTTTAATTATAATAATCATGTCACGAAATATAAATCTTGGAAATCTTGTTGGTATTGTACTCATGGCGCTTAGCTCCTTGTTTACACTATCCATTATTGTCATTGCCATTGTCTGAATTGATCAGCATGTTGGATCATAAACCGTTGTTTGATGTTGGTGAAGGTGAGCCCATCATTTTGTTGAATGGACTTATCGGAAACCTGAGCAACTGGGGCCGCGTGGCGTATGAGTTCACAACTTCCCATCGTGTACTCATACCCCGCATGCCTTTTTATCAAATACCCATTTCTTCTTCACGACTGGATGACCTGGTTAACTATGTAGAAGAATTTATTGGAGCCCATTCTCTTGATAAGGTAACATTAATTGGTAATTCACTAGGAGGTCATATTGCGCTGCTTTATGCATGGAGGCAACCTTCTAAGGTAAGAAAGCTTGTATTGGCAAGTAGTTCCGGAATTTTTGAGAATTCACAAAGTTATTCTTTGATTGATTTGGATTTAGATAATGCGCTCTCAGGAAATACGATCTATAATAGTAGAGAGTTTGTAATTCAGAGAAATGCGAATGAAGTTTTTGAACGCGCGAATGGTCAACCCAGTGTGATGAAGAGTGACAAGGTAAATCTTGCATCACAACACTATACAGAGTGTTCTATACTTCATCATATTTATGCGCCTACACTTTTGATATGGGGATTAAAGGATTCAATAACACCTCCTGAAGTGGCACTAGCGTTTCATGAGCATTTACCTCAATCCAAAATTATTTTTTTAGATCAGTGTGGGCATGTGCCTATGGTGGATCAGCCCAAACTTTTTAATCAACATGTTCGAGAATTTTTGGAGCGATAAGTCGCTCAACTATGCAGCTCTTGCCATTCCTGCCTTTTTCTTGTTTTTAGGACTAGAATATATGACAGCCCTTCATAAAAACAGAAGAAACCTTTTCAAGTTCGACAGTTCGATAACAAACATCAGCATTGGAATAGCCGAGCGACTTCTTAATCTTTTCTTAACCGCCTTTTTTTATGGTGTGTTTAATTATGTATACGAGCACTTTGCTATCTGGTCTATTCCAAATCATTGGATAGTTTGGATACTCTTGCTGTTGATTACGGATTTAATTTGGTATTGGTATCACCGCTTGGGTCACGAGATTAATTTATTTTGGGCGGCTCATATTGTTCATCACCATAGCGAAGAATTTAATTACAGTGTATCTGCACGGATCACAACACTTCAAGCCATTGTGCGTAATGCATTTTGGATTGTGCTTCCACTGGCTGGTTTTCATCCGACTCTGGTAATGTCGATACTAATTATTCATGGTACATACTCTTTCTTTACGCATACACAAGTTATCGGTAAACTCGGTTGGCTTGAATACATCCTGATTACACCTTCACATCATGGTGTTCATCATTCTTCTAATGAAAAATATTTAAATAAGAACTATGGTGACCTGTTTGTTTTCTGGGATAAACTATTCGGCACTTTTCAAAAGGAAGAAGAGAGACCTGTATACGGTCTTACACACCCCTTGAAGAGTCATAGTTTTCTATGGCAGCACTTTCATTATTTTTTTGAACTCTACTATGCAACTTCACGTGTTGAGGGCATAGTGAACAAGCTCAAAATTATTTTTGGTAAACCTGAAGTGCTGGATCAAAATATTCGCACGGAAATTGAAAAGAAATTTTTTCCGCATAGGGTGCAGGGTAATACGGTTATACGATTCAATGTTTATTTAGTTGTTCAGATTGTTGTTGTTATTACTGTTCTTTTCGCGATCGCACTATTCTATAATTCTGTAGAAGCCCTGGAAAAAATTGTTGGCAGCCTGTTTATCATGATTACGTTGATAAACTGTGGTGCTATGCTGGAGCAACGCAAATGGATTTATTATTTGGAGTATATCCGGTTATTTCTCATTACCAGCTATTTGAGTTTTTGGATCGAAAGTCCACAGGCATTTTTTCTTTCTACCGTGCTGATCATCATTCTTGGAGCATCCAATACACCCCGGAAATTTTATTTGAAGTTTGTTTATGATATTTGATTCATCACTAAGAATATGATATTAGAAGAATAAAGAACTCCTGCCTTTAGGCGTTTTTACAGGATATAATCAAACCTCATTGCATCCTTTAAGACTCAATTCGGGTTATTTCAGATAATTATTTATGAAATATTCGCGAAAATTTTGCCCCTTTTGAAATCGTTTGCAATGGCGTTTAGCCCGTTTTTAGGCTCTAAACCCATAAAAACCAAGTTTTATTTTGATTAAAAGTTATAAAGTCTATTGACTTAATAGATAATACTAATATATTTGCCAATAATCTACTAAAACGATAGACTTAAAGAATATGAAGACTTCCCACCACGGCCTTTCAGTTCTTGTAGCACTTCTCTTGATTGTGAATGCTACAAATGCTCAGAACAGCTTAACATCTTCCACAAAAACGGAAGTGATTGAGACTAAAAATCCATTGAATGGTATTGATCTGAATGCAAAGGATTTTGATCCGGCTAAAATTGCTACTGCAGAAAGCAGAAAGCAAAATAGAGTAGTTGCTATTACTGGTGTTCGCTTTGCTTATCCACTGGTTCAGAAATGGATTGATGATTACAACAAAATAAATCCAGAGGTTCAAATCATCATTGAACCAAGAGGGATGGCCGATCCTTCTAAATATGATATTTTAATTGAAGCCTACGAGCCTGAGGCTGAAGTAAAGAAGAAACGTGACTATGTATACATCGGTCGATATGCTATTCTTCCAGTGGCCAATAGTCATTCAGCGTTTTCAAAAATATATTCTAAAAAAGGGCTTAACCAGGATTTGATTAAGCAACTCTTCTTCCACGATATGTTCGCTGATAAAGAGAAAGAGGAAGAAATAAAAGCTCCATTCACGATCTATACCCGCTTGCAAAAGGCAGGTGCGCCCATCACGTTTACAAAATACTTTGGGTATGAACAAAAAGACATTCGTGGAAAAGCAATTGCCGGATCTGATGAACATTTACTGAAAGCAGTGCTTCGCGATTCAGTTGGTCTTTCTTACTTCTCCCTGAATTTGATTTATGATCAAGCTACTGGAAAACCACATCAAGGCATAACTGTTCTTCCTGTTGACTTGAATGGAAATGGAAAGGTAAATGATGAAGAGAAATTCTATGATAATCTAGCAACTGTTCTGGAGCGCCTTGAAGGAAAGAGCCAGAAAGAAACAAATAATATTCCAGTTGAGTATGTGAATTTATCGGTTGATAAAGATGGTTCAAGCCCGGAAGCCATTACCTTTTTACAATGGGTTATTCAAAATGGACAAAACGATCTTCATGCCTTTGGATTTTTAAAGCCAGAGCCATCGCGTTTAGAAAAAGAGAAACAGGATCAGTTTGCCTCAAAACGCATTAATAAATAAAGTATGATTTTCTCTTTTGGTGCTTTACCTCATTGTTGTCAATGAGTAATCCAATTTCACATCTTATAATTAATCATCTTAATACATTTAATCTAAATCAGACATGAAAAGAGTATACCACTTTGTCCTGTTGATCGCGTTTTCCCTTATCTCGTTTACAGCTAGTTTGGCTCAAGGCCCGAATACTGTTCAGGGGACAGTTAATGACATCGAAACAAACGAACCGCTTCCCGGTGTAAGCGTTGCGATTAAAGGAACAATACAGGGAACCGTTACGGATAGTAAAGGCAGATTCAGACTAGCCATTAAAGAGTTTCCTGCAACATTAAATTTTTCGTTAGTGGGTTTCCGAAATCAGGAAGTAGAAGTGGTGGAGTCTTCAACGGAAGACCTACCTATTCAACTTACCGGGGCTGAGCTCCTGGGTGAAGGAGTTGTTGTTACCGCTTCGCGTGTAGAAGAATCCATACTCAAGTCGCCAGTGGCTATTGAAAAACTAGATTTGCGTGCATTAAAAGATTCACCTGCTTCTAGTTTTTATGATGCAATGGAAAATGTGAAGGGGGTTCAGATGACAACTTCCAGTATCACCTTTAAGGTTCCGAACACCAGAGGTTTTAATATTCCAAATAACTTTCGCTTTGTTCAGATTACGGATGGTGTAGATATGCAATCAGCAACACTTGGTGTTCCGCTGGGAAATGCAATTGGTCCCACGGAATTGGATATTGAAAGTGTAGAGATCACACCCGGTGCTGCTTCAGCATTGTATGGTATGAATGCCATTAATGGTATGGCCAACTTACAAACTAAAAGTCCTTTTGTTTTTCAAGGACTGAGTGTTTATCAAAAATTAGGTGTGAACCACGTGGATGGAATTGATTACAATCCAAGCCCCATATCTGAAACTGCGATTCGGTATGCCAAAGCATTCAACAATAAATTCGCTTTCAAAATTAATGGAAGCTACATGCAAGCCACTGACTGGCGCGGGAATACGCAAATCGATCAAAACCCAAATACAACCGCGGGAACTGCCAATCCTCTTTATTCTGAATTGAATGTAGCAGATCATCCAGCATATGATGCATGGAATAAGTATGGTGATGATAGTGGAAGTAATCAGGTGACGGTTTCTGGTATAACCTACAACGGTACACCCAATCAATCATTTATTGTAAGAAGAACAGGATATTGGGAAAAGGATCTGGTTCCCGGAAAAGTTGAGAACTTGAAATTTGATGCTGCTTTACATTATCGCTTAGGTAGTAATGCAGAATTATCATACACGTATCGCTATGGTGAATTAGATGGATTGTTTCAGCGTGGAAATAAAATACAACTCAATGGTGCAAGTGTTCAGAACCACAAGCTTGAGTTGAAAGGAGCAAATTATACAGTTCGGTCATACGTATCTATTGAGAACACTGGCAACTCTTATAATTTAAAACCATTGTCTGATAACCTAGACATTACCAGCGGTGGCGACAACAAGGTATGGACAGCTAAATTTAAAACAGCTTTGCAAACTGAACTCACTGCAGGTACAGACCTAGCGGAAGCAATGAGAAGAGCACGCACAGCAGCGGATGCTTCACGCGTGGAACCAGGGACAGCTAAATTTGATAGTTTAAAAAATGTAATAACCAATATTAATAATTGGGATCACATCGCTAACGTACCAACGGGTACATCCAGTGGTGGAGCTGCTTTAAATCAGAGAAGCAGAATGTATCACACGGATGCGCAGTGGGATTTGTCGAGTCGCGTGAAAATTTTTGATCTTTTGATAGGTGCTGATTTCCGTATCTATGAAGTAATACCGGATGGAAATAACTTCGTTGATTTTTCAAGACCCGTTGCCGAGAGAAACATTCCTGAAAGTGATGGAAGCTTTGGTAGCAATGTGTACTATAAAAAATATGGAGCATTTGCTCAGGTTACCAAGACATTGTTAAAGGATAAGTTAAAATTATCAGGCTCGCTCCGTGTCGATCACAACCTTGAATTCGATCCAAAATTAAATCCAAGAATTGCAGCGGTATATACTGTTGCAGAGAATCACAACTTCAGAGTTTCGTATCAGAATGGTTATAGATTCCCTTCTTTGTTTGAAGCGTTGTCTTTTGTAAACAATGGAAATGTAAGAAGAGTAGGAGGGTTACCGTACATCAATGAGGGGTTAAATTATCTTGACAACTCATACACTCTCGCATCGATTAATACCTTTAATGCTGCAGTAAACGTGGATGTAAAAGGAGGTATGACTACGAATGATGCCGCTCTTAAGAACAGAGATTTGCTTCAGGTAACAAATCTATCTGCAACACGCCCTGAGCAGATCAAATCTTTTGAAGTTGGATATAAGAGTTTGTTACTTGATAGCAAACTGACACTGGATGTGGATTTCTATACTAATCAATACGATGGATTCTTAGGACAAGTGGAGGTTTCAGTTCCTTACCTTGCTGATGCCTCTGGTAAGTATCCTGATCCAACACAGCAAGTGCAAGTTGGTTCTGATGAAGCTGTGATCTCTATGATCCAGGCAAACAGAACTCCTCGCCAGGTTCGATATAGAGTGTATACCAATGCAAAGAACAAATACAACAACTACGGAGCAGCAATGGCCGTGACATACAACTTCTTTAAGAAATTTACGATCGGTGCGAACTTTAATTACAATGATATTTCTGAAAACAAGGCAAGTGATGTTTTTGTAACAGGTTTCAATACACCTAAATATGCTACTAACATTTCGTTCGGAAATCGTGAAGTGATAAAGAACTTAGGATTCAACATTGTGTGGAGATGGCAGGATTCGTTTGCATGGCAAAGCCCACTGGCGAATGGTTCAATACCAGCATACCAGACTTTCGATGCCCAAGCAACCTACAAAGTAGTGCCGTTGAAATCTACTATTAAAATTGGGGGTACTAACATTTTCAACAATCGTTATATTCAATATGCAGCAGGTCCAACAATTGGTGGATTGTATTATGTATCTGTTACAGTTGATGGATTGTTGACCAGGTAAACCATAAACTGAGCTTTCTTCTCCAACTCAACACATCGAGTTTGGAGAAGAAACTCGTTTTGAAATCATGAATAAAAGCTTTGGATTAGTATTAAGTCTGTTGCTCATAGTTGGGCAGCAGGCTTTTTCACAAACAAAAGAATTTCAGGAGGATGAACAATTGTGGTTTGGCTATTTCAATCAAACGCGGTTCACCAATAAATCTGGAATGTGGTTAGACCTCCACCTGCGTACTACCGGAAACTTTGTTGATAATGTTGGCATGACGATCGCGAGGGGAGGGTATACCTATTATCTTTCTGATCATGTTAAGCTGACAGCTGGTTACGCTTATGTTACAAAGTACTCAACAACGGGTGGACCCGCTGTACCGGAGCATCGTCCATGGCAACAAATACAATGGACGGAAAAAAAGAATTGGTTCAACATGATGCAGTGGATACGATTGGAGGAACGGTTCAGAAGAAAAATTTCAGCTGGTGAATTGATTGATGATTATAGTTTTAATTACCGCATTCGGTATAACATGGCGTTTACTGTTCCGCTAAAAGGAAAACAAGTAGTGGCTAAAACTCCTTTTCTTTTTGCTAACAATGAAGTGATGATCAATTTCGGGAAAGAGATTGTGAATAATTACTTTGATCAAGACAGAGCGTTTGTTGGATTTGGCTATCAGTTTACGTCCCAACTGAATGCGCAGCTTGGGTATATGTATGTCTTTCAACAATTGCCTGCCGGCAATGAATATTTGAAAATAAACGCCATCCGGTTATTTGTTTTTCATAATCTTGATCTTCGTAGAAAAGAATAATCTTTAGTACTCTATGAAAGCACCACCAAAGCCATCCTTCAACGAAGCATTCAAATTCTGGCTCAAGTTGGGCTTCATCAGTTTTGGCGGACCAGCCGGGCAGATTGCCATCATGCACGAATTTCTAGTAGAGAAAAAGAAATGGATTTCAGATAGTCGTTTTCTGCATGCATTGAATTATTGCATGGTGTTGCCCGGGCCTGAAGCGCAGCAACTCGCTACCTATATTGGTTGGCTTTTACATGGCGTGAGGGGAGGTTTGGTTGCGGGCATTCTTTTTATCCTTCCTTCTATTTTTATTTTGCTGGGGTTAAGCATAGCATATGTATCGTTTGGTAAACTCGTATGGGTGGCTGCTTTGTTCTATGGTTTGAAACCAGCTATTGTGGCTATCATTATTTTGGCCATGATTAAGATTGGAAAGAAGTCGCTGCTTACTCCATTTCATTATGTACTTGCTGGCGTATCGTTCATTTGCATTTTCTTTTTTAATATTTCTTTCCCGTTAATCATTCTCGGATCTAGTCTGGTTAGTCTTTTGGCATTGAAGATTTATCCGTCAATGCTAACGTCTTCGAAGGCAAGTATAAAATCCGATGCGAATGAGACAGGCTATTACCTCAATAAATTTTCTGCACCTGTTCACGATGGATTAGATGCCGGCAGCATCGTGTCGAAGATTGGTATTGGTGTGATACTTTGGATTATTCCATTTGTGTTGATTTTTGTTTTATCTGGAAATCAGTTCTGGATTACGCTGAATGTATTTTTTACAAAGGCTGCCTTCGTAACCTTTGGTGGAGCGTATGCGGTGTTGCCTTATGTAGCGCAGGAAAGTGTTGAGAAATTTCATTGGCTATCCCAATACGAAATGATTGACGGAATGGCGTTGGGTGAAAGTACACCGGGTCCGCTAATTATGATTTTGGTATTTGTTGGTTTTATGGCGGGGTATAATGTGTATAATGGTTCGATTGCGGCAGGTACAGCAGGCTTGCTTGCCACTACATTTTATACTTTTCTTCCTTGCTTTTTATTTATTCTGATTGGCGCACCGATTATTGAGAAGACGAAAGAAAATCAAAAGCTTAAAGCGATACTCTCTATTATTACTGCAGCGGTTGTAGGGGTTGTGCTAAACCTCACACTTTATTTTGGAAGGGCGGTTGTGTTTCCGAAAGGACTCGATTTTTCTCCGGAGTGGTTTGCTGTTGTTTCGATTTTAATCTCTTTTGTTGCGTTGCATCGGTTTAAGGTGAATATGATTCTTTGGATTGGGATTAGTGCAATGGCTGGATTGGTGTACTCTTTTTTTTGAGATGAACTTAATGATACTTAAAGAGGCCTCTCCAGAGGAGGAGAGTAGTCAATGTTTGCGAGTTTGTTTTTTTTGCTTGAGAATAGTATCGTAAACGAAGCCCTAAAAATATTAAAGTGCTTGAACTGAGAAAGTTTACTTTGCTTCTGAGAGAATCCTGGTTATTGTAACGGAATAAAATTTTAGGATGGGCTCAGAGAGCCTGACCAAACACAGCGGAGATCCACCTGTTATTTCGCGTAATTTTTTATGTTGATTGTTGATCGTTAATGGATTGTAGTATTAGAAGATTTAAGTTACCTGAAGGATAAAAACAACGAGCGAGGTAATTGCCATGAGACTGATGATAAGAAAAGCAATGCCCTTTCCGTTTAATTCATTTTTATCAGCGTGCTCCAATAGAAGTTCGAAAATGCGTAACAATGTTTTGGTTGATCGCCATGCGAAGACAATAAATAATGCACCCGGTAAAATAATTCCGAATGTGGGTGCATAGGCCGAACCGTTTCCAATAAAATGCGCAATCAAAATAGAAAGCAGTCCGGATATTCCTCCTGACATCAGTGCTGTTTTTGCTTTTGGTCCAATAAAAATGACAGAGCCGACTCCACACGAGATGAGGAATATGCCATAGAAGTAAAAAAGAGAGTTGTTCATTGTTGTTTGTAATGATTACAATGATAACGATGAATTGGATATTGAAAAAGCATAATTGTCTTCATTAGTTCCCTTTTTAGCTGCTTAATTATGGGCTTTGTGTTGCTATTACTGGAATATGTTCCTTCTCTGTAGAGAATAGTACCCGTCTTCTGTGCATAGCTCAATGGGTTAATGACATTGTTGAGTTCATTCCGACTTTTCGTTTGTGGAGTGATTATGGCGGATGTATAGTGATTGCGCTTCGACATCTTTTCTGAAGCACATGTAATACAAGCTTTGGCACCGCATTAAAAAGCCAAGCTTCAATTCGGTCAAATATTTCTTTCTTACTTATCCAACTTTACTAAAGAAACACATGACAATGAAATTACATATCAAGAATATGGTTAGCCATCGTTGTAAAATAGTGGTAAAGCAGGAGTTGAGAAAATTGGGACTCAGACATTTGGAGGTTAATCTGGGACTGGTTGAAGTTACGGGGACCATAACTGAACAACAGCACCGGAATTTGAAATTTAACTTGCTTGCATTGGGTCTGGAAGTGATGGATGACAAACGTGATATTCTTGTTGAAAGGATTATTAATGTTGTGATGGAAATGATTCATGATGATGATCTTCCTCAGACTAATTATTCGGATATCATTAGTGAAAAATTAGATTATGACTATACCTACCTTTCTAAAATATTTTCACAGGAGAAAGGTATTACCCTCCAGCAATTCATTATCAATCTCAAAGTTGAAAGAGTGAAGGAGCTGCTATTGTATGAAGAACTCAACCTTACAGAGATATCCCGGAAACTTCATTATAGTAGTGTGGGTCATTTATCCAATCAATTTAAAAAAGTTACTGGCTTTTCGCCAACCGTATATGAGCAACAGCATCTAAAACGAAATGTCAATCTTGAAAGTGCCGGATATGTGTAAGGCATATACTGATTTATGTAACACATGAGATGTTATAGACCTTCACCTTTGATTATTATTTAGTCAATCAAAATTTAAAACCAGAAATATGAAATTTCAAAAAGCAATTCAATTTTTATCCTTGTTATCAATACTCTCCTTTTTCTTTATTGTGGGATGTTCAAATGATGACAAAGATCCTATTTTGACTCCAAATGTTGAGAGCACAAGTCCAGCGAATAATGCGACAAATGTTCCTCGTAACAATTCGATCGATATCTCTTTTAGTGAAGAGATGGATCCGGCTACAATTAATTCATCAACCATAATTGTTAAACAGGGTACTAACGTTGTACCCGGAATGGTTACGTATGCTGGAACGACTGCCACATTTACGCCAGATGATAATTTATTAGCACTAACGGCTTATACTGTAACGGTAACAACAGGTGCCAAAACACTTGCGGGAAAACCTTTTACTGCAAATAATGTAACTAGTTTTACAACAGGTGGATCGATTGTGGCTCGTGACGTGGTTCAGTTAGGGACTGCAGTTGATTATGTTATTGTTGCTAAGACGGCCATCAATAATAGTTCTACTTCAACGATTACAGGTGACTTGGGTCTTAGTCCAGCTGCTACTTCGTATATCACGGGATTAGCATTGACAAATTCCACGGGCTTTGCTACCTCTAGCCAAGTAACTGGAAAAGTTTATGCAGCGGACATGGTGGCACCCACGTCTACTAATTTAACGACTACTGTTAATAACATGATTACAGCATACAACGATGCGGCAGGTCGCACTTTACCTGATTTTACTGAATTGGGGTCTGGGAATATTGGCGGAAAAACGCTTAAGCCCGGGCTTTACAAATGGACAGGTAATGTTACCATTCCAACCAACGTTGTTATTTCAGGTGGCGCGAATGATGTTTGGATATTTCAAATTGCCGGAAACCTTACTTCGAGCTCAGCGACAAATATCACTTTAGCCGGTGATGCACAAGCCAAAAATATTTTCTGGCAAGTTGCTGGTCAGGTTACACTTGGTACAACTTCGCATTTTGAAGGTATCATCTTATCGAAGACAGGTATTACACTTCAAACAGGTGCTTCATTGAACGGACAGATATTGGCACAAACTGCTGTTATTCTGGATAGCAATGCTATAGTTAAGAAATAGTAATTGCTCTTATATAATTGAAAGAGGCTGTTTTAACAGCCTCTTTTTTTGTGGCTATAGAATTTTGTGTTTGCTTTTAATTCTAAGAATGCAGTGATGCTTGGGAATATTAAGGGATAGTCAATGTTATTAGACTGTGCAAGCGATAGAATGGGGTTGCGTTGATCCACTTTCAGAGTCGGGGCGCGAAGGGTAAGGAGCATTTCATGGTTAGCGCGTAGGCGCACCTTAAAATACATGAATGACAGAGCCGCCACGGGCGGCTCTGTCATTCATGTATTTGTTGAGTCGTCAATTCCATCCCGCAAATTGCAGGATGGAATTGATGACTTTCTTTTTGTGCTGCTGTTATATAATACCTGTGCGAGTTGAAATAGATGCATTTTTTCTCTCCATGAGAGCAACCTGTTTATAGAAATAAAATAATTTTAAAGGGATGGCTCCAGTTGAGCCATTTATTTGATACAGAATTAGAGTGGTTTGCATACGATCACTAAAGTTTAGTTTGTTTCTCCTTTTCTATAAATTCGGCAAACCCTTTCAACATTCCCTGAATGCATTCGCATGGTGTTGGTCCTCCTTCCCAAATTCCTTCACACGCTTTTTTAACTAAATCGGGTCGATTCTTTTTTACCCATTCTTTTGCTTCATAGTATTTTTCTGGGTCGTTAGAGGAGGTCTGTACAGAACGAATTTGTCCATTGCGAACGGATATGCGAAATGTGTCGGTAACATTGAACTTGATTTTCAGTGCGGCCATCAAATCATCTTTTACAGTAACAGGGAATAGTATAAGAGAATCATTTTTTTCAATGTACATATCTCGCTTTACTATTTCATAGTGGCCACATTCAGCCCACTTTTGATAATAAAGTATGTTAGGCTGAGATTCTTGGGCAAGGGATAGCATGGATGCTAATGAGTCACTATTAAATGAATAGAAGGCCTCAACAAATTTATTTGCGATAACAACATTGCTAAGGTGGTTAACAGGCGCCTCATGGTGAGCGGCATTTTTGCAGCTAATGAATAGCAAAAGTGATAAGCAGATCGTTTGCCGTATTTTCATAATTCAATTTCAAATTTTCTTGAATAAACAACTTTGGTAAGCGAAGAGAGAGCATAGGAGAGTCCCGCAGGCCATGACTCT
>JBDTTT010000034.1:0-45685 GCA_039930485.1 Chryseolinea sp.
AAAAACTCATCCCGCTCTAGCGGGATGAGTTGCCAAAGCATAAAAGGCTCGACCGCTTCTGGCGGTCGAGCCTTTTATGCTTTCAAATACGCGCGCAGTCATTACCTATGAAATGCAACATCCCAGTCGCGTATTTGCACCAAACGAAAATAGAAGCAAGCACTCTTTCCAGTACGCACCCTCTAACCACAACACAGCTTACCCAACCAGAGATAACAACAAAAAAAGCCCCGTACAAGTACGGGGCTTTTTAGCAATGGTAATGAAGATATTTTAGTTGGCTAAACGAACGTTAACCGCGTTCCATCCTTTTTTTCCTTCTTTCAGTTCGAAAGTTACTTCATCATTTTCGTGGATCTGATCTACTAAAAGACCTGAGATGTGCACGAAATGCTCTTGACCTGTTGCTGTTTCTTTGATAAAACCAAACCCTTTTGATTCATTAAAGAATTTTACTGTTCCTTCTTTCATTGTTGTTGTTAATAAATAATAATGGCACAAAGATATATAAAAAATATTAAAGTAGATAACGAACCATAATCACCATTCTATCGTAAGGTATAGTAGTGATTATCAATGCAAAACACAGTGAAAGATGTAAAACAAAATGAAGTATCGCCAATAGACAATTTGCCTTTGTTCTATTCGGCCTTTCAAAATTCTACAAAACGATCAGGCAGCCGATGTAAACAAACAAAAAATTAAAAATGAACTGGACAACACTATATATTGAAGGAAAACCTGGCTTTGATTCCGAAGTTTTAAAAAACCTCGAACATTCCGGCTTCACTTTCATGCACGGAACCTCCCTCGAATCGGGAGTTTGCCTTTACTGGGTCGATGAAAAAGCGAACATTCGCGACTTCAAAATGGCCATTGGAAGCAAAACTGTATTCAAATACAGGCTTCACTTTTATACCTGCATTGAGGAATTGATCGAAGCCCAACCCCACGTGGAAGAAGTGGAAGATGAATTCTTCCTCCCCAATCTGGAGCTTTACGCATAAAAAAATCCCTAAACGATCAGCTTAGGGATTTTTTTTGCCAACTAAAACTCGTTTCCGATAAGAAAACGATTGAAGTCTGTGTTAGTGAGTCATATAACTTTCCAAATGCTCAATAATTCCCTTTTGATCCTGAATGATTTGCTTTACTACATCCCCAATTGAAATCATTCCCACCAGCTTGCCCTGATCAACAACAGGCAAATGGCGAATATTCTTATCTGACATCATCTCCATACATTGTTCAATACTTGAGTCAGAGGAAACGGTAAATGGATTGCGTGTCATCACCTCAGCGATCTTTGCCTCCTTCGAAGACTTTCCTTTCAAAATTATTTTCCGGGCATAATCCCGTTCTGTAAAAATCCCGACCAACTGATCATTTTCCAGAATCAGCAGACCGCCAATATTCTTTTCACACATTAACTCGATGGCGGCATATACTGTAGTATTGGGCTCTACAGAGATTATAACGCTAGGTTTTGTTCCTAAGATGTTCTTTACTTTTCCCATAGTAGTTTAATTTCAATCGTTTGAAGATAAACGATTTTGAAAGTAAAAGCAAGACGGTAAAGCGCTAAAAGGAAGGTTTAAACGCGTGATTAAACACGTTTTATAAGTAATGGATGATTAAGTGGCATCAAACATCAATCCAAGTGGGGCTGTTAAGCCAACCTGAGTTGCGCCCCGTTGTACATGTGAGTACAGAAAATATTATCGGCTCATCACCCCCATTGCCCGATCGGAGAGCATCATGGTGTGCCCGAAAATGAGAAGCACGATTTTAAGTTTCCTATGGCACATGTTCACTATCCAATTCATTACGCTGTGTTGAAACCAGCGCTACAAACAGGCAGCCCCCTGGGCTGTAAATACAATCCTGTGCTTAATCTATCGGGAACAACTTGAAAGGATGATGTGATGACTTCCAAGGGCGTTACCAGTTTGTTTTCAATCAGACAAAACATCATTTTTTAAACATGTTCATCCCCAGCGGGGCTGCCTGTCTGTAGCCCCGATAAAATCGGGGGCATACGAATTTCATATATCATTTTGCGCCACGCTCAACATTTTAACAGAACGAAAATCTGACTTGGCGCATTGCACGCACTCCGTCAAAGAGCATACATGCACAACTGGTTACAAACAAAAGAAATTAGACCTTGAGATTAATGAATGGCTAATCGAGTAATCATCCAATCGGGAAATAATCCTAACAAGAAGATAAGAACCACCAGGATGGCCAGAATCAGCTGAGAAGAAAGCGTTAAGGGTATCGATGTGCTACTTGAATCCTTAAAGAACATGGCAACGATGACTTTGAAATAGTAGTAAACACCAACTAGCGAGGTGCCAACCGCCAAAAGCACCAATTCAACATAACCTTGCTGAAGCGCAAGCGCGAACACCATATACTTTCCAAAGAAGCCAGCCAATGGAGGAATTCCAGCCAGCGACAACATCGCGATGGTAAGGGCTGAAGCCAGCCATGGATTGCGTTTATATAAACCGTTGAACGTCTCTAATTCATTGTTCTCGCCAGAACCTTCCAATAAATGCAAAATGGTAAAGGCTAAAAGAGAAGCAATTGAATACGCTGTGAGGTAATACAGGATTGTTCCGGAAGCACCTGTGGTGTTCGCAACAACGACCAACAATAAATATCCAACATGCCCAACGCTGGAATACGCCAGCATTCTCTTGATGTTATTTTGATACACTGCAGTGATATTCGGAATCACTAATGTGAGCACGGTCATAATTTGAATCACTAATACCCAGGATGAGTGAACAGAGTTGAAACAGAAGGAGAATATTTTATAGAACGCACCAAACGCTGCAATCTTCACTACGGTCGACATAAAGGCAGTGATGGTTGTTGGTGATCCGGCATACACATCAGGAGCCCAGAAGTGAAACGGAACGGCTGATATCTTAAAGGTCATGCCTACGAGCATTAACAACACACCCGTGTAAAAGAAACCAGGAAGTGAATCAATATGAGTTGATATGTGTGCAGCAATCTTTGTGATGTTGAATGATCCCGTTGCTCCATAGATCAATGCAATACCCATCAACAAAAATCCGGTAGCGAAAGAACCCATGATGAAATACTTGAAGGCTGCTTCGTTTGAGTTCAGGCTTTCTTTATTGCTACCTGCTAGTACATATAATGAAATCGACAGGATCTCAATACCTAAGAACAACATCGCCATGTTATTAAACGAAACCATACAGATGGCTCCTGTAATGGCAAACAGAATCAGAGCAGAGCGATCTGTTTTGTGTGGCTGATTGCTAAAGTAATCTCCCGACATCCAGAACCAGAAAAACGAAGCAACAAGAATTAATGCCGTAAAGGAAACAGCAAAGTCATCAAACAGTACCATGTCGCTGTAATACGATCGAACAGTACCCCAATCCAACACAATCAGTCCCGCTGCAGCCACAAGGCCAACCATTACAAAGACCGTCAACCATTTTTTCAGGTTGGCAATCTCTGCCACGAGTGAAAGAATCCCTAAACCACAAATGATGAGTAATGCGTTCATACTATTTTATAGAATCAGCGTACGCTGAAAACAAGTTCACAATATTGGCTGTTGCCGCTTCCGAAATCTCCAGTATTGGAGTTGGATAAATTCCAATCACAAAAATCAAAATCACAATTGGATAAAGTACGATCTTCTCCTGCTGGGTTAAATCCGCAAAAGTCGCAGTAATAGCGTTCGTCTCACCAGACATTGACTTTTGAAAAGTTCGAAGCATGTAAATCGCTCCGAGTATAATTGTCAATCCGGCAACAGCACCGAGAATAAAATGATATTCAACCAAAGAGCGGATCAACAAGAACTCACCAACGAAACCACTCGTGATTGGTAATGCAACACTACCCAACATCACAATGATGAATACAGTTGAAAGAACAGGCGCAACATTTCGTATTCCACCCAGTTCAGCAAGTGATCGCGTTTTTGTCCGATCTGAAATAATATCCACGATATAAAACATGGCAAAGACAAGAATACCATGACTCAACATCTGAATCATTGCACCCTGAATACCCGTAGCTGTCAATGTCAATAATCCTGCAGCAATCAAACCTACGTGCGCAATCGATGAATATGCCACCAATCGCTTAACATCTTTTTGTACAATGGCGATGCACGAAGCATATACAATTCCAATTACAGAAAGAACCACTACAGTAAGTCCCCAATCCATCACTCCTACTGGTACTAATGGAATCATCCAACGAATCAATCCGTAAATACCCATCTTCAACATAATGGCTGATAAGAGCATTGTTCCTTGTGTTGGAGCGGTTGTGTATGTATCCGGTTGCCAGGTGTGAAAAGGAAATACTGGCATCTTAATCGCGAAGGCAATAAACATTGCCCAGAATACTAAACCTTGTTCATACGCTGACAATCCGCGTCCTGCTTGATAAAGAGCTTGAATATCGAAGGTATGTGAACCCGGTGTTTGAAAATACAAATACACCAATGCTACTAACATCACCAGACTTCCTGCCAATGTATAAATGAAGAACTTCAATGTAATAACACCGCGATTCTCACCGCCCCAAATCAAACAGATGAAGTAGATCGGAATTAAAGCCATCTCCCAGAAAAGGTAAAACAGGAATCCGTCCAATGCTACAAACACTCCTATCAAAGCCATTTGCATGATGAGGACCAGTCCGTAGAAAGTAGATTGCTTTTCGTATGTTTTGCTGAAGGACGAAAGAATAATAAGCGGAACAAGAACAGTAGTAAGGAGTACCAGCAATAGGCTAATCCCATCAACACCAACAGAGAAGTTAATGCCGAGTGAAGTAATCCAGTTTACATTGACTGCAAATTGTACTGTGTCATCCTTCACAAACTGAAAAGCCATTATAATAGAAGCCAATAACTCAACGAGTGACGCAACGAGTGTGAATACCTTAGCATTGCCAGGTTTCAAAACAAACAGCAAGAGTGCTGCGAGCAATGGCCAGGTTAGTAGAAAAACTGTTATCATACTTTCTTCTCTCAATTGTTATTCGTCAGTCGATTAACGAATAACCGATATCGTTAATATTAAAATAATACTGATCACCATGATGAAGATATAAAAACCAATACCTCCATTTTGTAAGAAACGAAGTCCGCGACTTCCCCACACCACACTACCTCCCACTGTATTCACTAATTTATCAATCGCCAAACGTTCAATCGCAACATCCAGCTTTTCAGAAATCCAATACAACGGCTTCACAATAATTCCGTCATACAGTTCATCGATGTAATACTTATTATAAAGTGTACGCTGCAATCCACCACTCTCATTTCCTGCAACTGGCACATGATGTTTAGCAGCATAGCGATTGTAGGTGATTCCAATGATAATTAAAGTGAAAGAAATCACAACACCCATCAACATATATTCCGTAGCATGACTCAAATGATGCACTTCACGCAATGCTGTTGACTGCGCTACAACCGGTGCTAAGAATTCACTTAACCATGCTGAACCAAACAATGCTTCAGGCACATTCATAAATCCACCAACCAAAGAAAGCACTGCGAGTACAATCAAAGGCACTGCCATGCTTTGTGGCGATTCATGTATATGGTGCATCACATCATGACTCGCGCGTTCCTTTCCATAAAATGTAAGGAAAAATAAACGGAACATGTAGAATACAGTAAGTAAAGAAGCAAGCAATGCTACTCCCCAGATAATTGGGTTGTGTTCAAATGCATGCGCCAAAATTTCATCTTTCGAAAAGAATCCTGCGAAAGGAGGAATACCTGATATGGCAAGCACACCAACTAAGAAAGTTAAATAGGTAATCGGAAGGTACTTCTTCAAACCTCCCATCTTACGAATATCTTGTTCACCTTGAAGCGCGTGAATTACACTACCAGCACACAAGAACAACAATGCTTTAAAGAACGCATGCGTAGCCATGTGGAAAATCCCCGTGGTATAAGCGCCCAACCCCAATGCAACGAACATCAATCCCAATTGACTTACTGTCGAGTACGCCAATACTTTCTTAATGTCATCTTGCTTGATAGCAATAGTAGCAGCGAATAATGCTGTTGCTAATCCAACGATAATGATGAGTTCTAGTGATACAGGTGATAATGTATAGAGAATGTTATTCCGAACTACCATGTACACACCCGCTGTCACCATGGTAGCAGCGTGAATCAATGCCGATACAGGAGTTGGCCCTGCCATCGCATCTGGTAGCCAGGTGTAAAGTGGAATTTGTGCACTCTTACCCATTGCTCCGATGAAAAGTAAAATGGTAATGAGTGTAATGGTTTGTGGATCGACTGTAGTTGCTTTTGCAAATACTTCACTGTATTGAAGACTTCCGAAGTTCATTACGATCAGGATCACACCCAGTAACAAACCTAAGTCACCAATACGGTTCATGATAAACGCCTTGTTTGCTGCATCATTATAATTCTGATTCTTAAACCAGAACCCAATCAATAAATACGAACACAATCCAACACCTTCCCATCCTACAAACATCAAGAGGTAATTGGAACCCATCACCAACAAGAGCATGAAGAACACAAACAAGTTGAGGTATGAGAAGAATCGATTAAAGCCTGCATCATCGTGCATGTAGCCAATAGAGTAGACATGTATCAGAAATCCAACTCCCGTAATAATGAGCAGCATCAACGAAGAAAGCGGATCAACTAGAAAGCTAATTGATGCTGAGAAACCACCCGTCTTAATCCAATCGAAAAGTGTTGCCGTTAAGAAGCGCTGATCTTCTGGTGCTGAAAGAAGTTCGGTGAAAAGATAAACTGAAACGAGAAATGAAATCAATACCGCTCCACAAGCAATCACAGACGTCACACCTTGTCCTAAACTCTTTCCACTAAGTGCAACAAGTAAGAAGCCCAATAGTGGCATCAGCGGAACAAGACTGATCAAAAAATCAATTCCTACCATTTTAAACGATTCAAAATGTTAATATCTGTTGTACGGGTGTTGCGATACATCATAATCAAAATGGCCAATCCTACGGCTACTTCAGCAGCAGCAACGGCCATGATAAAAAACACAAACACTTGCCCGGCCCCGTCATTAAGGTAATTTGAGAACGCCACCATGATTAAGTTCACAGCATTCAGCATCAACTCAATGCACATGAATACAATGATCGCATTTCTTCTATACAACACACCCAGCACTCCAATCGTGAAGAGCGTTGCGCTGAGGTAGAGGTAATATTCTATTGGTACCATGTTACTCGTTAAGTGTTACTTCGGTTCTGATTTACCCAACATCACTGCTCCTACCATTGCTGCAAGCAACAAGATGGAAGCAAGTTCAAAAGGCAATAGAAATTCAGTGAATAATATTTTTCCTAAGTTCTTTACAAGACCAGTTTGTCCGTTGGCTACTTGTTGTGGGATCATCGTGTCTGCCCCTTTTAAAGACCCTACCAAGACAATCATAAATAAGCCAGCGCAAATCGCTGCAGCAAACTTTAATAAATTACTCTTATGTGGTTCACTTTCTTTGTTGAGATTCAACAACATAATGACGTACAGGAACAAAACCATAATGGCACCAGCGTAAACGATCACGTGGACTGCCGCCAGGAACTCCGCATTCATCAATACATAATGACCTGCAATGGCAAAGAATGCAATGATAAGATACAATACACTCGACACCGGGCTTTTAGAAAATACCACGAGCACAGCAGCGAAGACGGCTACAAAAGAAAGAAAGTAAAACAGGTTGAGCGTCACGGTGTAATACGATTATTTATTGTGTGTTAATTGTTTTTGTTTTTTGAATGCCAATACTTCAGGCGTTTGTCTTACCGAAACATCAATGCGTTTATCCACCGGCTCTACCAACTTATCTTTTCCATACACGAATCCGTCTCTCTCGTAATCGGATGACACAATTCTATCCGTTAAGAATATTGCTTCCTTCGGACAAGCCTCTTCACACAAACCACAGAAAATGCAACGAAGCATATTTATTTCGTAAGTCGAAGCATACTTCTCTTCGCGATATAAGTTCTCTTCTCCCTTTTCTCTTTCAGCAGCAACCATAGTGATCGCTTCAGCTGGACATGATACTGCACACAATCCGCAAGCCGTACAACGCTCTGCTCCCTTGTCATCACGCTTTAACACATGTTGTCCGCGCCAGATGGCACTGATTTCGCGTTTTGTTTCAGGATACTTAATGGTTGACTTTCGTTTCAACAAATGTTTTATGGTAATCATGATACCACCGAAAATGGCAGGCAAATAAATGCTTTCCATGAAAGTCATTTCTTTCTTTACCACCAGTTTCGATCTATTCGTCAGCGATTGCATCGTATGATATTATTTCAATAAAATTTTAATCAATCCCGTAAGGAAAATATTCACTACTGCCAGGGGCAATAACATTTTCCAACCTAAATTCATTAATTGATCATAGCGGAAACGCGGGATGGTCCAGCGGATCCACATGAAAAAGAAAATAAAGAAGGTAATCTTAGCAAAGAAAAACAGTGTTCCAATAATGGTGATCAGATTTTGATCTAATCCCAAATTGTTCATGAACGGGAAATTATATCCACCAAAGTAAAGCGTGGAAATAACCGCTGACGAAACAAACATGTTGATGTATTCAGCAAACAAGTAGAAGGCGAGTTTAAAACTGCTGTATTCGGTATGATACCCTCCCACCAATTCCGTTTCACATTCGGGTAAGTCAAATGGGGTACGATTACATTCAGCAAAAGCACATGTAATGAAAATAATAAATCCAACCGGCTGATACACGATATTCCACATGTTCCAATCATTGCCTACACCACCAGCTTGCATTTCAGTAATCTCACGAAGACTTAACGTTCCGGTGAGAATGATGAGTGCGATGATCGACAAGCCCATCGCAATTTCGTAACTGATCATTTGAGCAGATGCCCGGATGGCACCCAACAATGAAAACTTATTATTTGATGCCCAGCCTCCAATCATAATACCGTACACACCAATCGATACTACACCGAACACATACAAAATTCCAATATTAAGATCAGCAATCTGCAACGCATATTGTTCACCACCAATGGTCAATGTTCCACCCCAGGGAATTACAACTCCTGCCATTAACGCTGTTAGCATGGCGATACATGGACCGAGTATAAATAAAAACTTATTCGAAACGTTCGGAATGATCTCTTCTTTCATGAGGAATTTCAATCCATCGGCCATGGGTTGTAGAAGGCCAAATGGACCCGCCCGATCCGGACCAATACGGTCCTGAAGGAAGGCTGCAATTTTTCTTTCCGCATAGGTAGAATAAGCAGCAACACCCAAAGTGATGGCGAACACCGCACCAACTAATGAGATTTTATAGATGAGGAATAATATCATGAAGGTAGTTGCGGATTAGGTAGCGGATTTCCTTTTTGAAATACAAGCTGACGGTCTATCTCCAATTTCAGTTTTTGCAAGTCGATTTTTTCGTAGTGGTTTTGTGAGATCACAGAGTTGCGTTCAATGTGTCGTGGTCCTTCAATGACCCAGTCGTTCACATTCTTATGTTCAAACCGGCAATCGTTGCAAATGTACTCTTTCACTTCACCATATTGATCTTTGCGGGCAGAAACCCGGAGGATATCATCACCCTTCTTCCAAAGCACAACCTTACCCGAACATTTCGGACAATCACGATGTGCATCAACCGGATTAGTAAACCACACGCGACTCTTAAATCGGAATGTCTTATCGGTAAGCGCACCTACAGGACAAACATCGATCATGTTTCCAGAGAAATCATTATCAACGGCTTGTTGGATGTACGTACTGATCTCTGATTTATCACCACGACCCAATACACCGTGCACTCTGTTGTCTGTAAGTTGATCAGCAACAAATGTGCAGCGATAACACAGAATGCATCGCGTCATGTGCAACTTGATCTTATCACCAATATCAATCTTTTCAAAAGTTCTTCTGTCTTCTTCGTAGCGTGTTGCAGATGCTCCGTGCTCGTATGCCAAATTCTGAAGATCACATTCCCCAGCCTGATCACACACCGGGCAATCCAATGGGTGATTGATCAATAAAAATTCAACAACACCTTTTCTAGCCTCCAACACTTCTGCTGAAGTAATGTTTTCAACGACCATACCATCCGCCACCGGAGTGCGGCAGGATGCCACCAACTTTGGAATAGGGCGTGGATCTTTCCCCGAACCTTGCGATACCTTCACCAAACACACACGACACTTTCCGCCCGTATCTTTTAAGGTAGAGTAATAACACATAGCTGGAGGAACCAGATCGCCTCCAATCTGACGTGCAGCATTCAAGATGGATGTTCCATCTGCTACTTCAACCTCTACTCCGTCTATTGTTACCTTTGCCATTCTTAATCCTTATCCGTTAATGGTTAATCGTTATTCTTTTATTACACTAAGACAGCGGAACGTTCTGACACGAACGGTTCGATCTCGAAGTGTTTAGGATTCTTTACTTTCTCAGGATACTTAACATGATATTCAAACTCTTCTCTGAAGTGACGTATCGCGCTGGCAACTGGCCACGCAGCTGCATCACCTAAAGGGCAGATAGTATTGCCTTCAATTTTCTTTGCAACGTCTACAAGCAAATCAATATCTTCCATGTGACCATGACCGTGTTCGATGCGATGTAAAACTTTTTCCATCCATCCAGTACCTTCACGGCACGGACTGCATTGTCCGCAAGATTCATGATGATAGAAGCGTGCGAATGTCCAGAGGTTGCGAACGATACAAGCCGTTTCATCCATTACAATAAATCCGCCCGAACCCAACATCGTTCCGGTTGCAAATCCACCATCGGCTAATGATTCGTAAGTCATCAATCGTGGCTCGCCTTTCGCAGTCTTTAAAATCAAATTGGCAGGAAGAATTGGCACTGAAGAACCACCGGCTACAACTGCCTTTAGTTTTCTGCCTTTCCAAATGCCTCCACAATATTCATCAGAGTAAAGAAACTCTTCTACTGGTAATCCTAATTCAATTTCATATACACCAGGCTTGTTGATATGGCCACTAGCCGAAATCAATTTCGTGCCTGTGCTTTTACCAATACCTACATCATTATAAATATCACCTGTAAAATTTACGATCGATGGAACCGATGCAATGGTCTCAACATTGTTCACCACGGTTGGGCAACCATATAAACCAGCAATAGCCGGGAATGGTGGCTTCAATCTTGGATTACCACGCTTGCCTTCTAATGATTCAAGTAATGCGGTCTCCTCACCGCAGATGTAAGCACCTGCTCCGGGATGCACATACAGATCAAGAGAATAATCTGTTCCTAAAATATTTTTGCCAAGCAAGCCTGCAGCGTATGCTTCGTTGATTGCCTTTTCTAAAATGCGGACAATGTACATGTACTCACCGCGGATGTAAATGTAGGATGCCTTCGCTCCTAATGCATAACTGGACGTAATCATTCCCTCAACAAGCAAGTGAGGAAGCTTCTCCATTAAATAGCGATCTTTAAAAGTTCCGGGCTCACTCTCATCAGCATTGCAAACTAAGTAGCGTGGCTTCTCTGATTTGCGATCAAGGAAACTCCATTTCATTCCGGCAGGAAAACCAGCACCACCTCTTCCCCTTAAACCAGCTACCTTCACTTCTTCTGTAACCTGATCGGGTGTCATGGTTTTTAATGCCTTCTCAACAGAAGCATAGCCACCCTTCGAGCGATAGACTTCTAATGTCTCTATCCCGCTTACGTTGATGTGTTCCAGTAGTATCTTCTTCCCCATCGTGTCAGTTCAAGGTTTCAAGTTCAAAGTTCAAAGTTTCAGATCGGCTAAACATTCTAAATTCTACTTCATGTATGAGCTTCGCTGGTTCTTTGCACTTAATGTACTAATCAATGTATCTACCTTTTCAGTTGTAAGATCTTCATAATAATCTGCACCACACTGAAGCATAGGTGCGGTTCCACATGAACCTAAACACTCAACTGTCTTTAATGTGAACATTCCATCAGCAGTAGTCTCTCCTACTTTGATGTTCAGTTTCTTTTCTAAATGATCTACAATGTCATCCGATCCGCGTAACCAGCAAGAGCCTGTCTGACAAACTTCAATCAAACATTTCCCAACTGGTTTGAGATTGTACATCGAATAGAATGTAGCGACCTCATATACTTCAATCGATTTGATGTTCAGCAACGAAGCGACATAATCCATAACAGCCGGACTTAACCATCCGTCAAATTCTGATTGGGCCACATGCAATATGGGCAACAAAGCAGACTTTTGTTTTCCTTCCGGATAGCGCTTGATGATGTTGTTCACCAAGGTTAATACTTCATCTGAAAATTTTACTTCCATTCTTTATCTATTAACTCGTCACGCGTCAAGTTCTCCTGCAATTACGTTCATGCTACTCATCGTCAATATCGCATCCGATAGCATTGAACCTTTTATCATTTCCGGATAAGCCTGATAAAAAATAAAACAAGGTCTTCTGAAATGCAGACGGAAAGGTGTTCTACCTCCATCGCTGATCAAATAGAAACCAAGTTCTCCGTTACCACCTTCTACGCAATGATATACTTCTCCTTTCGGAACATCCGTTTCACCCATCACAATTTTAAAGTGATAGATCAACGCCTCCATATTATTATAGACTTCTTCTTTCGGTGGAAGATAAAAATCAGGAACCTTCGCATGGAACGGTCCTTCTGGCAATTTAGCAATGGCTTGTTTGATGATTCTCAAACTCTGCCACATCTCTCCCTGGCGAACCATGAAGCGATCGTATACATCTCCATTAATACCTACCGGGATATCAAATTCAAAATCTTCGTAAGAACAATAAGGTTTTGCTACGCGGATATCATAATCAACACCAGCAGCACGCAAGTTTGGACCGGAGAAGCTATAGTTCAATGCACGCTCAGCTGTGATACCTCCAACTCCGATGGTTCGATCCATAAAGATTCTGTTTCGCGTCATCAGGTTTTCAAACTCCTTCAACACTTTCGGAAACTCAACCAAAAAGTGGTTGATCTTTTCCCATGCCTTCGGGGAGAAGTCTCTTTCAAAACCACCAATGCGACCAATGTTTGAAGTCAATCGTGCGCCACAGATTTCCTCGTAAATTTCATATACATATTCCCGTTGCTGAAACAGGTAAACAAATCCGGTAAGGGCTCCGGTATCAACACCAATTACGGCATTACAAATAATATGATCGGTAATGCGCGCAAGTTCCATGATGATGATGCGCAAGTATTGAACTCGCTTCGGAATTTCGATACCTAACAATTTCTCAACTGTCATGTGCCAACCAATATTATTGATTGGAGCAGAGCAATAGTTAAGACGATCCGTGATCGGTGTTACCTGGTAAAACGGTCTGCGCTCAGCAAGCTTTTCAAATGCACGGTGGATATAACCAATGGTCGGTTCAGCATCTACAATTACTTCACCGTCCATCTTCAACACATTCTGGAAAATACCATGTGTTGCCGGGTGGGTTGGCCCAAGGTTGAGGTAGGAATATTCCTTCTCCTCTGTTTGTACTACTCGATCAGATAATGGTGTCTCCATTTATTTATCTTCCAAACATGGTATCGTTCTTGTCCTCGCGTGTCTGATCTTCCAATGGATATTCCTTGCGCATCGGGAAGATGATCATCTCCTCCACATTCAATATGCGCTTCAAGTTAGGATGTCCTTGAAAGATGACACCAAAAAAATCGTACGTCTCGCGCTCCAACCAGTTTGCCGCTGCAAAGACCGGTGTGAGTGTAGGCACTGTCGGATTTTCTTCGGGTAAATATGTTTTTAATCGAACCTGCACATTGCTTACCAGGTTGTGAAGCTGGTACATCATGGCGATTTGTTTCAATTCAGGATAATGCACACCACACAATGTGGTGAGGTATTGAAACTGCGTTGAAGGATGTTGATATAAATGACGAATGATCTCGATGATCTTATCCTTCTTCAAGGTGATGGTTAAAAAATCGTAGAGCATTTCAGTCTGAAGAATTTCTCCATCAAACTTTTCGTTGATTGCACCTACAATCTTTTGCTGTTCCTCTACTTCCATGTTATTCGATTCCGTATTTGTTTAACATGGCTTTATATTCTGCAGAGTCTCTTCTGCGAAGGGATTCACTTTCTACTAATTGCTGGATCTTCATCACACCGTCAATAATCTGTTCAGGACGCGGAGGACACCCCGGAACATAAACATCAACCGGGATAATCCGATCAATTCCCTGAAGCACACTGTAAGTATCAAATATTCCACCGCTTGATGCACAGGCACCTACTGAAATAACCCACCGTGGTTCAGCCATTTGTTCATACACTTGTCTGAGTACCGGTCCCATTTTCTTGGCGATGGTTCCCATCACCATTAAAAGATCAGCCTGACGGGGGGAAAAACTCAAACGTTCCGAACCAAAACGCGCAAGATCATAATGCGCACCCATGGTAGCCATAAACTCAATACCACAACATGAAGTAGCAAAAGGCAACGGCCAGATCGAATTCTTTCTGGCAAGGCCTACCACTTTCTCTAAACTTGTCGCGAAGAAACCGGTACCCTCGTAACCTTCGGGCTTCTCTGACATGGTATATTTATGTGTTGCTGTTTCCATTTGTCTAAACTATGATTAAGCTGATTGTTGTGATGATCATGATTAATCGCTGTTGACTTTTATATTTTTAACTAAATCTTAAATTCTAATTCCAAAATCTCAAATCCTACCTAATCTTCCCACTTTAATGCGCCCTTCTTCAGAATATAAAAGAAGCCGATCAATAGTGTAGAGATGAACAATACCATTTGAATAAAGCCAGGCATGGCCAACTCTTCGAAGTTAACAGCCCAGGGATACATGAAGATTACCTCCACATCAAACAAAACGAAGAGGATAGCTACTAAAAAATACTTGATATTAAATGGAACGCGTGCGTTACCCTTTTGCTCGATACCGCATTCGAAGCTTTCTAACTTGATAGTAGTCTTTCGTTTAGGGCCTAAATAGTGCGTAGCCAACATGATGAAGACAATAAAACCAACGGTCAAGAAAAACATGAGGACAATGGGAAGGTATTTAATGAGTCCGGCTTCTTCCATAAGTTTTAGGCGTTAACTTCTTCTGCACACGATTGATTTATGTGGTTTACAAAAACCAAAGATCAGCCTGCAAAACGGTTGTAAATATAGGGCAAAAATGATACGATTTGTGGCATTTCGCAATGATTTGGCAATTTAATCGCAATCTAACATGATTCTTTATTTGTTATTCTTACATCGCTCTAACGATGCTATAATTTCATGAACCTGTAACGGAAATTAACCGCTCATAATTAAAAATGAAATACAACCTCCTCGGAAATTCAAATCTTAAAATCAGTCAGGTGAGTTTTGGCTGTATGTCGCTGGGTGATGATCATGCAACGAATTCCAAGCTCTTACATAATGCCTATAATCAAGGCATCAATTATTTTGATACGGCTGATATTTATCAAAATGGACTGAACGAGATCACGGTTGGAAAAGCATTTAAAGAAATCAGGCAACACGTAATCATCGCTACTAAAGTAGGTAATCAAATAAAGTCAGACGGGAGTGGATTGGATTGGAATCCGACAAAAGCACATATACTAAAATCCATTGATGAAAGTTTAAAGCGATTACAAACCGATTACATTGATCTTTATCAATTGCATGGTGGCACCATGGAAGATCCCATCGATGAAACTATTGAAGCTTTTGAGCAATTGAAAACTGAAGGTAAGATCAGGTACTACGGAATCTCTTCCATCCGGCCAGCGGTAATTCAGGAATATGTAAAGCGATCCAACATTTCAAGTGTGATGATGCAATACAGTTTGCTTGATAGAAGACCGGAAGAAATGTGCCTGGATTTGCTTCATCAAAATACCATTGGTGTTCTGGCGAGAGGAAGTTTAACGAAAGGTTTATTGATTGACAAACCTGCAGCACCATTCTTAAAATACTCAACTGAAGAAGTTGAAGCAGCTGCTCATGTCGTGAAGGCAGTAGCAGAGAAGACAAAAAGAAGTTCGGTCGATGTTGTTTTGAAATTTGCACTCCATCATTCAGCCATTACCTCTGCCGTAACCGGAATAAGAAATCAACAACAGTTAGAGGATTGTATTCAAGCAGAGAAATCAGAACGATTGTCGGAAGGAGATTATCAAATATTGAGTTCATCTCTTCCTATAAATCGATATTAAGTCTCCTATTATTCCTTATTCTCAACTGGTGCCAACATCTCTTGTTGCTTTGGCAACTCCATAAAACTTCGAGGCAACGTTGTCATCTCCACAACATTAATATTGTACATATCATACAACGTACGCGAATCCTTTACAAAAGTCTTAAACGCAGCCGCTGATGTTGCATCTTTAATAAAGCTCACCGAATCACTTTCAACTTTTCCCGCGGGCAGCATGTAATAATCTTTGTGTGTATCTACAGTACGGTATATCCAATTCAAATAATATCCTGCACTATCAATTGTCGTTATTGAACTATCCGGTTTGAAATTTATTTTCTCCAACTCTATATACGCCATAGCACCTCCATCGGTGTAGCGCTTCCGCTGACCTGAAACGAAGTTACCCAGTGAGTACGCAACAAACTGATTTTTGTCCTTTCGCCATTCCATAGGCTGCAACACGTGAGGATGTGCACCAATTACCAATTGAGCTCCGTGCTGAAAACAAAAATCAGTTACATCCTTCTGACTTTTCAGTGGCAAGCTTTGATACTCTACTCCCCAGTGCGTGAAGACAATAATGGCATCGGGTTTTAGCTCTTTTGCTCTATTCAAATCCTTATGAATAATTACCGTATCTAATCGGTTCACCACATTTTGTTTATGTACAGGCAATCCATTTGTGCTAAACGTGTAATTTAAAATGGCCAGCTTAAATCCATTCTTCTCCACGATCAAAGGATGATCATTCATTCTTGAAACCGTATCAACGAAAGTCCCGGTGTGCGGAATATTAAAACTATCCAGCATTTCAACCGTGCGCTCAAGACCTTTGCGCCCGCGATCAACACAGTGGTTGTTGGCGGTAACCAACACATCAAAACCAGCATCTTTCAAAGCAACAACCAATTCATCGGGAGAACTGAATTGAGGATAACCTTTATAAGGAGGTCCGGCTAATGTAAGCTCAAGATTAGCAATAGTAAGATCAGCTGCTTGCAGATAGGGCTTTGCAAATTGGAAGCAAGAAGTATAGTCGTATGTTTTAGTAGTCGCATTATAAGCAGATGATATCTGCGAATCGTGCCCCATGATGTCTCCACCGAAAAGTAATGAAAGACGTGTTGTGTCTTGTGCAGTTGCTACGTATTGAATTAGTAAAAGGAGTAATGTAATTCTCTTCATTGAGTTGAGTTAATCGTTAATCGTGTTTGGTTGATTCTTTTCAATTCGTCATTAACATTTTAATACTTTGTCTTCGACAACAACAAAAACCAGATCATCCGTCTTGGGTTTAATTCGTGCTAAACCAGTAAACATTCCAAACGCTGGAAGGACACCTTGTTGCTTACCAAAATAAAAACAGGGCAAGGTAACAGATTGTCTTGCTTTTCCATGAAGCGTTGCACCGGGATGAATATGTCCGGCAAGGTTATAAAGATTATCTACCATTTCTTCCAAAGGATGGTGCGTAAAAATAAAAGGAGGTAATCGAAGTTCATCATACAATGTAATGCTCTTTCTTACATATTGTCCCTCTGATAGTATATCGTGATTACCCAACACCAACTCAAATGAAATGGATTGGAAGTGCTTCACTAATTCTCCAAACACTTCCCACTCCGGATTATAATGACTGTGAAATAAGTCGCCAAGAAAAATGACACGAGCAGGATTGGTGGACTCTATTAATTCTACAATCAACTCAAGGTTCTTTTCATTTGCTTTTGATGGAACCGGAATGCCCGACTTTCGGAAATGATTGATCTTACCCAAATGTAAATCGGCCATGAGCAATGCGCGCTCGCGCTTCCAATAAATTGCTTTTTGAGGCAATAGCTCAAAGACTTCTCCGCATAGATCGATTGTCATACAAAAGGCGAATTAAGCTAAATCTATTGAGGTGATCCTAAAGCCTTTCACTATTCGCTTAAAGTTGATAGGAATGCCGTTACAGATTGAACAAAAGCAGAAGAAGTGAAGTCATTGATAAATTAATAAATTACTGGCATTCAATAGATTACCTTCCTCAAAAGGATCATTCTAAAAAAAAGTTAACATAGGGTTAACAATGGGCTTGAGTTTTCAGGTTAGATTGCGGGCCGAATTTGATCCCCTATGTTCGAACTAGATCTCTCCTACTCCATCCTCCTTATTGTATGTCTCATTGCCGCCTGTTCATTTGAATTCGTTAACGGATTCCATGATACAGCCAATGCCGTGGCAACTGTAATCTATACCAACTCGCTGAAACCCTGGGTGGCCGTAATCTGGTCGGGCTTCTGGAATTTCCTTGGCGTTTTCTGGGGTGGTATCGCGGTAGCAGTAGGTATTATAAATCTATTGCCTGTGGAAACCTTAGTTGATCAAAACATCGCGCATAGTTTGTCTATGATTATGGCGTTGCTTATCACGGCAATATTCTGGAATTTGTTAACCTGGTATTTTGGTATTCCATGCTCCAGTTCTCATACCCTTATCGGTTCGATCTTAGGTGTAGGTCTTGCCTATTCATTATTACCAGAAGCAATGGGCGATGCGGTTAACTGGGGCAAAGCTCAGGACATCGGATTGTCATTATTAGTGTCTCCATTCTTTGGGTTTTCGGCTACTATTATCCTCATGTACCTCATTCGATCGTTCACGAAAAAGACCGAATCGGGCGATAGTCTGTTTAAAGAACCAAAGAAAAATCAGCCTCCTCCGCTTTGGATCAGAAGTATACTGGTGATCACCTGTACACTGGTGAGTTTCTTTCACGGTTCAAACGATGGACAAAAAGGTGTAGGGCTGATCATGCTTATTTTGATTGGAGTTGTCCCTGCATTCTTTGCTTTGAATTCAAACTTCACTCCTGCTGATCTGCCACAATCCTTACATAAAATTGAAACGGTTATTACTTCAATAGATTCTACTAAACTTTCAGCCCCTGATCGCAAGAAACTGGCCGAGTCGATCGCTATGAACGAGAGATTAGAGACCCGCTTTGCTTCGTTAAGAGACATCAATGATATACCGAAACAAGAGCGTTTCCTGGTGAGAAAAGATATTATGGTAATGGATCGCAACCTGACTTCATTATCCAAGAAAGAAGAAGTGAAGCTGAGCGATGCTGAAAAGAAAACGGTTAAAGACGAACTTAAGAACGTGCGCAAGGTAACAGACTACTCGCCTACCTGGGTTCTTTTGCTCATTTCACTTTCATTAGGTCTTGGTACCATGATTGGTTGGAAACGAATTGTGAAAACGGTTGGTGAAAAAATCGGAAAAGAACATCTTACCTATGCTCAAGGAGCCAGTGCTGAAATTGTAGCTTCCATAACGATCGGTCTCTCCAGTAATTATGGATGGCCTGTTAGTACAACACACGTATTATCATCGGGTATTGCCGGAAGTATGGTGGCGAACAGAGGTGTTAAAAACCTACAGCCCGCCACCATCCGAAACATTCTGGCAGCATGGTTCCTAACTTTGCCTGTTGTAATGATTATGGCCGGAACACTGTTCCTGCTATTCCGCTCCATTTTCTAGAATCATTTTTTACTCTGCGAAAGTCACCTTAATTTCAGGAAATTAAATCCTGAATATGAAGACTCTTTTTTACGTTCTTGCAGTCATGACTTTTATCTCATGTTCGCATAAAGAAAACAAAACCATTGGCAGCATTGAGCGCATCGATCCTGCATTGGATGCCATCATACAAAACGATCCTAAAGTTGAAGTCATTGCTGATGGTTTTGAGTGGAGTGAAGGTCCTGTTTGGATAAAAGAACAAAACATGTTGCTGTTCTCTGATGTTCCGACCAACACGATTTATAAATGGACAGCCGAAAAAGGAAAAGAAATTTATCTCACACCTTCAGGTTATACAGGTACGGAAACACACTACAGCAATGAACCTGGCTCCAACGGACTTACCTTAAACAGCGAAGGCAAACTTGTACTTTGCCAACATGGTGATAGAAGAGTTGCGTTGATGGACGCACCACTCACTGTGCCTGAAGCTAAATTCATTTCATTGGCCGATAACTATCAAGGAAAAAAACTAAACAGCCCGAACGATGCCGTGTTCAGAAGCAATGGAGATTTGTTTTTGACTGATCCTCCTTATGGACTACCGAAACAGGAGAATGATTCATCACGTGAGATTCCATTTCAAGGTGTTTACAAAGTTTCAAAGGGCGTTGTTAGCTTGGTTACGGATTCACTTACTCGTCCTAATGGGATTGCTTTTTTACCGGGAGAGAAAACGCTGATTGTAGCGAACTCCGATCCTGGAAAAGCAACCTGGTATGCATTCGATCTTTTAGAAAATGACTCTGTCGCGAATGCACGGATTTTTTATGATGCCACACAAAATACCAAAACTGAAAAAGGTTTACCTGATGGTATGAAGGTTGACAAGCTAGGAAATGTTTTCGCCAGCGGACCAGGTGGTATCTGGATTTTCAATAAAGAAGGTAAGTTGTTGGGTAAGATTAAAATTTCGGAAGCCACTTCCAATTGTGCTTTAGCCGATGATGACAAAACGCTTTATGCAACTTGTGATATGTATGTAGTCCGAATCAAACTTCGCGATTAATTACGTGTTAGTGGTGCCACCGCTTTGAGTGGTGGCACCACTATTCAAACTAGTCTATTCGATCCATGACTCTATCCGAAGCCCGAATCATCGTAGCCGAACTAACAAAAAGCGCAAGCCTGCTCCGCCACATGCGAAGCATTGAATTGGTCATGGAAGCCTACGCTGAAAAATTTGGTGAAGACAAAGAAGCCTGGGCCATTGCCGGCTTACTTCACGATGCTGATTATGAAGCTTACCCTGATAAACATCCTCAAATTATTGTCGATAAATTAAGATCAATGGGCGAAGAAAAAATTGCGCGTGCCATCTCTGCTCACTACACCAAATGGAATGTATCGTATGATACCCTCCTCGATAAAGCATTGTTAGCATGTGATGAACTAACCGGTTTCATTATCGCCTGTTGCCAGGTAAGACCGGATGGTATAGCAAGTTTGGAGACCAAGTCCGTAATTAAGAAGCTGAAGGACAAAAGCTTTGCTGCTAAAGTAGAGCGAGATGAGGTCTATAAGGGTGCCGAGTTATTGGGTGTGGATCTTTCGGAGCATATTACCTTCATCATTGGTGTCCTCCACCGGAACAAGGAAGAACTGGGCATTTAAGGCAGATAATTTGGCTAATTTTTTCTGAAATACTTTCAGAGTTTGGCTTCAACGCATACCTTTGGCACATAAACAATACGACTATGTTTAATCAATATGTAGGTGATGGAGCGAATGTATTCATTGCCATTATCGCTGTAGTAATAGGATTCGCAGCCGCTTCAGGTTACATCGACTTTAAAGGCGTGAAGAAAGCAGAAAAGAAAGATTGATCGATCGAGATCTTGATTCATAAAAAAAGGCTTGCTATTGATTTAGCAAGCCTTTTTTGTTGACTTCATTTGTTAATACGGTGACTTATACTGCGTTTGAAATGCATCCCACTTCACAGTTTTATAATAACCTTCACCAATAAATTGGGCGATCTTATGAAACTCATCCGCCTTCTTATATCCGGGCAAGGGCTGTATCATAGCAAAATCCTCATTCAGAAATACTACTGTAGGATAGCTCAACTGGTTGTTCAATAAAGCAGCAGCAAGTTGGTGATATCCCTTTCCTCCACTAGGTACAAACTTAAATGTCGTTCCCTGGAAGACTACATCTTCATGTTGCTCTGCATTGAATTTTACAGCATAGAACTTTTCGTTCAATAATTTGGAAACCTGAGGATCATTAAAGGTATTCTTATCCATTACCTTGCACCATCCACACCAATCGGTATACACATCAATAAAAACAGGGCGCTTTTCAGTTTTTGATTTTTCAATAGCCTGTTCGAACGTCATCCATTTCACAGGACTCTCCTCCATTATTTCTGTTTGAGTAGAAATAAAAGCCATTGACGATAAGGTCAAGATTGCTACTGTTACTAATGCTATTCCGACAAATTTCTTCATACCTGTAATCTTTGATACTACTCTGCAACAAATCTAAACACAAAAGAGATTCTGTGCAGGATTAATTCTTTTAACGGATATGGCGTAACCATTTTCACAAAAGCTGGTAATCTGTTCAGAATACGTAAATCAAATGTTCACAAGCGTACAACCCAATCCGCAAAATATGAATTTAAAGAGCAAAAAGGGCTCTTTGAATGCTGGCATGGCATTCGCCAAAGGAGAACGCATGATCAGAAAATTTACCTACAAAGAGCTCACCATCATCATCGGCATCATCGTGGCGCTGGTAATTGTGTTCGCTGTTTGGTCTAACAAAGAGGTAAGTGGCGAATCGTTTGGTCCTTCTATCAAACCTAAGATTGAGACAAATTCGGTAAATGGTTTCGCCAAAAAAGTGATCGCTCAAATTCTTGCCTTTACCATTCAATAATTCTACTTTTTTCGTCTGGCTTCTTTGAGATTGAAATAATCTCTGTTGAGGTTAATAATGAGTGATAACCTGTTTCTGGAAATGGAGTTAATTGTTACCTCTGAAAGTGGGATGCTATAACCATAAAACAAATCTGCAAAACCAAGAATTGAAAAACCTGCCTTAGGAGTTGTTACCCATGCATTCCGGGTGTTGTGTTCACCATCGTAATTGTAGTCAATGAAATACGTTGCATCAAGGGCAATACCAATTACACCAACCGTAATCTCATAACCCATCTTAGGTCCTATCAGTATATTATTGTTATCAATAAAAACATCAACCGTGGTGTAGGGGCCTTTTGATATCAGACTGATCGGATGCTTATAAATGTTATGCCACTGAATACCTACCTCTACAAATCCTCGGTCTTGCATACCGATTCCAGCCTTAGGAATTAATCGCGCTCGCGTCCAGTAGCGTTCAAAGGGTTTTGTATGAAAAACAGTGTCTGTTCCCTGCGCCATCAATTGTCCGGCACTTGCAATCAGTAAAAAAATGAAGATTCTAATCACGGTACGCATGGTAATGCAATATAACTTCAATTGCCCGCTTGATAGCTTCATTGATCGGGAAAAATTCTCGCGTTAGTTCAAAATCAATACCGTGCAATTGCATATAGTATTGATTCATAATGGGTATGCTTCCACCCTCATCTAAAAACTGACCGACCTTTGCTACATTTTCAGCTTGCTCTGTTTTAATAATCTGGCAGGTAACTAACTCTGCTTTACCATATTTATTCGTGCGCGCTGAGTATCCAAACAATCGGCAAATCAATCCGCGATGTTTATAGGTGGAGCAAAGTCCTGCACCATCTTGTGTAGGATTTAAAATCAAACAGATGGGCGAATCAGTCTGTTTTAATTTATCAAGCCACTCAAATGCTATATCATTTTGATAGAGGTAATTCGCAAAAGGAAGGAACTCCAGAATGGTCGCTTCAATATCTGCTTTGAAACAACACTTGCCACAGCCCCACTTGCAATGCAAACCCGATGAAGTTTGAAATGAAGCGATCGCGTCATCCAGATTGGTGAAGACATTTTCGATGGCCAGAATTTTCTCGGGTAAATCCAATGTTGTTCGTTGTTGGTTTGTCGTTGTTCGAATAGAGTGACTGAAACGTTGAACCGTTTTTATTTGGAATACCTTTTCATAAACATTTCAAGACCTTTGCGCGCTGTCGTTTGCACTTTTTTCTGAAGCATATTGCTCCATCCTAATAGAAGTCCTGAGATACCAAGTGCTTGTCGCGACCATCTCCAGAAACTAAAATGATCATTGTGCTTTAGGAATTTTCCGTCTTTAAATTCGAAGTTGGCTACAATAATGTTATGAACACTTCTGCCTGTTTTTGAGAAAGTATATTTCGCTTCCCACTTACATGAACCTTTTGTGTCATCTGCAACAACATCACTAAATGTAATGTGCAAATCTTTTGCAGCCGTAACCAGCATTTGCCACATCGCTCTCACTTCCGATGCATTCAAATTTTGAAATGCCGGGTCATTAAAATGCGCTTCATCGTGATATGACTTTTGCATGGTGGCAAAATCGCCTTGTCGAAAAGCTGTATAAAATTGCGTGATCAGTTCTTTATTCTTTTGCATGGCGAAAGGTAGTGAATTTGAAAGGTCGTTGCTTGTGAAATACATTTCGATGGCTGCTATTCATTCGAATAAAGTGAAACATACCACCAAAGAATACATATGAAATAGAAAATGCCAGGCGTAAACCCGGCATTTCATTATTGAGAATTAAAAGCGATTAAGCTAATTTATCCAATACATCCATCACTTCGCGAACGGCCTTGCGACTGGATTCCATCAATGCTCTTTCTTCGCCATTCAAATCAAGTTCGATGATGCGCTCAACACCATTCTTACCTAATACTACCGGCACACCGAGGTAACAATCTTTAACACCATATTCGCCTTCAAGCTTGATACATACCGGGAATACTCTGCGCTGATCTTTCACGATCGCCTCAACCATCTGAGCGGCAGCTGATCCAGGTGCATACCATGCTGATGTTCCCATCAGTTTCACCAATTCTCCACCACCTACTTTTGTTCTTTCCAGAATTGCGTTAAGCTTATCCTTGTCGATCAACTCGGTAACCGGAATACCAGCAACCGTTGTGTATCGAGGAAGTGGAACCATCGTATCACCATGTCCACCTAATAACACAGCCTGAATATCTTTTGGTGAAACGTTTAATGCTTCAGCAAGGAAAGCACGGTAACGCGCAGTGTCTAAAATACCCGCCATACCCATCAGCCTTGTGCGTGGGAATTTTGAAGTAATGTGTGCCTGATAGGTCATTACATCCAATGGATTGGAAACCACAATGATGATGGCATTCGGTGAATGCTTCACTACATTTTCAGTAACTGACTTTACGATACCCGCATTAGTAGTAATGAGGTCATCGCGGCTCATGCCTGGCTTTCTTGGCAAACCAGAAGTAATCACCACAACATCTGACCCAGCTGATTTTGCATAATCGTTTGTTGCACCGATGGTGCGGCTATCATACAGATTGATAGGCGATTTCTGCCAGATGTCCAATGCCTTACCTTCAGCAAGACCTTCTTTGATATCGACCAAAACGATTTCGTTCGCGACTTCGCGATACGCGAGCACATCGGCACAGGTTGCGCCAACATTACCAGCGCCAACTACAGTTACTTTCATAAATAGGTTCTGTTAAGTTTTATAAATAATAAGAATGCTTATTTCGGAGGCGGAAAGTTATTAATCGGTTAACCAAAGAAAAAATATATTAGGTAAAATATGGGCTAAGGGTGAATAAGAGGGTCGATGTGGTTGTCGGGGTAATCTTAAAACGGTTGTCAATGCGGTAGCCCACCACCCAAACAATCTCTCCGTTGCTTTCTAAAACGGTAACAACATCCTTATCCGAAACCGGTACCTTATTATCGATCAAAAAGTCGCTTACTTTCTTTCGATGCTCCATGCCAAGGGGATAAAAAATGTCACCTGCTTTCCACTTTCTCCAAACGAGCGGGAAGGTAATTTTATCCGTATCCAGCTTTGCTTCAAACACATTGTTCGATTTACTCACGTCAGTCAGTTTTTCAATTTCCATATTCCAGGAACCCAGGACAGCAGTGGTCTGACCGTCTTTGATTTGGGTATTATTCCAAAAGTCAACGTGTGGTGTGATAATGATTTTCTCACGGTCGATAACCAGCTTATGGGAAGGCGTGAGAAATTGCTTTCCTGACTGACCATTCAGAACAAGAACAATCTCCCGTGTTTGTTCGAAATTAAAACCATATTCTCTGATGCAACGCCATAAGAGAGGAGCACTTTGCTGAAAAGAGTCAAAACCTTTTTTTTCGATTGTTACTTTTTCTCCTTCGATGGAAAGAAAATCTTTCTTCCATTCCTCAGTTTGAAAGTGGATCAGTTCAAGGTCACCTTGTATTTTCTCAAGCCCTGCATGAAGTGTTGTCTCCAATGAAGGATTAAGTTCTTTTAATTTCGGAACGATCTGATGCCGGATGAAATTTCGTTGATAATCATCGGTAAGATTGCTTTGATCCTCCCGCCATTGTATACCTTTTTCTGCTGCATATTTTTCAACTTGTGATCGCGTAGCAAATAACAATGGTCGAATGATTTTATTATTCTTAACGGGTATTCCCGCAAGTCCTTCAACCGATGAGCCTCTGGTCCAGTTTAGCAAAATGGTTTCAATGGTATCATCAAAATGGTGACCAGTCGCCAGAAATTGATACTGATTTTCTTCGAGCAAATAATCAAACCAGGCATACCTTAACTCGCGCGCAGCCATCTGGGTTGACAGGCTATTTTCCCAGCCGTAGGCTTCGGTATCAAAACGTTCAACAACAATGGGAACTTTCAACTCCTGACAGGCGTGATAAACAAAATTCTCGTCTCCATCAGATTCTTTTCCCCTTAGCTGAAAATTACAATGAGCAACACTAACCTGAAATCCAGCCTCAATGAACAGATGAAGCATAACCATCGAGTCGACACCTCCACTGACAGCCAATAAAATCGGATCTGCCTTCGTACAAAGTTTGTGGCGATTTATATGGTTCAGAAATTGCTCTAGCACAATCAAAAGTACGAATTACAGAATTAGGTATTACACGATTTACAGCTTGGATTTGTAGCTTGCAGCCGAATGAAGAAAGACTTTACATTTAAAATAACACGAATCTTAGCGTCCTATTCCCTTCGGGTCTTGCTTCTGAGCATTCTGCTCTTTGGAATTTCATCGACTGCCCTCTCACAAAAGAAGGTAAAGCTTAAAAAAGCGGATCAATTGAAGGGTGGAAAAGATATAAATGGAACTCGCTTTGAACGACTCATTGGAGACGTAGTGTTCACCCAAAACAAAACAACCATTTATTGCGACTCCGCTTATTTCTATAAAGCAAAAAACACCGTTGAGGCCTTCGGAAGAGTACGGATTACAGAAGGTGATTCAGTGACTATTACGGCCAAAAAATTAGAGTATGACGGTAATGCAAAACTTGCAAAACTGCGCAACGATGTTGTCTTCACAAAGCTGAATCAGTCTACTTTGTATACTGATCATTTGGATTATGATCGTCCTAAAAATCTGGCCTACTATTTCAATGGAGGAAGATTGGTGGATAGCATCAATGTATTGACCAGCAGAAAAGGGTATTATGATTTGAATTCCAACATGGCATCGTTCAAAAGAGAAGTGCATGTAAAGAATCCCGATTACACAATGACCTCCGATAGTTTACAATACAACTCCCAAAGTAAAATACTATTCTTTCGAACACCCACTACTGTGGTTGATAAAGACAGCAGTGTCTTCGTTTATAATGGAGGACAATATGAAACCAATACCCGAAAATCAGATATCAATTTAGGTACCATGGAGTCAACTGACTTTCGCTTGGTCAGTAAGAATTATAAATTAGATGATATCCGAAAGGTTTATCGGCTAAGAGACGATGTTGTGATGACTTCAAAGAAAGAGAACCTGATTATTTACGGTCAGGCTGTTGACTATTATAAATTGAAGGGCATCTCGAAGATTTATACAAATGCATACCTAGCCAAAATAACAGAAGGGGAAGACACGCTTTTTATTTCTGCAGATACATTGGTTTCTATTGAGAATGCTGATCCAAAAAAGAAAAGACTGTTAGCATATAATCATGTAAAAATTTTCAGAAACGATTTACAAGGTATTGCCGATTCACTTGAATACCGTCAGGCCGATTCAACCATTTACTTCTATCATTCGCCCGTGCTCTGGACGGACGGAAATCAAATGAGTGCTGATTCAATACGAATGCTTATTAAGAACAAAACCATCGATCGAATTTTTATGGTGGCCAACTCTTTTGTTATCTCAAAAGACTCTGCTTTTAACTTCAACCAAATCAAAGGCAGAAGAATGACATCGTATTTCAAGAATAAGAAAATTGACAGGGTAATTGTTGAAGGTAACGGTGAGAACATTTTTGCAGCACTCTCAGACGAAGATCATTCCCTAATGGGAGTGAATAAGATCATCTGTAGTAACATTACGATCCGATTTAAAGAGGGTAAGGTGCATAACCTCATTTTTCTTGTAAAACCAGATGCCCGTTTCATTCCTCCTCATGAATTGAAGGAAGAAGATAAATACCTTAAGGGTTTTAACTGGCAGGAAGACCAAAAGCCAAAACGAAGTGACGTTGTGAAATCATCATTAGGCAACAGTTCGCCAACATTAGAGGCGCCCAAACGACTGTAAAATTAAATTATTGTTAGAACACGAAAATAATTGACCTTTAATTATGACATGCGATTGAATTGTTTAAATTTTGTAAAACTTTTCAATTCCGATGAGAAACTTTCTGTTGTTAGTAATATTGATGCTGGCGAGTTTAGCTACACTCGGCCAGGGTTTCGAAATTGTTCCCCTTCAAGAAAGTTATAAAGGCACCATTGGGGAAGTAATTAAGGCGCCTATCCGATTCAAAAACACCTCTGACAAGCCCATTGTATTGATCATCCGAAAAATAAGCGGTCAGATTGGTGGTACACAAAAAAATTTCCTGTGTCTTGATGCCAATTGTCTTGATCAAAGAGCAGAGGATCAAATTGTTAAGGTTGAGGCTGGTCAGACACTTTCATCTCTTCAGGTAGCATTAGAAGCTGGTTTGGTTTCAGGGCTTAGTTCAGTAAGATATATTGCCTATAACAAATCAAATCCATCACAATCCATCGAATTTGAGGTAAACTTCATCGTGGAGGAAAAGGCGGAAAAGCAATCCATCTATACGTCTAAATTTATGATGCTTAAAGATGTATATCCCAACCCGGTGATAGATCATGCCCTTGTGGACTACAAAATCCTGAATGAGCAGATCAAGGCCAAGATTGTCATCCATAACATTTTGGGTAACAATCAGGGTGAGTATGAGCTTTTGTCTTCTGAAAACCTGCTTCGCATACCTGCTGAAGGCTTTAGCGCAGGAATCTACTTCTATACCCTGTACATTAACAACGAAGGAGTCGTCACACGCAAGCTTATCGTTAAAAAGTAATTTATTCGTTCAGAATTCGCATAAACAACTAAAAATGCCGTTTTTCAGTTAGGATGTCTTATGCTATATTTGCGGGCTTATGCGTAGAGTAATACTATTGTTTTGTACTGTAATGATCCTGCTCGTTGGGGGATCGTGCAGTAAATTTCGAAAAATTGAAAAAAGTCTTGATTGGCGCGTGAAATACGAAGCCGCCCTTAATTATTACAATAAGAAGGACTATTACAAAGCGGCCTCATTATTTGAGCAGATTTTACCCATTGTAAGAGGGTTGCCAGAGGGCGAGAAAGTTCAATTTTACCAGGCCTATTGCCAGTTTTATCAAAAACTCTATCTGCTCTCTTCCGAGCAGTTCAAAACGTTTTATGAAACGTATGGCAGAAGTTCAATGGCCGAAGAAGGCAGGTTTATGTATGCCTATTCTCTCTATAAGTCATCCCCAGGATCAAATCTTGATCAATCCAATAGCATCGAGGCCATGATTGCCATGCAAGAATTTCTTAATCGTTTCCCCAAGAGCAAATTTACGGATCAAGCTTCTGAAGTAATTTCCACTACCCAGGATAAACTTGAGAAGAAGGGTTTTGATAATGCAAAACAGTATTATAAAATGAGAAGCTATAAAGCTGCGATCGTCTCATTAAATAATTTTAAAGATAACTTCCCGGATTCGGAGTATCTTGAGCAAACCTACTACCTCGTAGTAGTCTCTGAATATAGATTAGCAGAACAAAGTATTTATGCCAAGCAGCAAGAACGTTATAAGTCTGTAGTAGAGCACTACAAGGAATTTGTCGATAAATATCCACAAAGCGGATACCTTCGTGATGCTGAAAAAATATACAGCAACAGCCTGTTGAAATTGAAGTTAAATAATAAAGTATAAACAATAACTAGTAATACTATGGCAGTTCAATCATCAGTAATAACCCGCGACATCGAAAGCATTATCGCTCCAACGGGAAATTTATATGAGTCAGTAGCCGTTATTTCAAAACGCGCTCGCCAGATCTCTGTGAATATCAAAGAAGAACTTAACAACAAGCTTGCTGAGTTTGCTACTACAGTAGATAACCTGGAAGAGGTTTTTGAAAACCGTGAACAAATTGAAATTTCAAAATTCTACGAGCGTATGCCAAAGCCAACAACTACGGCAATCGAAGAATTTTTGGAAGGCAAAGTAAACTTCCGCATGCGTAGCGAAACTGAAGCGGGTCAGGAATTGTAATATCAGCTCACCATGCTTGGGGGCAAAAAAATTATAATTGGTGTCACGGGGAGTATTGCAGCGTATAAAGTTGCAATACTTACACGCCTCCTTGTAAAAGCCGGGGCAGAAATAAAGATAATCATGACTGCATCAGCTCATGATTTCATCACTCCCCTCACGTTAGCAACACTTTCAAAGAATCCAGTCCTCACAGAATTTAGTCAAAACAAAACTGGTGTTTGGAATAATCATGTGGAACTCGGCTTATGGGCAGATGCTTTACTCATCGCTCCCGCCAGTGCCAACGCAATTGGTAAAATGGCCAATGGACTTTGTGATAACCTTCTCCTTGCTACATACCTTTCTGCACGATGTCCGGTTTTTTTAGCCCCTGCTATGGATCTGGATATGCTTCAACATCCGGCAACAAAAAGTAATCTTCAAAAACTACTAAGCTTTGGAAACACCATAATTGATCCGACCTTCGGTGAACTGGCCAGTGGCTTGGTGGGTAATGGTAGAATGGCTGAGCCTGAAGAGATTGTTATCTTCCTTGAAAATCATTTCTCATCCAACAAGCATCTAAAAGGTAAGACAGCCATTGTCACGGCTGGTCCTACCTATGAAGCTATCGATCCTGTTCGATTCATTGGTAATCATTCCAGCGGAAAAATGGGGTTCGCTATCGCTGAAGAACTTGCCGATCAAGGTGCTATTGTTAACTTAATTACCGGACCAACAAATCAGTATACTAACCACCCCGGAGTAATCGTTACTAAAGTTACCTCCGCAGAAGATATGTATGAGGCCAGTCAAATACTTTTTCCTAAAACAGATATTGCAGTTTTGGCTGCTGCTGTTGCCGATTACAAACCGACAGTAGTATCGGATCAAAAAATAAAAAAGAAAGATGAAAATCTGACCATCGAACTAACCAAGACTACTGACATCGCTGCATCGCTTGGAAAGTTGAAACACAATGGTCAAATGATTGTTGGCTTTGCGCTGGAAACGGAACACGAACAAAGCAATGCAGTAAAGAAACTCGATTCGAAAAATTTTGATTTGATTGTATTGAATTCACTGAATGATAACGGTGCTGGCTTTGGTCACGATACCAATAAGATTACCATCATCGACCGAAATCATAAATCAACATCGTTCGAATTGAAAGACAAAAAAGAAGTGGCCCATGATATCGTCAATGCCATTATTGAAAATCTTCATGTTTAGAATAGTACTCGTCATCTTCGTCCTCGCATCAACATCTTGCTTCGGCCAGGAGTTAAATTGCACGGTCACGGTTAACGCTAATCAAATTCAGACTTCCGATCGTGGAATTTTCAGGGATATGAAAACTGCCATCGAGCAGTTTATGAATACCCGCAAGTGGACCAGCGATACCTACAAAGTCTATGAGAAGATTAATTGCAAAATGCTGGTAACGATTACCAAGATGCCGGCTGTAGGAAGTTTTCAGGCCACTGTGCAGGTGCAATCTGCTCGACCAGTATACAATTCCAATTACTCCACGCTTGTTTTTAATTTTGCAGATCGCGAATGGGAATTTGAATACATTGAGTCACTTCCGATGGAGTTCAATGATAACACTTACATCACGAACCTTACCTCCATGTTGGCAGTTTACGCTTACCTGATTATCGGAGTAGATTACGACACCTTTAGTGAATTGGGTGGCACGCCTTACTTCCAAAAAGCATTGGCAGTAGTGAATAATGCCCAGCAATCAAACCGGCCTGGATGGCAAGCACAAGGAAGTAACAGAAGCCGTTATTGGATTGTGGAAAATTTCAATAATTCCCAGATGGTAGATTTACGCAAAGCGCTATACTCTTACCATCGACTTGCTCTCGATACATTTGATAAAGACCCCGATAAGAGTCGTATGTTAATTTTAAAGGGCCTGAAAGACATTAAGAAAATCAGGGATATAAATCCGTTGTCCATTCTGGTCGTCAGCTTCTTCGATGCAAAAGGTAAGGAACTGGCCAATCTATTTTCATCCGGAAATATACAGATCAGACGAGAAGCCTATGACGTTATAACGGCCATCGATCCATCAAATAGAAGCAGTTACGAGAAAATGATTCAAAATTAGTTTCTGCACGTTCCGAACACTTGCAATCATTGCCTGATTTAACCAGTTTTACCAAACCAGTACAGGCAAATACAATGAGTGGAATTCAAGTTCGATTAAGTCAAAGTCAGTTTCAAAATCGGATGTCAGAATTTTTGGGTAAGCACATTAATGTTGTCTTTACCGATGCCACGGTTTCGTTTGGCATCTTTCAAAAGATTGAAGGAAATACCATCACACTTCAGAACATGAGGCAGAAAAAAAAGACTCATTTTATACCGGATATTAACGAAGTCTACTTCGACAAAAAATCGTAATGCTCGCTCAACTTATCATAAAAAACTACGCCCTTATAAAGCAACTGGAATTCATTCCATCGGCTGATCTAAATGTTATTACTGGCGAAACCGGAGCTGGAAAATCCATTATGCTGGGAGCGATCGGTTTGTTGATGGGTAATCGTGCTGACACAAAAGTATTATGGGATGAAAACGAGAAATGTGTAACGGAAGGAACGTTCACCATAAAAGAATACAAACTAAAATCCGTATTCAAATCGGAAGATCTCGACTACGATGATAATACTGTAATCCGAAGGGAAATCAGTCCGGGTGGAAAATCAAGAGCCTTCATTAATGACACTCCTGTTACCCTTGAAGTGATGAAAAAAATCGGAATGCTCCTGATGGACATTCACTCACAACATGAAACACTTCAACTGGGTAACCAATCCTTTCAATTAAAACTCGTTGACGCCTTTGCTGAGAATCAAACTTTAACAGATCAGTACCAGACAGCATGGCAAATTTACCAGCACGCTAAAAAGGAGTTTGAATCATTGCGTTCAGAAGCAGATACCTTACGACAAGATGCCGACTATATCCGTTTTCAATTAGACGAACTTTTGAAGGCTAATCTGGAGAAAGGTGAACAAGACGATTTAGAATCGGAACAAAAAATAAACGAGCACGCAGAAGAAATCAAAAATCGTTTTCAACTTGCGTTGGGTCTGTTAAGTCAATCTGAATTTGCATCGCGCAATAGCCTCGCAGAAGCCCGCAATCATTTACAAAGTATTTCTTCCTATTCTTCTGCCTATACTTCTTTATTCAATCGAATCAATAGCATGCTGATTGAATTAGATGATGTGTTAAATGAAATTGAAAAAGAAGAAAGCAATATTGAATTTGACCCTGAGCGATCGGAGTTTATTAAAGAACGATTGAGTACACTCTATAGACTTCAAAAGAAGCATCGTGTAAATGATGTGAACGAACTGATCCAAATTCAGGAATATCTTGAAGAGAAGAATAATTTAACAAGCAATCTCGATGGTGCTTTGGCTTCATCGCAAAAAGCGTTCGAAGATGCTGAACAAAAAGTAAAAACAGTTGCAGGCAAACTCAGCGAATCTCGTGAAAAGATTTTCAAATCGCTTTGCAAACAAATCGTGAAATTACTGCAAGAGCTTTCCATTCCTGATGCCACCCTTCATATTGAAAATAATGTAGGCGTTCCAACACCGTCCGGGATTGACAAAATTGAAATATTATTTAGTGCTAATAAGGGGATTGCACCTCGTCCGTTAGCTCAGGTTGCATCGGGTGGTGAATTCTCCAGGTTGATGTTTGCCATCAAATATGTAATGGCTGAAAAAACTGCCATGCCTACCTTAATACTGGATGAAATTGACAATGGCGTTTCGGGCGAAGTTGCGATCAAGCTTGGCAACCTGATGAAGACCATGGCGAAGAATCATCAAATCATTTCCATTAGTCATTTGCCACAGATTGCAGCGAAGGGTGATGCTCATTTTGTAGTCTATAAAAATAACAGCTCGGCAAAGACAACCAGTTCAATCAAACGATTGGATGAAGATGAACGCATTGAAGAAATTGCAAAAATGATTGGCGGTGCAAAGCCATCTAAAATAGCACTTGAGAACGCTCAAGAATTACTTTCGAACTGAATGCTTAAATCTTAGAATTACCCAGGTTCATTCTTGCAAGTCATTGCATTTTTCACAAGTGAGTTGCATTACGCTGTAGAATGTATCGTGTAGCTTAAGGTGATGCATATTATCCTTGCACAGTCCTTCAATATTTAACATCTTCGGTAGTACAATTACACCCATTCGCTATGAAAAAATTCCTGGTCTTTTCATTGATTCTGTTGCCCGCCTTGCTTTGGGCACAAAGCAAAGTATATGATAATTTATCTCTACCCAGTAAAATATTAAAAGGAGATAGAAAATACGCTGTGTATTTGCCGGATGGATATGAAACATCGCAGCGCTCCTACCCTATTCTCTACTTGCTTCATGGTGGTGGTGATGACCAAACCGGTTGGGTTCAGTTTGGTGAAGTGCAGCACATTGCTGACAAATCAATTGCCGATGGAATGGCAACTCCCATGATTATTGTAATGCCCGATGCTAACACGGGTCAGCGGGGTTACTATAACGATGTGAAGAACGAATGGCGGTACGAAGATTTTTTCTTTGAAGAGTTTATGCCTTTCATAGAGAATAAGTATCGAATTAAAAAAGATAAACGATACCGTGCGGTGGCAGGTCTCTCTATGGGTGGTGGCGGATCATTCATTTATGCTTTACATCATCCTGAATTGTTTTCTTCTGCCTGTCCGTTGAGTGCTTCGACAGGACCACTTACCTTAGAAGACACAAAAGCTTATTTAACCCAACGCAACATAACGGCTGACAATGATGCGCAGATTGAAGCCTATTATAAAAAATACAGTGTACTGGCACAGCTTAATACCGTAACCGATGAAAATAAAAAAGCCGTGAGGTGGTACATTGATTGTGGAGATGATGATTTTTTGTTTGAAGGAAATTCGATGGCGCACATTACCATGCGCAAAAAAGAAATTCCTCATGAGTTCCGCATCAATGATGGAGGTCATAGCTGGACTTATTGGAGAAGAGCTTTACCCACTGCACTAAGTTTTATATCAGAGGCCTTTCATCAATACTAAAATTAATTTTAACTAAAACACTATGTCAGCCTATATTATCGTTGATGTCACCGTCCTAAATAAAGATGAATATGAAGGGTATAAAAAATTAACCCCAGGCTCCCTTGCTGCTTATGGAGGGAAATTTATTGTTCGCGGTGGATCAACTGAATGTCTGGAAGGTGATTGGAATCCGGAGCGTATTGTTGTTTTGCAGTTTGAGAGTGTTACACGAGCTAAAGAATGGTGGAGTTCGGCAGAGTATGCACCTGCAAAAAAAATCCGCCAGCTCAATGCTAAAACAAAAATGATTTTGGTGGAGGGTGTAAGTTTGTAACCATGAGTAGCAATTATGCTACCTGTGGCTATTAATTATACCATCATTTTTATTTGCGTTTGCCTAGCGCATAAGTCAATTTAACACCACTTCTAATATAACCACCCGTTCCGTAGTCTTCAATTCCGTTGATGTTAGGTGTAATGTTTAAGGTCATCTCAAAACCCAATTTCGGAGTTATCGGATATTTTAATCCAAGCCCCCCATAAACGTTAGCTCCCGTTCGATTATGAGTGCTTGTAGTTTGCATACCAGAAGTATAATCTTTGAAAACAAATATCTCTTTGGTGGAAAATATTGAACCACCGAGTTGCAAAAAAGGGCCTTTGTCCGTGGATAAAAAATAATACCTTCCTTCCAATACAAACATCTTATCGTAGTTCGTGAACTTATAATCATAGGTATTAACGGTTTGAAACGGGGCTTCAGTAAGGCGCTTTGAATAGTTGAATCCCAAGGCTATCGACCATTTGTTACCAAGTGATCTTTCATAGGATAATTCCCAACTGGGGTAAGTATTCGTTAATTGGTTCTCTTTCAAATAGGTAGCATTAAAACTAGCCCCAAACTTGAGGTAAGAAGCCTGTGCACTTGCATTCAGCCAAGTCAGCAATATCATGCAGGCTAACAATAAATTGAATTTTGTTTTCATTTAGAAGCAGGTTTAAATTTATAGAATGACTAATCAATGTAGTTAATATTCATTCACCCAAGATGCGGGCTAACAGAAGATAGTTTTAATTCCGATTAAAATACTTACAAAAACATTCAGCGAATAAGGCTAACGTGAGAATTTTACAATACATAAAGAGCTAGGTTATTCTTTTAACCTACTAATCTTTACTAATAATTTGCGATTTCACTAATTTCCTTGAACGAATAAAATTAAAAGCTAAAACGAATACACAAATCATCAAGCCTAAAAACTCACGCGATTCTTCAATATAAAGATGTTCCATCTTCGCTACTTCATCAAACAAATCTGACAAGTGCTCTTGCCTGAACCATACTAATACACTTGGTATATACCGGATACTATAGCCGGCAAAGAGTAGTATTAAAACAATGTAGGCCGGGCGAGGGTAACGTTTGAATATTGCCAACGTACACATCACAACCATCGATCCATAAATCGCAATCCAAAGAATCGGATCAGGATCGTTGAATTGAACGTATACAAAGGATAGAAAGATTAAAGCGAATACGATATTGAAGATTTTCATATTAGTTCAAAGTTTAGACTATCCATTCTGATGTCCATGTCCACATTCTACATTCTCAAACTCAAGCCTGGGTAGTAAACTAAATCTTCACGGATGTGTATCAAAAAAAGATGTCGGGCAAAATTACCCGACATCTTTGAATAAACCTGTAATCAAAAAATAAAAATTAAAGAATCGTCTTTAAATAAACAGCGCTCTTGCCAACTTCATCAATCGGTTCTCCATCATACGTTTCCTGCTCAACGTAGGCATGTTTCAAACCAGCCAATTTTGCTTTCGTTAATAGGATTTTGAAATCAATCGTTCCACTGCCAATGGCGGTGTTCTTCATTTTGTCGGCCTTGTCCATATCCTTTATGTGCCATTGTTCAAAACGACCAGGAAACGCTTCAAAATATTTTACCGGATCTTTTCCGGCATTCACTACCCAAAACAAATCCAGTTCCATCCCCACCTTTTTTGGATCAAGTTCTTTCAACATCAAATCGTATGGAATTTGTCCTTCAAGAGTATCAAACTCAAACGCGTGGTTGTGATATTGAAAACGAATACCAGCGGCATTACATACCTCTCCTGCCGCATTAAGATCCGCACAGATGGTTTTATATTGATCAATAGTTTTACGATCAGGTTCCTGAAGGTAAGGCATCACCATAAAATCCTGTCCGTTTTTCTTGGCATCGTCAACCGCCTTTTTCCAGATATCGCCTTTAATTAGATTGAGTCCGTAATGACCACTTGTTACTTTCATCTTCAGACTCTTCGCATAATTACAAAACTCAGTATAGTCCATGCCGAAGATTTTACCATCACTATACGAATAAGCCTCTAGCTCCTGATATCCATAACTTGCTACCTTCTGCAATACTCCTTTCGGATCCTGACCAATGGTACCGCGCAATGTGTACAATTGCAACCCAAGTGCTTTGCCCTTTTGGCCGGCTCTTAAAAAAGCCGGAGCCACCATCAACCCTGCTGCTGTGAGGGAAGACCGTTGAATAAATTCTCTTCTGTTCATCTTGGTATGATTTAGTTATTTCTCTAAAGTAATCTGACTAAAATAAAACAGGTTATCATCGCCTGCTTCTGCATTCTTAAATATCAATACAATATCATGCTTTCCATTTATCAGTTCAAGGGTGATCGAAGCCACTTTTGCCGTAACACCAGCTTGAACCGCAATCTCAGGTGATTTTTCAAAATTCACAAGGCCTAGTTTTTTGCCTGTTGGTGAATCAATGTGAACTTCTATCTCTCCGCCTTCTGTCATCATTACTACTTCAGCAATCACAAAACTCATTTTACCAATACTGGTTAAGTCAATGTCTTTGTATCGAACAGATGAGTTATGCTTTACATTTTCTACTGCAATATTTGGGCCTGCTGCTAGTTTGCGAGGACCACCTTGACACTCCGATACATCAGCGCCAGTCAATACTGGCGATCGAAGTACAATTGTTTTTGATGACGCAATAGACGGCATACCAGATGCTCCATTATCATCATACGATGCCGTAATTACATAAGCAGAAGTAGCAGCAGGACCTTCTTTAGGTGCAGGTTGAAATTTTGAAACACCTGTTAATGGTAGACTCTTGGGTCGCTTCTCGTCTGACAAAGACAAAATGTATTCAACCATTAGTATTGCATTCTCTTTTGATATCTGCGGATGAGCCGCCATAGCTGTTTCACCCCACACACCAGAACCACCTTTTAATATTTTGTCAGATAATTTGTCAATTGCTTTTACATCACTCTTATATTTTTGAGCAACATCGCGATAGCCAGGTCCAGCAGATTTCTTATCGATCAGGTGGCATGATTTACAGTCACTTTCTGCAATGAGTAATTTACCCGGAAGTTCAGATTGCTGATGTCCTTGTGCAATCTTTGTTTTATCATATCCTTGTGCAAGGAAGTCAACCGTAACCAATACACGGTCAGCACTAATCTTTGCATCGGCTGTACTTCCATCCTCTTTATCTGAAACAGATGCAGTATAATTAACTGATCCGCCCGGCAAATAAAACTGACTGTTGCCTACTATATCCAGTGAAACAACCGGAGGTTCATTACCTGCGATGATGGTGATGTCTGCAAAAGACTTGGATCCTTTTCCGTCAGTCGCGGTTAACTTTGGACGATAAATTCCTGCTTTGTCGAATGTGATATTGAATTTTCCATCCGTTGATTTTAACGTTTGTCCATTCGATTCCAATTCATAGGTAATGGCATCACCATCTGGATCAATTGTTTCAGCAGCTGAAATCACAACCGTTAACGGCACCGCTCCAGCTGTTTTGTCGACTGTTAATTTTGCACTTGGCGAACGATTGTCTTTGTTAAAATCAATTCTTGATAAACGAGCATCACGATTTTTTGCAAACCATTGTGTGCCATATTCAAGTGTGTACAATTTTCCATCCGGGCCGAATGCCATATCAATAATGTTATTGAAAGGAACACCTTCCATGAAGGGCTCTATGTCTGTAATCTTACCGGCAGAATCCATTGAAATGAGACGCATAAAGTTTCGCATCCAATCGTAGGAGATTAACTTACCATCAAAATAATCCGGAAATGCCGTTGGTTGGTCTTTATAATTTTCTGAATAATATACTGGCCCTGCCATTGCATTTCTTCCCCCTTCTTTCATTAAAGGAAAATCGGGCGATGCCGCATATGGATACCAAATGAATGGTGGACTTACCGGAGGTAACTCCAACTTACCTGTGTTGTTTGGTGAATTATTGATTGGCTTCATTGGATCGTGCTTTGCACCCGATACCTTCTTTGCAAAATCGTGCTCGTTGTAAGCATAGTTTCCGCCAACAAAATACGGCCAACCAAAGAATCCTGGTTTCTGTGCCTGATTCACTTCATCGTATCCGCGAATACCTCTACCCTCTTTATCTTCACCAGCATCAGGCCCCACTTCGCCCCAATATAAAAATCCTGTTTTCTGATCGATTGAGATTCGGTATGGATTACGATTACCCATTACATAAATTTCACCGCGCGTTTTATCTTCACCTTTCTTGAAAAGATTTCCTTCGGGAATAGAATAGGTACCATCTGCTTCTGGGTGAATGCGTAAAATTTTACCACGTAAATCATTTGTGTTTGAAGAAGATTTTTGTGCATCAAAAGGCGATCTGCCTTTGCGTTCATCAGAAGGACTAAAGCCATCTGACTCAAACGGACTTGAGTTATCTCCTGTTGATACATACAAATTATTATCCGGGCCAAAAGCAATTGATCCACCCGTGTGGCAACATGTCTCACGTTGTGTAACCACTTCCATCATTTGCTTCTCGGAAGCCATGTCGATCTTGGTCCCATCAAAAGTAAAGCGCGATAAAATGTTAGCCGATTTCGCTGGCGTTGAGTAAAAAATGTAAAGCCAATTATTTTTTGCAAAATCAGGATCATGCGAGATGCCGAGCATACCATCTTCAAACTTGGTATAAACATTAAAAGTGTTAATGATCGAAATGCTATCCGTTTTCGGATTGTATAACTTCACAGCGCCTTTTCGTTCCAGGAAAATAATACGACCATCGGGTAAGATGTCCATCTCGGTTGGTTCATCAAAATAGCTTCCCAACACAACTTTATTAAATCGATTTTCTTCTGGTACAAGCTTCGTTGCTGCTTTGCTGTAATCCAGTTTATTTTCTCCGATTACATATTGCAATCCCAACCAGACGTGTTTGAGATATTGAGGATCGACATAACTTTCGTTGGTGTGGCCCATACCTGTATAGAATGAACGTCCTCCATCGAAATCATGAAACCACGCTATTGGGTGATTGTCACCATTCTCTCCTCCTTTGTAAGAAGTCTCATCCAATGTGTATAAAACTTGAATCTCATCCGAAATTTTCTTGTAGTTGTATAACTCATCTTTGCGCATCCATTCATCCGGAAGCCCTTCTACCAAAGCATCAGTTTTTACCTTTTTGAATTTTGCATCCTGAATTTGCGGGTGACTCTTAAAGTAAGCGCCTACCAATTTTCCATACCACCACCATTCATATTCGGTATCCGCAGCAGCATGAATACCCATATAACCTCCACCCGCTTGAATGAATCGTTTAAACGCTGCTTGTTGATATTGATCCAACACATCACCTGTTGTGTTTAAGAAAACAACCGCTCTGTATTTTTTTAGATTCTCGTCAGTAAATGCAGAAGCATCTTCAGTCGTGTCAACAACAATACCTTTGTCATCACCCAGTTTCTGAAATGCCGTCTTACCCTCTTCAATGGACTCGTGTCGATATCCTTTTGTTTTGGAGAAAACTAATACGCGCTTTTTGTTTCCTTCCCCGCAAGAGAGCAAGAGAAATACCATGGCCACCATGGCCATAACCGATTTCATATTCATGTCTAATTGTTTTGAATGCCTACCTAAGAATGCCCGTGATGGCGTTATTGAATCTCCTTGATTTTGATATTCCGAAACCAAACTCCATTGCCATGATCCTGCAAAGCGATGTGACCTTTGCTGGCTTTGCCAAATGCTTTCATGTCTTTGAATTTACTACCCTTCACCATTTCATCCCATGCTGCAGTATGCATTTGCGTTTGAACCACCTTCACTCCATTCAACCACAGTTCTAAATTTCCTTTGTTCGAGATAATACGCACCTGATTCCATTCACCAGCCACCTTCACTGTTTCGGTTGAACACGAAATCAAATCATACAAATCGCCAGCGCGATGCTTAATGATTTTAGCATCAGGATGACATGCATTATCCAGCACCTGGACTTCCGGACCTGTGAAGTAGGTATTCTTATTTTCACTACTCTCCACCACATTGAACATAATTCCGCTATTACCGCATGCTGAAATTTTCCACTCCAACATCAAATCAAAATTCTCATACTCCTTTTCAGTGATGATGTCGCCTGCTTCCAAACTTGATCCATCATCCTTCTTTGAATTATCAAGGTAGAGTACTCCTTCCTTCACTTTCCAGGCACCACCAATTTTATCGCTTCCATAAGCACGCCAACCCTTCGTTGTCTTTCCATCAAACAAAAGTTTCCAACCCTCCTTTTTTTCCTGATCCGTCAAAGTACTTTGCGCGGAGGCATCCAAAAATTTTACAGAAGCCAGTAGAACGAGAATAAAGAAACAATTTTTCATTTCAGTGCCTGGTTAGTTGATGTTTCGTTAAGATCCTAATCCTTTGGCTTTTCACCATCTAGTGACAGCACGTACATGGCCATCTTCTCAGCATCGGCTTTTGTAATATCGCCATGTGGTGACATTGGAATTTCTCCCCATACTCCACTACCTCCGCTTATGATTTTTCCTGCGAGCAGTGTTACATTGGCTTGCGTGAAATCATATTTCTTAGCAACATCTGTATGAGATGGGCCTATTATCTTATTGACAGGATGGTGGCATGTTTTACAATCACTTCCATCAACCAATGCCTGACCTTGTGCAATCATTTCATCGGCTGATTCCTTTTTTGGTTCTGCTAAATCTTCGCTTGCATTTTCAGTTGCTTCTGTTTTAGCTTCTTCTTTTTTAGATCCGCAGGATGTCATGGTAAAACTTGCAATGGATACAAGAGCGATGAATACAAATACTTTTTTCATGTGATTGCTTTTTTAAAATGTTTTTAAATTCCTAAAATTCGTTTGTTCAGCTTTTGATCTTTGCCCGCTGATGCAAAATCATCAAATGCTTTTTCCGTTACACGGATGATGTGATCCTGAATAAAGGGTGCACCTTCTGCAGCACCTTGTTCCGGATGTTTAATGGCACACTCCCATTCCAGCACGGCCCAACCATCATAACCGTATTGTGTCAGTTTTGAAAAGATGGTTTGAAAATCAACTTGTCCATCGCCCAATGATCTGAATCTTCCGGGACGATCTGTCCAGCCCTGGTATCCACCATAGACACCACTCTTCCCGGTTGGGTTAAACTCAGCATCCTTCACATGGAACATCTTGATAAAGGTATGATAGAAATCAATGTATTGGATGTAATCCAGTTGCTGAAGTACAAAGTGACTTGGATCATAAAGAATATTGCAACGTGAATGTTTATTTGTTGCTTCCCAGAAACGTTCGAACGTTATACCATCGTGCAAGTCTTCACCCGGATGTATTTCATAACAAAGATCAACACCTGCTTTATCATACGCATTCAAAATCGGGAGCCAACGTTTTGCTAATTCTTTGAAACCATCTTCAACCAATCCTGCAGGACGTTGAGGCCATGGATAAACTGTGTGCCACATCAATGCTCCTGAGAAAGTAGCTACTGCTTTAAGACCTAAGTTCTTACTAGCCTTCGCTGCATATTTCAATTGATCGACTGCCCATGCTGTTCTTTCCTTCGGCTTACCTCGCAATGCTCTTGGCGCAAAGCCATCGAACAATTCATTGTAAGCTGGATGGACCGCTACCAACTGACCTTGAAGGTGTGTTGATAATTCCGTGATCTCTAATCCACAGGAATTCACTATGCCTTTTAAATCATCACAATAATCTTTGCTCTCGGCTGCCTGCTTCAAATCAATGCAACGCTTATCCCATGCGGGAAGTTGAACGCCAGCATAACCATGAGAGGCTGCCCACTTACCTATTGTTTTAAGATTGTCGAAGGGCGCCTGATCGCCCATGAATTGCGCCAAAAAAATCGCTGGCCCTTTAATCGTTTTCATTCTTTACGGTTAGACTTTAGATACTAGACATTAGACGTTAGACTTTAGACAGTAGTAGCAAGACGTTAGACATTAGTAGCAAGATGTTAGGTGTTAGATTTAATACTTGATACTAATGTCTAAATACTAACGTCTATTTGAGTTTTGTCCATTTGCGATTTGAGCTTGCCGACTTCACAGCAGTTTGTACGAAGTTCATTCCACGAACTCCGTCTTCAACATCCGGGAAATCATACTTGGCTGCATTGATTTTTTTACCCGGCTTGAAATCGCGAACTGCACGAGTGAAGGCTCTATAGATGTTAGCAAATGCTTCTAAATATCCTTCCGGGTGACCAGCAGGGGTGCGGGTAAAAGCTTTCGCTTCATCCGATAAATATTTTTGTCCAGCACGGATTACTTCAGTAGGCTTATCAAGCCACTTTACAATCATTGTGTTTGGATCCATCTGCTTCCATTCTAATCCACCCTTCTCTCCATATACACGGATGTTAAGGTTGTTCTCTTCACCTGCAGCAACCTGAGTAGCTAGTAAAATACCCGTTGCACCATTATCAAATTTGAGCAACATGGAGCTATCATCATCAATCATGCGACCTTTCACCACGGCATTGAGCATGGCGCAGATTTCAGTGATGTTAGAGCCCGTAATGTATTCGGCAAGATTCGCTGCGTGTGTTCCGATATCACCAATGGCACCACCCATACCAGATTGCTTTGGATCGGTACGCCATGACGCCTGCATATTGCCAGTCTTCTCTAATGGTGTTGAAAGCCATCCTTGCGGATATTCAACATATACTTTTCTGATTTTTCCAAGAGCACCTTTTGCCACCATCTGACGAGCTTCCTTTACTAAAGGATAACCGGTGTAGGTATGCGTAAGTCCCAGTATCAAACCCGTTTTAGCAACCAGCTTCTGTAATATTTTCGCTTCTTCAACTGAGAATGCAATAGGTTTTTCTACGAGTACGTGGAAACCATTTTCAAGTGCCATCTTCGTGGGACCGAAATGAACATGGTTGGGAGTAACTACCGATACAAAGTCGATGCGTTGATCAGCAGGCAAGGCCTTCTCTTTTTCAAACATTTCCTGATACGACTCATAAACGCGACTCGGATTTAGATAAAGCGCCTGGCCTGTTTCTTTTGATTCTCCCGGTACGATGCTAAACGCACCACATACCAACTCAATTTCTCCATCGATGCCCGCGGCTTTGCGATGAACAGGACCAATAAATGAGGTAAGACCACCGCCTACCATTCCCATGCGAAGTTTTCTTTTCATACTGTTTTTAATGCGAAATTACCTTGACCACAATCTTTCTTTTGGCCGATTAAAAGGCTAGGCAAATTTCATTTGGTTAGATTAGGGCTACAAGTAAGGACTTAAGACTTGAAAAGTAAAGCATTAAAATTACCGGAAACGATTGCGGGCACGCTTTACGGTTCTAAATTTTCACGCATTGGCATTTTTTAGTCTCCAAGAGGCGTACAAATAGCTGCTTGAAGATCATTTTTACATGAATCGCTGAAAGATCGTTGTTTTGTTTAAAGCTTCTCCTAAATCGCTTTAATCACATTGTTAATTTTGCAAACTTATTCTTTACCTCTTTCTTTGAGCTTAGCCTAATTTCATTCGCATGACTGAATCTCTTTTTCTCAAAAATCTCTGGTACTTCGCCATGCATGGCTCCTTTCTGGAAAAAGGAAAACTGGTGGGAAAGGAAATTTTGGGAGAGCGTATTGTTTTTGGGCGGGATGAAAATGATGAACCGTTTGCTTTAAAGGATAATTGCCCTCA
>JBDTTT010000035.1:0-45603 GCA_039930485.1 Chryseolinea sp.
GTGGGGTTTGTCGTAGTTGGCGGGATAATAACTTCCATCGTTTATTTTTTCATTCATAAATTGACTGTTCATTTTTAAGAACGTGCGCGAATACGTATAACTTACCCACCCATTTAATTTTCCGGTTTTCTTTCGCACTAGAAATTCAATGCCATATGCTTTTCCTTTCCCTTGTAGAATGTCCTGCTCAATGTGTTTATTCATGATCAACTCCGATCCGATTTTATAATCAATCACATTATCAAGCCATTTATAATAAATCTCTACGGATGTTTCAATGCTATTGTTGGGAATGTCTTTGTAGAAACCTAAAGAAATTTGATCAGCCAATTGAGGCGCTACATTCGTATCTGATAATTTCCATGTAGTAGTGGGAGAAACCGATACAGTATTGGAAAGCATGTGAATATATTGCCTTGTTCGATTATAACTTATCTTAACAGAAGCTAGTCCTGCTAACGCATAGCGCGCAGAAAATCTATATTCAGGACCACGGTAGGTATGAACGGATTCATTGTGGCCATAGGCAGTACTATCCGTTACAGACGAATTATCTTTCGGCAGATCAGGCGAGTAGGAATAAATATTTCGGGCTCCGAGTGCGGTGAAGGATGAGTAACGTAGTCCGAGATAAAGCGATAGCTTTGGCGTAATCTCAATATTGTCTGCCAGATAAAGTGCGCTTTCTAATCCACGCTCTGGCTCAACCTGGTTTGATTTCACTATTGATTCATTGCCACTCGCATTTATAAATCCAGGGTTCAGGTTGTAAAGTTTTGATTGTAGCCCAAAATCAATTTTGTGAGCTCCCTTATAATAATTGAAATCCCATTTAACATTTGATTCCTTTATTCCGAATCCAAGAGTGAAAGCATTTTGAGGAACTTTGTCGAAATCGATGTTATACTTATAAATACTGTGAGTAATACTCAGCATACTATGAAGATTGTGATTGAAACTGGATCGCCATTGCAATGAGGCCATGTTATTGGAGTATGAGAAGAGAGAATCATTTCCCAGTTTAAATCTGTCCTTGCTATAGTAGTAGGAGAAAGCAATTGAATTATTTTCGTTGAACTTATGTGTCGCCCTTCCTACAAGGTCGTAGAAAGACGCGCTGGAATTCTTCACTGTTGATGAAGGCACCTGGCGCAAAAGCCAATCTGAATAAGTGGATCGTCCTCCAATTACAAGGGAAGTTTTTTCGTTTACAACAGGCACCTCTATTAGAAGTTTAGCAGTGACTGGGCCGATTCCACCCGTTCCAGAAAATTTATTCTGATTTCCATCTTTCAATTGAATATCAAAGATGGACGACAAACGACCACCATATTGAGCAGGAATTCCACTCTTATACAACTCAGAAGTCTTGATGGCATCAGAATTAAAGACGGAGAAGAAGCCTAGAAAATGAGAGGTGTTGTAGATAGTAGCTTCGTTTAGTTGCATTAAATTTTGATCTGCATTTCCCCCGCGAACATTTAAACCGGAAGCACCTTCACCTACCGATTTTACTCCCGGTAAAGTGAGGGCCACACGCAAGAGGTCATTCTCTCCTAATATTTTAGGAACATTCTTGATCGATTTCATATCGATTATAGATTTCCCCATTTGGTTGTTTAGGATGTTGGCATCACGGTCAGATTCAACAACCACTTCTTTTAAGGAGATAACATCTTCCTCCATAAACACATCTAATTTACCATCTGAATACAGAATGACATTTCTCCTTTCCTGATTCATACCGGTATACTGAATAACCAAAGTAAATTTTCCTTGCGGTATTGTAAGGGAGTAAAAGCCAGCAGCATTAGACGAAGTTCCTTTCGAAGTTTTGTCAACATAAATCTGAGCGCCAGAAATGGCTTCATTGGTTTTCTTTTCCTTGATGTAACCAACTAAAGTTGGATTACCTTTTAACGTAGCTTGCTTTGTTCCTATTTCAATAATCTTGTTTTCAACTTTTGATTCAACCTGAGCAACCGGAATATATTCTCTGCGGAATGAATAATTTGTAAGCCCATCAGTATCTGTTTCGTTGATTGAGAAAAATCCCGGATCAATACCTTCCAGAATAGGGGTATTGTCTGTCAGGATTATTTTATTTCCATCAATATAAAATTGAAGTCTGGAATTGCGCAAGGCCGTTGTAAGAACTTCATGGATTGGTTTCTTCTCAGCATTCACACTGACTTTCAAGGAATCTATCCAGGAGTTGATATAATAGAATTTGAATGAACTTCTCTCCTCAATGGTTTTGATGAAGTGTGACATGGGTACATCTTCTACATTGATTGTTACCTCATGATTGATTTGCCCTATAGAAACAAAGCAACTTGTAACAAAAATGAAAAATAAGCTTATTTGCTTCATCACTTCAACACGGTTTCTGGCAGAGAATTACAAAAAGCAGCGATGGCAATTATATCTTGTTCATTTTGCTTTCTGACTTTTATTTTCTGGGATTTAATAAATGAAGTAATCCTGGACTTATTGGCTTTCATTAATTTATAACAACTTCCCGTTCCTGAAAGACGTGACCACTCGTTGTTACGAATGAAGTAAAATTTTTCTTCCAGTTGAAATTCTACTCTGTCGTTCAGTATGTATTTGCTTTTACCTCGCTTTGCAACCAGCATTATATTTTTGCCTTCGTAGAGAACGTCATAATAACCAGAGCCTGTTTCGGATTCCTTCGGATTTGTAAGCTTTCGAAAATGATGATGGTACAGGCTAAAACTTTCCACTTTATCCTCGTTGATCTGAACCATTGCAAAAAGACCATTTTTATCCTGAAGCCGAAGAATGAGGATGTCACCAAAAATATCATATAAGATTGGAACATTAACGTAGCGCTGATGATCATACGCCAGTTCTTCATTGGTCAATTCGCGAGATCCAAAAAAAGGATGAGTGGTGGTTGCTTGAAAGGGTATGAAATATTCCGGTCCGTTAATAAGATTAGTATTCTTAAGCGTAACAATCTTGTCGAACCAGAGCTCTTTTTGGTCGTACGTAAATGCCTGCTTCACTTGCGCCTGTTGAGCGAAACTGAATTTTGCTATTGTGAGTAAAATCAGAGGGATTAAGACGAGAATTTTAGACGTATTGGTATACATAGATTGATCTGTTCCTAAAGGTACTTTTAAAAGTCGTTTATTGTTAGAAGAAATTCTTGCAGGGTAAAAAATTGATTTTCTTTTCCACCAAAGTCTCATGGTGATTGATGACCGGTCTTATTCCAGCATGGTAATAAAGTTTACGCTTTCTTCTTAGCCCTAATGGTCAAAGCGTAACGGTCAATTGCTATATTTACGCTCCGAATTTTTAACAAACACAGAACTTAAATGCAATTGAAAGAACTCATTGAAAAAATCTGGGATGATCGTACGCTTCTTCAGATAGCAGAGAACCAGCAGGTCATTCGCGAAGTCGTTGAAAAGTTAGATCAGGGTAAGTTGCGTGTGGCTGAACCAATCGAAAACGTGTGGCAGGTAAATGAGTGGATCAAAAAAGCGGTGATTATGTATTTTCCGATCCAACAAATGGAAACGATTGAAGTTGGACCCTTTGAGTTTCACGATAAGATTAAATTAAAGAAAAATTATAAGGAACTTGGCGTTCGCGTTGTTCCTCACGCTATAGCGCGTTATGGTTCATATTTGAGCAAAGGGGTAATCATGATGCCATCCTATGTGAACATAGGTGCTTATGTGGATGAAGGTACGATGGTTGATACATGGGCTACAGTTGGCAGCTGTGCCCAAATCGGAAAGAATGTTCACTTGAGTGGTGGAGTTGGAATTGGTGGTGTACTAGAACCCGTTCAGGCGGCCCCTGTCATTATAGAGGACAATGCTTTTATTGGCTCAAGATGCATTGTTGTGGAAGGTGTTCGGGTAGGAAAAGAGGCTGTTTTGGGTGCGAACGTAGTATTAACAGCCAGTTCAAAAATTATTGATGTTACCGGTTCACAGCCTGTTGAATATAAGAACTATGTGCCTGAAAGATCGGTTGTTATCCCCGGATCCTATACCAAGAAATTCCCGGCTGGAGATTTCCAGGTGCCTTGCGCATTGATTATTGGCCAACGAAAGGAAAGCACCGACAAAAAAACTTCGTTGAATGATGCTCTGCGCGAAAATAATGTAGCGGTTTAAACCGTCTATAGCGCAGAAGTGTCTAAGCATTACTGGCACGGGCTTTGAAATTCATAATTCGTTTACCCATGGTTCATTATCCGTGTATATCTTTGGCATAATGCAGTATGAAGAAGTTGCTCTTTAGTCTTTTTATTGTTGCTGTCCTTTCAGGATTTGTCGCGCAGGACAATGATGTATATCCCTATTTTAAAAATGAGAGTTTCAGACGTGGTGAAGTGATTCGTTTTAAAATGACCTATGGTTTTTTCACGATAGGAAAAGGGATGGTTCAAATACATCCCGACTACTTTACCTTCAATAATCGCCCTTGCTTTAAAGTTGATATCACCGGTAAAACAGTAGGCATGGTAGATTGGGTAGCCGATGTAGACAATAAGTACGGTGCTTACATTGATACCATTTCAATTCTGCCACTACAGTTTTATCGCAAGCAACGAGAAGGCAATTATAAAAAAGATGAATGGACAACCTTCGACCATGAAAAAAAGAAAATTGAAGTAAAGACCCTTGATAAGAAGACAGGTAAGTTAAAAGAACCTAAATACTATGATGCACCAGAGCATGTGCGTGACATGGTGGCTGGCTTTATGTATTTGAGAGTAATGGATTTATCAAAAGTAAAGTTAGGAGATACGATAACTGTGAAAGGTTTTTTTGAAGACGAATTTTTCAAACTCAAGATTGTCTATAAAGGAAAAGAAACCATTAAGATAAAATCAGGTCACATCCGCACATTGGTATTCAAACCCGTTATGCCCAAGAATAAAATATTTGATGGAGAGAATTCTATTACGGCATGGTTCTCAGATGATAAGAATAGAATTCCGGTTAAGATAAACGCCAACATGTTTATAGGCAGTGCCGGTGTTGAGTTAACCGATTTTTCAGGGTTGAAGAACCCGCTGAATTTCGTGAAGAAGTGATCATTGATCACTGTTAAATCCTCTACTAATTATAATAGAAACTATATTCCGAATCACGTTCGGGTTGTTTTGATGTTCACCGTTTTACTGTAATTTTAGAAGAACCTAAATCCATTTAATTATGCTTAAAGAATTCAAAGCCTTTGCTATGCGTGGCAATGTTATCGACCTCGCAGTTGGTGTTGTCATTGGAGCCGCATTCGGTAAAATTGTTGGATCGTTTATCGAAGATGTTATTACTCCTCTTTTATTAAAACCAGCTTTGGAAGCTGCTCATCTTACCAAGTTAGAGGAGCTTACATTATTTGGATCTGTAAAATATGGTAGTTTTCTTTCAGCCGTGATCAACTTCATCATCATTGCCTTTGTATTGTTTATGATCATAAAGGGTGTAAATGCAGCGAAGAAAAAGGAAGAAGCATCACCCAATCCACCAGCACCTCCAGCTGATATCGCATTGTTAACAGAGATTAGGGATTTGTTGAAGAAATAATTTCAGTTACCAGTTAATGGTTATCGGTTAATGGTCTTTACGATTAACGGATAACTATTAACCATTAACTTTTAGCGCTTTGCGAATCGCTTGCTCACTACTGCATCCTTACTACCTGCAGTATATTGATAAAATCCACTTCCTGTTTTTATTCCTTTATGTCCTGCCTGAACCATGTTTATTAACAACGGACACGGTGCATATTTCGGATTGCCAAAGCCATCGCGTAAAACATAGAGAATGGAAAGGCAAACGTCCAAACCAATAAAATCAGCAAGTTGTAACGGACCCATCGGGTGAGCCATTCCTAATTTCATAACGGTATCAATCTCTTCAACACCAGCCACACCTTCATACAAAGAATAGATGGCTTCATTAATCATCGGCATCAAGATACGATTGGCCACAAAACCTGGATAGTCATTTACTTCAACCGGAATTTTTCCGAGGGCCTTCGCCAACTCCATCACATTTGATCTTACCTCATCACTTGTATTGTAACCACGAATCACTTCCACCAACTTCATAATCGGCACCGGATTCATAAAGTGCATGCCGATTACTTTATCTGGTCGCTTCGTTACGGAAGCAATTTTTGTGATAGAGATCGATGAAGTATTGGAAGCCAGGATGGTATTTGCACCTGCGTGTTCGTCTATCTCTTGAAATATTTTGAGTTTCAAATCTTCATTTTCTGTAGCGGCTTCCACCACCAAATCAGCATTATGAACTCCAGCTTTTAAAAAGGTATGGGTAGAAATATTAGACAGTGCCTGAATTTTAACGACTTCACTGATCGTTCCTTTTTCGACCTGGCGTGAAAGGTTTTTTGAAATAGTAGCGACTGCTTTTTTAAGTGCTTCATCAGAAACATCGATTAAGGAAACGGCATAACCATTTTGCGCGAACACATGGGCAATTCCGTTACCCATCGTTCCGGAACCAATCACGGCTACTTTTTTCATATACTTTTTCGTTTAGGCAATGCAAAGATAGAGTTTGGTTTCATGTGTTGAAATGTTAAAAAAGAATGGTAATCAGTATTCAGTGATTGGTAATCGGTCAACTATTCGACACGCACTTCCTTCGCCAATCCCATAGCATTGAAACGAATGGATAATCTTTTAGGAACGAGTGTAGAATCTCCTGTATTGCATTCTTTTGCAGACTGAAGATAATAGTAGAAGAACTTTTGATTTCGTTTGTAGAGTTCGTTTTGATCAGGCTTACCTAATAATTCTACAATTTGCAATTCTTCGAGGGCTAACAACTTATCGTGTTGCGTGATGATCGACTCTTGCATTGAGGATCGTTTACCCATGCATCCATTCTTATCTTCTTTCCAGGATTGCAAATCAATACCCTCTAAGGTAGGAAGTGATTTTCCGCACGAGCTAAAAATAAGAGCGAGTAAGAGGAATGAATAGATGAAGTTCTTAACGGAAAAAATATTTTTAGATCGATGCATTTTTCTTTTGGATTGAATAGAACCAGATAACAGAAACAACAAGGTAGACAAAGGCAAACGCATACAACCAAACGGCCCCGTTATTTAGATAAGCGAATGCAACTAAGAGTAGAGGGTAAAATATGATTCGGATCCATTCTGAATATTTCGCCCATGTTCGTTTCTCGAACAGAACTCCACAATTGATAACTGTGATTGAAATCAATAAGGCGATGAATAAATTCTCACCAAGTGTAAAGCGATCGGAAATGCCGTCATCCGTTTTTTGTTTGAATAAAAACAAGGCTGTTCCTACAAGACAGATCACGTACTGAAACAACACATACAAGTTGAGAAGGAGAGGAGCGGGCGTAGAATACTTCTTATAAGTAGTCGGATCAACTTCAGGTGCGGGTCGATAACCTCCAAGGTTCTCTGGAAGCCATCCGGGTTTGTGAAACAGATATCTGATTTTATCAGACCAGCGATTGATCTGCTTTAAATCCTTACTCATCTCTACATAATGACTCACATTCGCATAAGCCGCATTCCAACTGTTAATGGGTTTCGTGATACCATAGGTAGGTTTCTCTTCTTCCTTTTGAAAGGTTCCAAACATTTTATCCCAGATGATGAGTGACCCTGCATGGTTCTTATCAATGTATTTGGGATTTCGCCCGTGATGTACCCGATGATGCGAAGGTGTATTGAAGATGTATTCAAACCATCCCATCTTTCCGATGGTTTCAGTATGTATCCAAAACTGATAAAGTGTATTGAACGCTGACATTAAAACAAAATCGGTGGTATCAAATCCCAGTAATGCAATAGGCAAGTTGAACGCAAATGTCCAGACGGTTTGAAGTGAGCTTTGACGCAAGGCTACTGAAAGATTATACTCTTCACTCTGATGATGAACCACATGACCACCCCAGAATAAATTAATTTCGTGGCTCATGCGATGTCCCCAATAATAAGAGTGATCCGTAAGCAAGAACAAAGCAACCCAATAGATCCAGTTTTTTTCGAGCGAAAAAAATGCAGCGTATTGAAATATCATGTGATAGATGCCAATACCAAGAATGCTCAGAAATAACCCTGAAAGTTGGGAAGTAATACCGCAACTCATGTTGGCGATGGCATCGGGAAATTTATAGAGATCCTTGTGGGTAAACCGCTCTGCGAGCAGTTCGATGCCGATCAGGATAAAAAAAATCGGGATTGATAGGACAATCGGATTTATGTTCAAGGTGATTTATCGTTTATTTGCACCCAAATCTACAAACATGGTATTAAGAATTTTCAAGGCCTTTTGGTTTCTTTCAATGCTGACGACACTGGTGGTTTTACTGCTCAACTATGCAAGTCTTCCGCAAGATGTTGCGGTGCAGGAAAATGGTGTTTCGCAAGTTTCTATCGACAAGGAAGCCTTCTTTTATCTCTGCATGGGCTTGTTGGCATTTATCAATGTATTGGTTTTTATCGTGAATAAACTATACCCAAAACATACTGATTTCCGCACCTGGTTTTATGGGTTGGTCATTGTCTTTAATATCTTCTTTATCATATCGATCAGCCTCATTAATGTCTATAACAGCAACGAAAAGTTTAATTATAACAGCATTGCGTTTGCAATTTATGGAAGTGTAGGCCTGCTCGTTCTATGGACCGTAGCTTGGCCTGTTTATGTTATTTACCTAAAATTTTTCCCTAAACAATCCATTTCTGAACTGTAGTACTAGCTACAGTAAATCAGATAGTTATGGTTTGTTAAGTGATCTATTTTTGCAAATACCAGTTTTAATAAAGCCCTTGTAGTGATGATGAAAATCGTTTTATTAGATGCGAATTGAATCTTTCAAGGTCGGGAAGGTTTCAGAAAGCCTTCCTGACCTTAACTACACAGAATTTTTTAAGCTGGTGAAGTTCGATTTTTTTAACTGTACATTCTTTAGCGATTCCTGTTAAGATTAACCTATGGCGAAAGCAGACAAACCTTCGACTATGTTCGATTATGATGAATCGAGCATAAAGTCTCTCGATTGGCGCGAGCACATCCGGCTACGGCCTGGTATGTACATCGGTAAGCTGGGTGATGGTTCATCCAAAGACGATGGTATCTATGTCCTCGTAAAAGAGGTAATGGATAACTGTATCGATGAGCACATGATGGGCTATGGCAAAAGCATCGATATAAAAATTACAGATCAGCGCGTGGTCGTGCGTGATTATGGAAGAGGTATTCCGCTCGGAAAAGTGGTGGACGTGGTTTCCAAAATCAACACGGGTGCGAAGTATGATTCTGGCGCTTTCCAAAAATCAGTTGGATTGAATGGTGTTGGTACAAAAGCGGTGAATGCGCTTTCAAACTATTTCAAAGTTCAGGCTTTCCGCGAAGGTCAAACCAAGATGGCTGAATTTAAGAAAGGTGTTCTCTTCAACGACCCGCGACAAGGTAAGAGTGATGAGCGTAATGGAACGCTGGTAGAGTTCGAACCAGACAACACGATGTTTAAGCATTATCACTTCATTCCCGAATATCTGGATGATTTGATGTGGAATTATGCTTTCCTCAACGCAGGACTTTCCATCAACTACAACAACAATAAATATTTTTCGAAAGACGGATTACTTGACCTGTTAAAACAAAAGGTTGACGCAGAAGAATTGCGTTACCCGATTATCCATGCGAAAGGGGATGACATTGAGTTCTCATTAACTCACGGTAATCAGTATGGTGAAGAATACTATTCATTCGTAAATGGTCAGAACACAACACAGGGAGGAACGCACTTAGCTGCTTTCCGCGAAGGTATTGTGAAAGGTGTTCGTGATTTTTATAAGAAGGATTATGATGCTGCCGACATTCGCGCCAGCATCATAGCAGCAATCGCAATTCGTGTACAAGAACCTGTATTTGAATCACAAACCAAAACGAAACTGGGTTCTACCAACATGGCACCGGAAGGTGTTTCGGTGAGAAGTTTTGTGAGTGATTTCGTTTCGAAAGAGATTGAGATTTATCTGAATAGAAATCCGTCAGTGGCAGAAGCCATGTCGAAACGGATTTTGCAATCGGAGCGTGAGCGTAAAGAAATTGCCGGTATTAAAAAACTGGCGAACGATCGCGCGAAGAAAGCCAACCTCCATAATAAGAAGCTTCGCGATTGCCGCTATCACTTTGATGAGAAGAATGAGAAAGGTGTTGACTCCGTGATCTTCATTACCGAAGGTGACTCTGCCAGCGGATCCATTACTAAATCACGCGATGTAGAAACGCAAGCTGTATTCAGTTTGCGTGGTAAGCCATTGAACTGTTTCTCTCTTACCAAGAAGGTAGTGTATGAGAATGAAGAGTTTAACCTGCTTCAACATGCATTAAATATTGAAGATGGCATCGAAGGTCTTCGCTACAACAAAGTGATTATTGCTACCGATGCTGATGTGGATGGTATGCACATCCGCTTGTTGCTGATGACGTTCTTCCTCCAGTTTTTCCCTGATCTGGTGAAAGCAGGACATGTATTTATTTTAGACACTCCACTCTTCCGCGTTCGTAACAAGAAAGAAACGATCTATTGCTATAGCGATGAAGAAAGGCAAGCGGCTATCATAAAGATCGGTGTCAAACCAGAGATCACTCGCTTTAAAGGTCTTGGAGAAATTTCTCCTGATGAGTTCGGTGGATTCATTGGTGAAAACATTCGCTTGCAACCGGTATTGCTGGGTGAAGGACATCTTGCCAAAACGCTCGAGTTCTACATGGGCAAGAACACACCTGATCGTCAGGAATTTATCATCGATAACTTACGCATCGAATTAGATAAAGTAGAAGCGAAAGCAGCAGAGGAAGAAGTTACTGAAGAGGCATAGTTAAACTATAAATCAAAATTGTTTTGTGTCACATAACGTGACGACTTTAAACAAGTAGAAAAAATAGATTGCAGAGATGAGCAAAAAACAAAAGATTGGAGTTCCGGAAGTCAATAAACCAAACAGTAAAGATGCCAATGGAGATGTGGTAATTCACTCTCTTGCCATTGATGGCATGTATCAAAACTGGTTTTTGGATTATGCATCCTATGTAATTCTGGAACGTGCTGTGCCACGCATTGAAGATGGTTTCAAACCCGTTCAACGCAGGATCATGCACTCGTTAAAAGAAATGGATGACGGTCGCTTCAACAAAGTGGCGAACGTAATCGGCAACACCATGCAATATCACCCGCACGGTGATGCTTCCATTGGTGATGCTATTGTCAACATCGGACAAAAAGATATCCTCATTGAAACCCAGGGTAACTGGGGTGATGTAAGAACCGGAGATGGCGCGGCTGCTCCTCGTTATATTGAAGCACGTCTTTCTAAATTTGCATTGGACGTTGCGTTCAATGGACAAACTACGGAATGGCAATTGTCTTACGATGGTCGTAAAAAAGAACCAGTTACATTGCCGGTTAAGTTTCCATTGTTGTTGGCTCAAGGTGTTGAAGGTATTGCCGTTGGTCTTTCTACCAAAATTCTTCCTCACAATTTTAATGAACTGATCAAAGCATCGATCGATATTTTAAAAGGTAAGAACCCAAAAATCTATCCTGATTTTCCAACAGGAGGTATCGGAGATTTTTCGGAATACAATCAAGGTTTGCGCGGAGGTAAGATTAAAGTACGCGCAAGAATTGAAATACAGGATAAGAAAACGCTTGTCATCAGAGATATACCTTTTTCGACAACGACCACTTCATTGATGGAATCCATTGTGAAGGCGAGTGAGAAAGGTCAGATTAAAGTAAAACAGGTAATTGATAATACTGCGAAGGACGTAGAGATTCTCATTCTGCTTCAACCTGGTCAATCTCCTGAGATTGCATTGGATGCGCTCTATGCGTTTACCGATTGTGAGATAAGCATTTCACCAAACTCGTGTGTGATCGTTGAAGATAAGCCGAAGTTTATGCCTGTCGGTGAAATCTTAAAATACAATACCAATCAAACCCTTGCTCTTTTAAAGCAAGAGCTTCAGATTAAGCGGGCCGAGTTGATGGAGCGGATTTTATTCTCGTCACTCGAAAAGATATTCATTGAGAAGCGTATCTACCGCGACATTGAAGAAGCGGAAAGCTGGGAGGAGGTTATCGAGGTAATTGATAAAGGACTAAAACCTCACAAGAAGAAATTCTACAGAGAGATTACCCGTGATGATATTGTTCGGTTGACTGAAATCAAGATCAAGCGTATTTCGAAATTCGATGGCTTCAAGGCTGATGAGTTGATGCGCGATCTTGAAATGCAATTGAAGGAAACAGAACATCATCTGAAACACCTTGTGGATTATGCCATTGCCTATTTCCAAAACCTGTTGGATAAATATGGTAAAGGTCGTGAGCGTAAGACAGAAATTAAGAGCTTCCAATCAGTAACGGCTGTTGAGGTAATTGCCAACAACCAGAAACTGTACATCAACCGTGATGACGGTTTTGTGGGTTATGGTTTGAAGCGCGATGAATTCATTTGCGAATGTTCTGACCTGGATGATGTCATTGTCATCCGTAAAGATGGTAAGGCTCGTGTCTCTCGTATCGGTGAGAAAGTATTCATGGGCAAGGACATCATGTACATCGGAATATGGAAGAAGGGCGATGACCGCATGACGTACAACGTAATCTATGGTGATGGCAAAGGCGGAAAAGGTTTTGCCAAACGCTTCAATATGCCGGGCATAACGCGTGATAAAGAATATGCCATTGCAAGCGATGATAAGAATTCAAGAATCTACTATGTAAGTGGCAATCCTAACGGAGAAGCTGAAACCATAGAGGTGAAGCTTACCCAAGGCAGTACAGCGCGCAAGAAAATATTCGAATACGATTTCTCTGAATTGGAAGTGAAGGGTCGTGGATCGAAAGGCAACACGATCACGAAGTATCCAATCCGTAAAGTTGATTTCCTAAAGGCAGGATCGTCTACCTTAAGCAAATTAAACCTGTGGTATGATGAAGATGCCGGACGTTTGAACAAAGACAGTCGCGGTAAATACTTAGGTAAGTTCGATGCCGATGATCAGCTCATTACCTTCACACGAAACGGTTCATACAAAATCACGAACTACGAATTAACGAATCGCTTCGAGCCAGAGAAGACCTTGCTTGTTGAGAAATTCCATCCGAAGAAAGCGGTATCCGCTGTTTATGTTGATGGCGAGAGCAAGGCCTACATGGTAAAACGTTTCATGATCGAGACCACTACACAAGACAAAGACTTTGGTTTCATCACCGAAGCCATTGGCTCACGATTGGTGTTAGTTACAACATCAGAAACACCAGAAGTTGAATTGGAATTGATTAAAGGAAAAGACAAAGAGAAATCATCTGAAGTCATTAACCTCGAAGATTTGATTGATGTGAAAGGTTGGAAAGCTTTAGGCAATCGTCTTTCACAATACAAAGTTGCTAAGGTAACGCTCATTCAAGAGGAGGAAGAAACAGGACCGGAGCCAGACGAAGAAGACGGTGAATTAGAGACCTCGAGCGCAATCGGGGAAAAAAAAAAGAGTCGCAACCTTCTGACCCCGAGCCGTGGATCGAAGAAGACGGCCAAGCCAGTCTCTTCGGTGAGCCCGAAAAGCCAAAGCAAAACCAAGGCGAAGGTGGTCAGCAAAAAGGTGAGCCCGGCAAAAAAATCAAAGTCGAGCAAGTCAACCTCTTCGAAGCCTCAGGCCCAAAAGCCGAAAGCAGTAAAGAAGACAAAGCCCGCACCGAAGAAAGTCGCACCGAAGAAAAAAGTGAAGAAGAAATAAAACCATCATCATCTCCTGAATCGAATGATGATAAAGGAGATGATGATACGTTAGGTGTAGGGGAGACTGTAGAGTGGAAGGTTTAGAGGATACCGTCAATGGGAACTGAAACGTGGGATGTGTGTGAAGCAAATGCCTAACTACGAACTTTGTACTTTGTATCTTGGAGAGTGCATGGTCGATATTTTATACATCTTTTATTTTGATATTGGTGGTATGTAGGCCACAGGTGTTAAATTCACAATTGTGCACTATCTTAATTATGAGACAGATACTATTAACAGCTTTTCTACTTTGTACTGCATCTGCTGTGGGACAACCATTACCTGATGACTTTGCTATTGGGAATTTTTTTGAGGTCTTTAAAACCGATAGTATAAAAATTTATTTTAACTGTACTGGGACAGTCGTTGATAGGAATTGTGCTGACTATGTTCGAGTTGGTAGAATGGATTCAATAAATATTAACGTAACTGGAGAGTTCAATGATTACGATATTAAAGGTAAGCTTTTGTTTAAAACTACGATGGTCAGAAATTTTCTAGATGGACGTGCACAATATTTTTACAAAAACGGACAAATAAGGGAGGAAGGTCAATATCGCAAGGATTTGCGAGAAGGTAAATGGACTTACTACTATTCAGATGGTAGTATAGAGAAAGTTTTACTTTTTATAGATGGAGACCCAATTGTGCAAGAATCCTTTTCAAAAAACGGAAAGCCTAAAGTGGTTAAAGGTAACGGGGATTTTAAGACTGAATTTAGCAACTTTAGACAGTGTCAGCCTTTTGAAGCTTGGGGCGAAATAAAAAACGGAAAGAGAAATGGCAAATGGATATTTTACAATCCTGAGTTTAATCAAAAAGTTGGAAATGAAATATACGAAGAAGGAATATTCATCAAAGGGGTGGCTGCATATGGAAATTCTGAATATGGTGACGAACCCAGAATCAGTTTGAAAAAATTCTATGCCAATGAAAACTTGCATTCGGAAGACAATCATCTTGGCTGTCCAGGAGATAAAGGGATATTTTACTGGAGATATAAAAATAAAACCATCCATGAATCTTTCTATCCTGATCTGCAAGTAAAATTGAGTAGCTATAAATTGCCATTAAAGAATCAATGGATGGTTGTGGGCATGCAAATCAATGAAGAAGGTGAAATTTCGGAATTAAGAATTTCTTCCTCTATTAATGATTTGAATATTGAGAATTATGTTTATTCACAAATTTCCAAAATGAAAGAATGGGAAGCTGCTAAAATTAATTTCAAAAAGATTAGGTATGATATTTTTTTTACGATTCTAGTAAGCGATGGTAATATCTTAATTCCGACAGATTATATTTATCATAGCAGGAGATAATAGCAAATTGTACCAAGCAATGTATGTACCCTCAACTAGCGCAAGCGCCCCGCTTGATAGTTAGAATAATTTTTAAGTCAGCTTCTGAAATTTGATTTTAGATGCCTATCTTTTCAAGCTTCATAACCGATCAGCATTTTTCACGAATCAAATTTATCTCTGTGAGTCAATCCAAAAATGAATTAAAGAAAGTATTGGGTGCCGGCTTTGGCATCGCGGTAATGGTGGGTGGAACCATCGGTGTTGGTATTCTCAGAACCCTATCTCGCGCGGATGTTGTGCGTAAGCCAGAGTGTTGATCATCCATGCACTTAAAATCCACTGCTGGTAACAATACATTAGCAATGATTGTCAGCAGTCATTGTAAAGAACACAGCCACAAAATGAAAATCGAAACGCATCAAATAGAAGACATCAAAATTGCAGAAATAGTAAGTGATGAAAGAATTATTAACTCCACAGCAGACGGGTTGGATTTATTGGGTAGCCTGTATTATCAGGGCTTTGATAGAATAATACTTCAGGAGAATAACATAACACCTGATTTCTTTGACTTGAAGAATGGAATAGTAGGAGAGATACTTCAAAAATTTTCCAATTATCGTGTTCGCCTGGCTATTGTTGGTGACTTTAAAAAGTATACGGGCAAAATCCTCAACGACTTTATGTATGAAAGTAACGAAGGCAAACAAATCAACTTTGTAACTTCTAAATCATAAGCTATTAATTCTTTATCCAGTAAATGAAAGGAGATAAAATGGAAACGCTTCTGCATCCACAATCATTTTATTCCGTTCTTACTTCCGAAAGATGCTTATAAAAGTTACCGTACTTGTTCTGAGTTGCCTGGGAATTGTTCAGGCACTTCTCTTGTCCGTTTATCTATTCACTTTAAAAGAAAAGCGAACGAACGTTTTTCTGGCCCTCGCACTATTGGGATTAACAATAAGAATAGGGAAGTCCATCATCTTAAATTATGTACCCCTCGATCCGTGGATTCGCAATCTCGGTATTTCAGGAACGTTGCTCACAGGTCCTTTTCTCTGGTTTTATGGCAAGGCACTTTTTGAAAGACAGAATTTCTCCACCAGGAATTACCTTCATTTAATTCCGTTCACACTTTTTGTGTTATTATGTTGGATCATTCCTAACCGAGGTGACTTTGCTTCTTATTTTATTTATTCGCTGGTGTTTGTACACCAGGCAATCTACCTCACGCTTTGCTGGATTTATATAACGAAGAATCTTCAGAGCGCTAGATTACTACCGTGGTACCGGAACATCGTGATGGGCGTTAGCTTGATCTGGTTTTTGTATGTAGGTATCTTCATCGACTTCATACCCTTCTATATTTTAGGTGCGATCTTCTTTTCATTTTTGATCTACATCTTTTCCTACCTCTTACTCAAACGCCATGTTTTTACTTTGGAGAAATACAGCAATTCCAGCATCGATCCGGTTACATCAAGACAATTGCTTCAACAGATCAAGGAGCTGTTTACTGAAAAGGAAATTTACCTCGGAAGCAATGTCTCGCTAAAAACCGTAGCTGAAAGTCTTTCGGTAACGGCCCGTGAAGTTTCGCAGGTTATTAATGAGCATGAGCAAAAGAATTTTTCGGAGTTTGTAAACCAGTACAGGATCACGAAAGCTAAAGTACTGTTGGCCGACCAGGCGTATGCGCATGAAAAAATTGAGACCATTGCTTTTGATTGTGGCTTCGGCAATGTAACCTCTTTCAATCTGTCCTTTAAAACGGAAACCCAGATGACACCTTCTCAATACCGAAATCAGTTTACTGTCGCCTGATTTTTTCCGGTTCAAAGACTATTTCAGTCTTTTTTACTTTAACAATCACGATTCTTAAAGGATTTTGATAACGCGTCCTTGATTTTTGCTATTCGACTAAATCAGAAACGAATTAAACATCAGGCGAAATGAAAAGACGAGTGACATTGACTTCCATCATTCTATTGTTCATCACATTCCAGGGTATGACCCAGACACCGATTGAGGGAATGGATCGTAAGATGGACAGCTTATTCTCTCATTATAATGCTGAAACTCCAGGCGTTTCTGTAGCGGTAGTGAAGGATGGAAAAATCGTTTTTACAAAAGGTTATGGACGTGCAAACCTGGAGTATGGAATTCCTAATACACCTCAAACCGTTTTTCAGATAGCATCGGTTTCAAAACAGTTTACTGCTTTCGCTATCTACTTGTTAGAAAAGCAAGGGAAACTTTCATTTGAAGATGACATTCGAAAATACATTCCTGAATTACCCCAGTACGGCAAGACGATAAAAATCAAATACCTGCTTGCCCATACCAGCGGACTAAGAGATCAAGCCGCTTTGCTTGCTTTGGCAGGCTGGCAAGTCGAAGATGTTATCACGACCGATCAAATTTTAAAGGTAGCCCTAAAGCAAAAAGAACTGAACTTTGAAACGGGGACTACCTTTGGTTACAGCAATACCGGTTATACCCTTTTAGCTAAAATCGCTGAGCGAATAACCGGACAATCCTTCGCTGATTTTACGCGCAAGAATATTTTTGAACCACTGGGAATGACCAACACTCAAATTTATGATGACTATCATGCAATCGTAAAGAACAGAGCCCATTCATACGAAAAACGAAATGACGCATATGTAAAGGTGGAATTAAATTGTTCTAATGCTGGACCATCGGGGGTGTTGACAACGGTTGAAGACATGGCGAAGTGGGTCAACAATTTTGATCATCCAAAAGCAGGTGATTCTAAACTCATAGCGGAGTTTAATAAGATATCCTTATTGGACAATGCGGAGCCGGTGGTTTGGTCAGCACGGGAAGGAGATACTACCTATCATGCAAAAGGACAACTCCATTGGCGTTACAGAGGATTACATGTCATTAGTCATGGAGGTCACACCGCTGGATTTAGAGCTGGGTTAACCAGGTTTCCCGAAAACAATTTTTCAGTAATTGCATTGAGTAACGATGAGCATTATGATATTTTGGGAATAGCGAAGAAGATCATTGGATTTTATCTGAAGGATGAATTGGAGGAAGAAGCAAATACAGCTAATCCAATAATAAACGAGACTAAGAATCAGACAGCAAACTATAACATCAACTTAAACGACTTCAAGGGAGACTACTACAGTGACGAACTAACAACCGGATATTCCATAAAAGTCAACAAGGATAAAGTAACAATGACTCACCATAGATTAAGTGATATCGAACTCACGCGAATAGGAGAAAATAAATTTTCAGGAATCAACTCGTTTGCGTTTGAGATTGAATTCGTGAAAAGCGGAAAAGAAATAACAGGATTTACGATTTCGAACTTTGGAGCGAAGAATGTAAAATTCAGACGAGTGAGGAGTTAAACACAACATCATATATAAATCGTATTTGTGTTCAGTGGTTATGTTCATTGTCTTGTCTGATACCGAATGGTAAAGCGTTCGAACTAGCCCCCAACTAGCGTAAGGTACCGCCTGTGCTCCTTGAAAGTTCAAGCGTCAGTTTGATTAGCAGAACCTACCCGCTACGAATTGAATCATAATTCTAAACATAACCATTCTCTTTTAAATAGTAGCGCTACTGTAACCAGCGGCATTACTTATTCTATTCCTCGATGTTAGAAATTTTTTGCGTGAGTTCCTGAAATTTGATTTGAGATGCCTATCTTTTCAAACAACATAATCAGGCAACATTTTTCACGAATCAAATTTAACTCTGTGAGTCAATCAAAAAATGAATTAAAGAAAGTATTAGGTGCTGGCTTTGGCATCGCGGTAATGGTAGGTGGAACAATCGGTGTTGGTATCCTCAGAACGCCCGGAACCATTGCCAGTATGTTGGATAACTACTGGCTCATTCTTGCCTGCTGGACTTTTGGTGGTGTATATGTATTACTTGGAGCGGGATCATTTGCTGAGATGTCTACTATGCTTCCCAAAGCGGGTGGTCCTTACAATTATGTGAAGCGTGCTTTTGGTGACTACGCAGGTTTTTTAACGGGGTGGTTTGATTACATTTTAAATTCCATTGCGCCCGCTTACTTCTGTATTGTTATTGGAGAATACCTTGCGCTGCTATTCCCTTCATTAAAGGGAAATGAAACCATACTGGCGCTAGTATTTTTGATCGGATTTTTTCTTTACCATTTGGGAGGCGTTAAAAACGGAAGCATTGCTCAACAGATTACAAGTGTGTTGAAAGTTCTTTTTTTTACTGCGCTTATCATTTTGTGTTTTATTGTTCAGGTCGATCAATCTGCCTTTCTTCAATCTTCTTCTACATTGGAAGGTGGTATCCTAATTGGCTTCCTGAAATCCATTCAATTGGTAATGGGTGCTTATAATGGATGGTGGTCCAATAGTTTCTTTGCTGAAGAAGATGAAAATCCGGGTAAGAATATTCCCAAGTCATTGTTCACAGGAGGTGTCGTGGTGATGGGCATATATGTAATTCTTAACATCGCTTTTATGCATGTGCTTCCGGTAAGTGCATTGGCTAATTCACCGCTGGTTGCTTCGGATGTGACGCGTGTTGTCTTTGGTGATTCCGGAGCAACTTTTGTTATTGTGATTTCAATTGTATCGTTAATCAGTATTTTGAATGCTTACATGATGATTCCACCGCGAATTTTGTTCGGACTTAGCCGCGATGGTTTTTTTATTCCGCAAGGAGCGTTAGTGAATAAAGGAGGTACCCCTGTAGTAGCGCTCATTCTTTCGGGGCTGATCAGTTTTGTATTGATCATTGTGGGTTCTTTCCAGCAGCTCTTTTCGCTTGCTTCCTTTATGTCGATTGTAGTGATGGGCTTAAGCTTTTCAGCCCATATCAAATTGCGAAAGTCAGAACCTGAATTATTCCGACCGTATCGTGCATGGGGATATCCCTGGACAACCATTTTAGTATTGATCATTACCTTTGGATTGTTCACTGGGTTTGCCATTGGTGATCAGTACAATTTGATTTTAGTAATGGTACTGAGTATTCTTTCTTATCCGGCTTTTCTTGTGATTAAGAAAAGGAAGAAGTAGGGTCGCCTGCAGCTCGTGCGCATGATGATACACCTTATATTTTTACCGAAGAGGAGTTGCATCAAACTACTTAAGTGTAGATCAATCTTATAGGAGATACATCTTATTGAATTTCAGATTATATTCGAACCATGAAAAATACCGCACTCTGTTTCATTTTCCTTTTTGCAGCCGTTTTATGTAAAGCCCAAAGCACAGACATTACCGTGAATGGTAAAATAATAGATTCCAGAACCCATAAGGGGCTGAAGGCCCAGGTTCGGTATAGTAGCATTCCGACTGAAAGTATTACAGGTCGATTTAATGACAGCACGTTTTCCTTTAACATTTTTGGAACGGCAAAGTACCAGATCACTGCATCTGCTGAAGGTTATAATTCTAAAACCATTATTGTGGCCCCTAAGGATATTGATCCTAACAATACGGTAACCCGGATTATGATATTAACACCCAAAGGTCAAACTATTATTCTGGATGACTTGATTTTTGCTCAGGGTAAATCAGTGATTGATCCGAAGTCTTTTCCGGGATTGGATGAAGTGGTTCAGATGATGAAAGAGAATTCAAAGATTGAAATTCAATTGGAAGGTCATACCGATAATGTAGGAAGTCCGAAAGCAAATCTTGAACTTTCTCAACAGCGTGTGGATGCAGTAAAGAAATACATTGTTTCGAAAGGCATTGCTAAGAATCGCATACAAACGAAAGCCTTTGGTGGCTCACAGCCATTGGGTAATGAAATGACTCCTGAGGCACGTGTGAAGAATAGGAGAGTGGAGATGAGAATCCTGAAAGATTAGTTAATCGTTCACGATTAAAAGTGAATGGGAATACAGTAAACGGATTTAAGATCTACTTTTAACCCTTTACAATTTTCAGAAACTCATCTTCTGAAATTATTTTAGTTCCATGCTTTTTAGCGGCTTCGATTTTAGCTTCACCGGGTTTATCTCCGGCAAGGATAAAACTCAAATCTTTGGATACTGTCTTTTTGTATTCGCCTCCATTTGATTCGATGAAGGTCTCGATTTCGTCTCGTTTAAAATTAGTCAGCGTTCCTGTTGCCAGTATTTTAAACCCGGTAAGTTTCCCTTGCGCCTGAACTACATTCTTTTCTTCTAACTCAAGTTTTACGTTAGCCTTTTTTAGTTTGGTAATAATGTCAAGGTTCTGTTGCATGCTAAAGAATTCCCGAACACTTTGAGCGATTCGATCCCCCACATCTTCAACGGCAATTAATTCATCAAAGGAGGCAGCAATCAATTTATCAATCGTCTTGAAATGCTTTGCCAATTTCTTTGCTACGGTTTCGCCTACATAGCGAATGCCCAATGCGAAGAGCACTTTCTCGAATGAAATTACCTTGCTCGATTCAATTCCGGATAAAATATTGTCAACTGTTTTTGCCTGGAAACTAATTCTGCTTCGATAACTAAAGGCATCTAATTTTGCTCGTGATTTTGAATCAAGGACGAAGTTAGTGAAAACTGGATTTTTCAGTATTTCGAATTTGTTGTTCGTATAATAGAGATCATCAATATTTTGGATACTCTTAGAGGTTGCTTCTAATAATTCAAAAGGTATCGCTCCTTTAAATAATTGATATAGGATATTCTCGAGTGGTACATAGCCATCCTTGATATTTTGGTCATTAAGCTCCAGGGACTTCATCAGAAAGGATGGATAAGCTTTAGCACCCGTTTGCTGCGAAGTAAGATTCTTGATACTTTTAAGTGCTGCAGAAAATTTATTCACTTCAACCAACGTAGCAACGAGCTTTAAGCCATACACTACTTTTTCTAAAGCCACCTGATAAACTGCATTCGTATCTTTGAAATTTAAATCTTCGTCCGAATCAAAATAATCCTGAAGGCCTAGTAAAGTATCGTGTTGATTTTTCAGGTCGTATAAATCAGCATAATTGTAAATCAACTTCTTGTTCACCAACATATCTACTTTCCGTTCACCAAGGGAATCAATATTCATAGCTTTACGCTGAATGAAATGTTCGATGCGTCCTTTTACCTGTGGTGGACAACTGCTTGCATTCGGACAATAGAAGGCAGCTTCACCTTCTTGTCGAACAAGTTTACTATTACACGCTGGGCATTTATCAGTATATACAAACGGTTTAGTATCAGCTCCTCTTCTGTCAGGATCAACCTTTGTTACCTTCGGAATAATCTCACCACCTTTTTCCACAAATACGTAATCGCCAATGCGCAAATCCAATCGTGCAATTTCATTTGCATTATGCAAGGATGCACGCTTAACAGTTGTACCAGCTAACAGAACAGGTTGTAACTCAGCCACCGGAGTAACAGCGCCTGTACGTCCCACTTGGTAGGTAACGCTATTTAATTTCGTACTGATACTTTCTGCCTGATACTTATACGAAATCGCCCATCTCGGACTCTTCGCAGTGAGTCCGAGTTGTTGTTGTTGTTCAAGTTTATTAACTTTTATAACAACGCCATCCGTTTCGAGGGGAAGTTCAAGACGTTTGGTTTCCCATTCGTTAATGTATTCCAGAACTTCTTTTATGGTTTTACATTTTCGATAAGTTCTTGAAACATTAAATCCCCACGATTCCAGCAGATGAATACTTTCTTCATGTGTTTTTGATTCGATACTATCACCAAGCAGATAATACGTATAACAATTCAATTTACGCTTTGCTACTTCTCCTGAATCTTGCATTTTCAACGTGCCTGAAGTAGTGTTACGTGCATTGGCATATCGCTCTTCGCCAATATCTTCACGGTCTTTATTCAGTTGGTTGAACGTATCCTTTGTCATGAACACTTCACCACGTACTTCAAACGAATCAGGAATACCTTTCTTTGTAATCTTAAGCGGAACGGTACGAATGGTTTTTGCATTCACAATTACATCATCTCCTCGTACACCATCTCCACGTGTTACTGCTTTTGTTAGAATTCCATTTTCATAAATCAAACTAATAGACACACCATCAAATTTTAATTCACAAAAATATTCGTACGCTTCACCATTAAGTCCCTTGGCAACACGTCCATCAAAATCTTCTAAGTCTTTCTGGTTGTAGGTATTTCCTAATGAAAGCATCGGGTATTTGTGATAGACGGTTTCAAATTCTTTGGTGATCGTTCCGCCAACACGTTGGGAAGGTGAGTCTTGTTTCTTTAGTTCTGGAAAATCACTTTCCAGTTTAATTAAGAATTCCAGAAGCTTGTCAAAATCGAAATCAGAAATCTCTGATTTGCTTTTTTGATAATAGAGTTCGTTGTGATAATTGATCTTATCAGTCAGTGCTTCAATTTTCTTTTTTGCTTCTTCTGAACTCATAACATTAATTAAGTCTGGCGCGTCATTGCGAGGAAGCGACCCGCCTTAAAGCGAAGCAATCCCCAAACTATAGAGTACGCTCTTCAGAGTCAAGGGATTGCTTCGTCAGCATTTTCAGCTAAATGCTGAAAGCCTACTCGCAATGACGTAATTTATTTGAAGAAGCTAAATTAGAAACTTCTTTAATTATTTGGTAGTGTCATGATACACCACCACACCTGTAACAAGATCAACTTTATTATTCTTCCGATCAACATCCGCCATGCGCAAGGTAGAATCAATTTCTATAGAAGCGATCTCTTCGATTTTACGATTTACTTTCAGAGTGTACGATGGATATACCCATGGCCACGCTTCCAAATCAACGCGCTGCATGGTTTTATCTTCTACCGGTTTATTGCCAAGTGTTTCATTTAAGGGAATGTAGTATAACTCTTTGCTTCCATCCGTGTAGGTAACAACAACATCCACAGGCATAGGGAAATCACCAACGCGATCAATGGTTACAAACGTGCCACCATCCTTGCTGATTACATTCTTCACACCATAATCGATTTTCTTTGTAGTATTCATCCAATAACGCAAATACCAATTTAAGTCCATGCCTGAAACTTTTTCCATCACACGAATAAAATCGATCGGCTCCGGATGTTTGAATTTCCAGGTGTTATAATATTGACGCATGCCGCGATAGAAAGTCTCATCACCAATAATGTATTTTAACTGATGTAAAAATACAGTACCCATATTGTAGGCTGCAGTTCCATAAGCACGGTTAGTACTGTAATGATCACCGTGCTGACTGATGGGCTCCTGTAATCCACTCTTCACTAAATTGAAATATCCACCATAGCTGCCAAGGTGAGAATCAGCAACTGGTTTATTGAATAATGTAGCTTCTGATTCCTGACTGGCAAAATCAGTAAAGCCTTCATCAATCCAGGGATACAATGATTCGTTTGAAGCCAAGACACCTTGATACCAGCTATGAGCAACTTCGTGGGCCATTACACCTACTAGACTTCCAAAAGTTCGTTCACCAGTGATAAGTGTACACATCGAATACTCCATTCCGCCATCGCCACCTTGAATGATGGAGTAGGTACTGTACGGATAAACACCAAATGTTTTATTCATAAACTCAAAATGCTTCACAGCATAGTCTTGCATTTTCTTCCAGTTGTCAGTCGTCTTATCACCTTTCTGATAGAAGAAGTGAAGTTCAGTACCATTCGGAATTTGTGCGATATCATGTACATAATCCGGATCGGCAGCCCATGCAAAATCGGTTACATTTTTTGCAGTGAAATGCCAGGTCAATTCATTTGAATTTGTCTGAATAGCAAGGCCTTTAGACTCTTTCTTTGTTGGCTTAGTCTGGGACTTCGCTTGCGGTTTCACTTTGTATCCATGTCCAACAACTTCCGGATTGGCAAGCACACCTGTACCACCAATAGTGAACGATGAATCGATTTTAATATTCACATCAAAATCTCCCCACACTCCGTGAAATTCACGTGCTACATATTGGTAAGCATGCCATCCTTGAAAATCATATTCCGCCATTTTAGGATACCACTGTGTTACCGAATAGGCAATACCTTCTTTGCTGTTTCTTCCTGAGCGTCTGATCTGAATCGGCACTTGTGCTTCAAACTTCATATCGAATACTGTTTTTGAATTCGGTAAAATCGGTTTGGCTAATGTTACTTCTAGCAATGTTCCATTTACATGGAAGGTAATATCCTTTCCGTCCTGCTTCAGACTTTGAATGTGTTGGTATCCAATCTCATCATCTTTCAGTTTTGAAATGCGATCGCCTACCCGAGGATCTGGATCAGCAATATTGCGGGAACGTACATCCATCATGCTGCCGGGCTGAAATGCATTAAAGTATAAGTGGTAATACACTTTAGACAGTGTGTCTTTCGAATTGTTGAAATAAGTAAGTTTTTGAGCGCCCGTAATGATGTTGGTCTTTACATTTAAAGCAACATCCATCTGATATTCTACGCGCTGTTGCCACCGAAAATCTTGTGCAATGGTGTATTGAATAGTAGCGAATAGAAGCAGGCCTAGGAATCTGAATTTCAGCATGGTGGACAGGTTAGGTTAAGGCACGCAAAATAGCGGAACCATCTAATTTTACAAATAGAAATTACGTGAGGTAGACCTTATAATCTGAACAAATTTGGAGCGAGTTGCGATGCTGCCTTGTTGTATTGAACTAGCTTAAGATGGTACGTAACTTTAGAGTTAACAGAATATAAGTAATATTGCTACGATCAATTACTTTCATGACTCCAATTATTAAAACCTTACCCGAAAAGAAATTAGTAGGCGCGAATCACATCAAGCTTATCAGCAAATCGAACTCCGGAACTATGGAGAAGCTTTATGGCCAGACGAAAGGAGATTAAAAATAATGTTAGCACAGAATTATTTTCAATTCAGGTTTACGAGAAATCATTCAACTTCAAAGATTTCAATCACAATACAGTATTTGAAAAGTGGGCAGCAGTTGAGGTAAAAAACTTTGATGAGATTCCAGATGGAATGGAAGCCTATATATTATCAGGTGACTTGTATGCTGTGTTTATGCATAAAGGTTCAAGTACAGATAACAGCACGTTCCAATGCATTTTCACAACATGGTTGCCTAACTCAGACTATGAATTGGATGACAATCCACATTTTGAAATATTAGGGGAGAAGTATAAAAACAACGATCCGTCTTCAGAAGAAGAAATATGGATACCAGTAAAAAAGAAATGGTAACAGTAGCAACATCAGTTTGTTTTCATTTTGTTGATGTATTGATAAATAAAATTTGAGCGGCAATAGATTCGGATAAACGGACTATGAAAAATGAATTCAATATGTTGTTCAAAGTTTAATTCAACATTTAAACCGTAAAATATTTTCAACACTTGTTTTTGTTTGTACATTTAGTATCAGGAGCCCATCCAAAAGTATATATGACCTGACCATTATACTTTCTTTTACTGTCAGGTGCAATGCATCTAAAACGATGTATGAAAGGCAGCAAGTGAATGGAGATATTAGCTGCAACAATATGATGTGATGTGATAGTAAGATTATGAAAGTATATTTCGAAAAGAGAATACTGGGGGGCTTTGTTTTAGCAATTATTATTCTGGTTGGACTGGGCATCTATTCCTATTCAAACAATCAAAAATCAATTCAAACGAGTCGTATGGTTTCACACACCAACGAGGTTCTGTACTATATAGAACAACTCAATTCAAGTGTTCTGACTTTGGAAGTTGAGTTGCTCCGGTTTAATATTCTGGGTGACACCACTTTCCTTCAGTTCTACAGAAATGAAATTGTTCAGGGGACAAAGCATATTCAGAAGCTAAAAGAATTAACAAAAGATAATTCCTTCCAACAAAATAACATTGAAAGCTTAATGAATCTTGGTAGAAAAAAAATAGAACATATTCAAAAAATCATAGAGGCTAAGCGAATTTCACCCCATACACTGACAAACTTAATACCGTCTCCCTACAATCACAGTATTAAGTTTCAAATGCAGAAGGTGATTCTCGACATGAAAAATAAAGAGAAGCATTTGCTGGAAACGCGAATGGAAGCCAATCAAATTGAAATATATAAATTCAACACAACCTTCCTTGTATTTCAAATTTTTATAGGTGCGATACTCATTGCGGTAATTCTAACCATCAATGGGAATTTGAAGAAACGTATCAAAGCGGAAAAATCATTGCAGGATGCCAAGGATGATGTTCAAGACCTGTACGACAATGCTCCGTGTGGTTATCATTCATTGGATAGTCGAGGTTATTTTCTGGATATGAACACGACCATGCTTAAATGGATTGGCTATACAAAAGAGGAAGTTATCGGTAAGATGACTTTTTTGAATATTGTAACGCAGGATGGAGTAGAAACATTTAAAAAAGAATTCCCAACGTTTAAGAAACAGGGCTTTATCAACAACATTGAATTCAATATTCTGCGTAGAGATGGTAATTCATTCCCCATCATTCTAAACTCTACAGCAGATGTGGATATTGACGGAAATTTTATCAGAAGCCGATCAAGCACATTTGATAACACAGAGCGCAAATTAGCTGAAAACAAAATCAAGCAACTTAATTATGAGCTTGAGGCTTTTACCTATTCTGTATCCCACGATCTGCGGGCCCCCTTACGTTCGATTGATAGTTACGCTAAAATATTGAGAGAAGATTATGGCAAAGGGATTGACGCTGAAGGGAATCGCCTGGTTGAAATCATTGTTAAGAATGCCAGAAGAATGGGGCAACTTATTGACGACCTCCTGGATTTTTCGAGATTAGGTCGCATGGAATTAATGAAGAGCAAGGTAGACGTTAATCAAATTGTTGAAGCTGTTAAACGCGAATTGATGGAACAAGAGAAGCGATCAAATATTGATTTTGCAATTCATGCACTCGAACCAACAATGGCTGACCCAAATATGCTTAGGCAGGTCTGGATCAACTTGATTTCAAATGCGCTTAAATACTCCAGTGGTCAGCAGCATTCTAAAATTGAAGTAGGATGTTACCAGCAGAAAGATAATACGATTTACTTCATTCGTGATAATGGAGTTGGGTTTGATATGAAGTATGTCAGTAAACTTTTTGGCGTCTTCCAGCGTCTTCACAAAATTCAGGACTTTGAAGGAACAGGAGTAGGGCTTGCTCTTGTGCATCGAATCATAATGCGGCATGGCGGAAGAATTTGGGCTGAGGCGAAAATTAATGAAGGCGCTACTTTTTATTTCTTTATTTCATCAAAACACGATTAGCTCGTATGGTTAACAACATTGTAGAAATTCTTTTAATTGAAGATAGTCCGGACGATGCGGAGCTAACTATCAGAACACTAAAGAAAAATAATCTGGCGAATAATTTAGTTCATCTTCATGATGGAGAAGAAGCACTCGCATTTTTATTTTCGGAAACGCAAAAGGTCACTCCAAAATTAATCCTGCTTGATTTAAAAATGCCCAAAATCGATGGCATAGAAGTTCTCCGAGCAATCAAAAACGATCCTGAAAAAAGAATAATACCTGTGGTAGTACTAACATCATCGAAGGAAGAGCGGGATGTTATTGAATCGTATAAGCTCTGTGTCAACGCTTATATTGTGAAGCCGGTTGAATTTGAAAAATTTACTGAAGCCATAACTCAACTTGGTTTTTTTTGGTTAATTCTAAATGAGCCGCCTAAATAAGTTAAACTAAACTGTTGCCTATGACCGCAAGTGAAATTAAAATTTTGTTGCTAGAAGACCTTGAAGACGATGCTGGTTTGATTGAAAGAGAACTTCACAAAATGGGGTTGAGATTTGAAATGAAACGTGTCGATACCAAGTCTGAGTTTATTGAATCTTTACGAGGATATAAAGCGGATGTAATTCTATCCGACCATAGCCTTCCTCAATTCAATTCATTTGATGCGCTTAAGTTGTGCAGACGGGCTGGTTTATTGGTGCCATTTATTCTTGTTACGGGAACTGTATCGGAAGAATTTGCAGTAAGCTGTCTGAAGCAGGGTGCAGATGATTATGTACTGAAATCGAATCTAACCAGGTTACCCACTGCGATTAACAATTCGTTGAGGCAAAAGAAACTTGAGGCTGAAAGAAAAAGAGCTGAAATAGCGCTGCGAACGCAAAATGAAGAACTCGTAAAAATTAATAAGGAATTGGACAGCTTCGTTTATAGTGTATCGCACAACCTACGTGCGCCATTAATGTCGGTATTAGGATTGTTGAATTTAGCCAAGATGAACAATCATGAACAAGACAGCATCTTCGATTCCTATTTTAACATGATGGAGCATAGTATTCAGAAGTTAGATGAAACACTGAAAGAAATATTAGACTATTCACGGAATGCACGCAATCAACTCAATATTAAAAAAACGGATGTTAAGGATATATTGGATGATAGCATTGAGCGGCTTAAATACATGGTTGGATCGGACCAGATTTCAAAGGCAATAACAGTTGAGGAAAATAGTGTATTGTATTCCGATCCATATCGGTTGCAAGTAATATTTAACAACCTGCTTTCTAATGCTACTAAGTATAGGGATCAGCAAAAGGAAAATTCGTTTGTGAACTTTACAATTACCATTGATGGACAAAAAGCAATCATCCAGTGTCAGGATAATGGTATTGGCATTTCAGACGAACTCTTACCAAAAGTGTTTGACATGTTTTTTAGAGCAACTGAATTAAGTGAGGGGGCCGGTCTCGGACTTTATATTGTTAAAGAAACAGTGGATAAACTAAAAGGAACAATTACTTTGTTTTCCCAGCTTGGGGTAGGTACCATTATCAAATTAGAAATCCCAAATCTGCCACCCAAAGGATAATTAAAAAGCATTAACGACTGAAGGGTGTACTTCGAATTATTGAAAAGCATAAGTTTTTGAGAATCAGGAATTGTGGAACACACTAATTTTATAAACTAAAAAGTGATGGCCTCATTCTTTCTCATCCTCACATCAGCGAAAATATTTTGAGGATCTGACTCAGATGACCCTTAATTTACTTAAGTTGCTTTATCAAAAATTAGACCCTTCAGTTGTATGAGAGATATCCTTAAAGAACTGCTATCCACGCGGTTCATACTAGCAATCATTTTAGTTTTATCAATCCAGGTTTTTGCTTTTGCTCAAGATGTGCCAGAGCCCATCACCAATTTAAAAAAGATCGATATAACAACAACCTCGGTTCGTCTTTCATGGACCGCACCTGTGGGGGAGGGAGGAGTTGGGTATGTAGCGCGGTATGACGTTCGCTATTCTACCATTCCGATTACTTCAGAGAATTTTGATTCGGCCACTCCTGCTTTTTTCTGGCGCACACCTGGTAGTTTAGGTCCAACTGAATTATTCCCAATAAGTAATTTGTCAGCTGGGACTACTTATTATTTCGCAATTAAGTCTTCCTTTTTTTTAGGGGAGTGGTCCGCACTATCCAATGTTCTTCAAGTAAGTACAGATTTACCTCCTGCCATTCATGTCAGCTCTCAAATGCTAAGTGACTCACTGGTTATGGCAATTACATCGACTCATAATATTACCATTTACAATACTGGTCCCGGCACGCTTGAGTTCTACTTTGATATTGGCAATCATTTAATTCCCATCATTGATGCTGATAACTGGTATGTATCCATACCATCTGGGGATAGTTTGGTTGTCCCGATTTTGATTGATGCGGGAGGTTTACTTGCTGGATCCCACTTGTTAAATATCTCCATTTTATCCAATGATCCATTCACACCTAGGTTAACGATTCATTGTTCTTTAGTGGTTTCAAACAATGGCTTTCCTGTGGCGAGAATTACAGGTCATCAGGTGGATTATTTTGGCGAAGGATATGTAGGTGGTGGCGTTGGACCGAGTTGGACATACATTCAAAATGCTGGAAGCGAACCGTTGATCATTTCTAATGTTACAACGTCAAGTCCTAATTTCCAGGTCGATTTTAACGAACCTGATACATTACAAACATCAGAGGAGTATTTTCTGCTCTATGGATTTAATCCAGTAGAGCTTGGTGAATTACAGGGACAGATAAACATTTATACAAATGATCCTGTCAACCCGGTTTTGAATGTTACTTTGAACGGCACTGGTATATTGTCCCCGGTTCAGATGGTGGTTGATCAAGAAATACTGCAAGAAGAACTTTACAGCGGGCAGCAATCCATTCAATACCTTACGGTTCGAAATGAAGGACCGGAAGACCTCCAGTTCTTCATAAATGACTACGGGTTGGATGAATATTTAGATGTATCACCCCGTTTTGGAACGGTTTATCCCGGTCAATCAATTGTTCTGGAAGTTACGTTTGATGCCAGGGGTGTTAATTCTGGATATTACGAACCATGGATAGTAATTGAAAATAATGATCCGCGCACTTACGGAGCTTTTTTTATGCCAACTACTTTTTTAGTGAAGGCACCTGAAGTGAAAAGCTTTAGTCTTACCAATTTTAAAACCAATACTGTTATCGCTCCCGTCAATGATGAAGTCACTCTAGATGTGGCAGATCCGAATATCAGCAAGTATACTATTCGAGCCAATATGATTCCTGCAAATCGAACTGGTAGCGTAGCATTTTTTCTCGATAACAAATTGGTTAATTATGACAATGCTGCCCCGTATACAATAAACAGTTGGGCGTTACCAGTACTCATAGGAGGTGAACACATCCTTCGGGCCAGAGGCTTTGAACAAAAAAATGGTGAGGGTAATGGAGGAGAAGAAATGCAAATCAGAGTGAAAGTAATAAACTCTGCAAGCATTGTGAATTTTACTGTGGTGAAAGCTGCGACAGGCGAAACCCTGACGAGTCTGGTGGATGGTAGTGTAATTGATATTAGTCAACCCGGTTTTCAATTTATCAACATCACAGCAAATACTAATATCAGTACGGTTAGAAGTGTGAAGTTTTTTCTGAATGGCCCAACGGCTCGAGTAGATAATCAATTTCCCTTTTCCATAAGTGGAAACTCGACTACGGATACTTTCTGGCCAGCAAGACCGGGTAACTATGTGATGAAAGCAATACCCTACATGATGTATTATGGTTGGGGAGCTGAAGGGGTTCAACAGAACGTTAATTTCAAAGTAGTAAATGGTAAAGTCCCGTCTGTTGCCAACGCACGTTCTTTAGATGTTTCAAATGATATTGACGAGGAAGCCACGGAAGCCGATTGGTTAATTTATCCTATCCCGGTTCGAGATGATCTTCATATCAAACTAAAAGGAAGTACATCAGGTAATATTCACCTCAGCATTATTAATCTTCAAGGTCAGTATCTTCATTCGATAGAGGGAACCTCAGAATTGTTTCAAGATTATAAGGTGAGCACAGTGAGTTTGGGATTGCGTGCTGGATTTTATATTATTCAAATCAATCAGACAGACGGAAATCGAATCATTCAGAAATTTTTGAAAGAATAACATCCGTAGTATGTAAATGGAATTCAAAAAGTCATCTAAAATTGATTGATATCTTCAGGAAAGATTTCGACAGCTTTCTGAAAAGAGTTGTATGTGTGAACACCACTTTTTCTTACCTTTAGAAAAGGCTCATTAAGGACACATGCATTATGATCGAAAACCTTAACTATCAATTGGGATTGCTTCATTTCGTTCATTTGTTGGTGCGCGCAGATGGAGTAATTGTTGATAGTGAGCGCAAAGCTATTCTGGCTATTAAAAACGAAGAGAAAATTCAAGATTCAGTATTTGATGATTTTCAAGCAAGAGCATCCAATATTACCGAGCAGGAAATGTATACAAAAGGAATTGAATACTTAACGGCCTGCACAGATGAGGAGCGCCTTTCGGCCTTCGTACATCTTTACAAGTTGGCGCAAGTAGATTCGGGCATCAGTAACAAGGAAGTTCGCTTTCTCCTTTACGGATTGAAAGTGAACAACCTAAGTTTTGAAGATGTAATCTTAAGCGCAAGTATGTCGGGAATGTAGGGCAGAAGATGACTTGAGAAGATCTCTGTTGGTTTCGCGATTGTTGTTAAAGTAGCTTTAACCAAATTTTAATACAATGAAAAACAAAATCCTCTCTTTCTTTTTCTTGCTTGTAGCAGGCACAACATTTTCACAGACCTATATTACTCAGGTAAAATTAGCAGGTCAAAAAAAATGGGGTTATGCCACACTCATTGGTGAAATCATTATCCCCGCTCAATATGAAAAGTGTTATAAATTTTCAAGCGATGGACTAGCAGCGATTTACGACACAGATAAAAGACAGTATTATTTTATTAATACGAAAGGAGAAAAACTACCAACCGATATTCCTGGCTTTAAATTGATCGATGGATTTGGGTTCGATGTAGAAGGATTTACAAACGGATTGGCTCCGATTAAGCAAGGCGAGAAGTGGGGTTACTTGGATAGTAAAGGTCACGTAGCAATACCTGCAAAATTTGATGAAGCGATTGAGTTTAGCGGTGGGTTTGGTGTTGCTAAGAGTGGAGAAAAATATATTGTACTCAATACCAAAGGAGAAGAATTTCCGATTGATCAGACGGGCCTATTGGATGTGAAACATTTTTCGGAAGGATTAGCTCCATTCAGATCGAGTGATAAGAAATTTGGGTTTTTAGGCTCTGATGGAAAAGTAGCAATTCAACCCCAGTTTCAGAGTGTAGGATATTTCACCAATGGATTGGCTTGGGCCAAGTCTGCCGATGGCATGCTGGGATATATTAACACAAAAGGTGAGTGGCTCATTAAACCTCAATTCGATGCAGGAAAAGATTTCGATAGTGAATTGGGCTTAGCCCGGATTAAGAGCGCTGGCCAATGGGGATATGTTAGTAAAAGTGGCGAGGTAACCTATGTGAAAGACACTGATCTTTTTGGTGATTTCTCTAATGGCTTAGCTACAGGAAGAAAAAATGGTTTAGTGGGTTTTTATAACGGTAAGGGAGAATGGACAATTGCACCTCAATTTGAAGCCGCTCGTGATTTTAAAAATGGGTATGCAGCAGCCAAGAAGGGAGACAAGTGGGGTGTTATTGACACTACGGGAAATTGGGTAATGCAACCTATGTTTGATGGAATTAAAGATATGGAGTTGATAAAATAGAAACGAAAAGCAATTTGTGTATGCAATGAAAAAGCCTCGAATGGTTTTTTTATTTGACGAATTTCTTAACGAGGTGGTGATTGAAAACTTTCAAAACTTAAATTTCTTTTGCTTAAAGCCAATGTAATACGTGAGACTACCGGAAAGATAGGAGCTTTCCGAGATGGTTAATGGTTCATCAGTTAGCGCTTTGGGTATATTGTATGCATAAGTAAAGGCGAGACTCCAATTCTTGTAGGTGATGTTTAGCGGCACGCTGAAAGTATAATTCATAATACCCGAAACATTCCTTGTGACCATTACGGGGCTGAATCGCCACCCATATAATCTAAAATTCTGGCGCCTTTCCTCGCGGGTTTTTGGCTCCACCCAGTCAACAGTGGTAATTTGTTCATTACCCCACAACACAGAGAATGTAGGCAATACTGCAATTCGATTGAATATCCACCACTTTCGTTTTTCCAACGTCAATCCAAGTGATGGTAAAATACGGTGGACATATTGATCTCCAAAATAAAATGAATAGTTAACACTAAGTGAAACTGGTTTGAATTCTATTATCGGGGTTATGTATAAGGTATTTTGATATGGGATGTAGCTATTGCCAGAAGCATTATAAAAGTAATGGTCGTAACCTGCCAGAACAGAAAACTTCTTTGAAAAATCATGCATGTAACCTAGGGATGCTACAGTGAGATAATAGGAAGGGTCAAAGTCTTTGCTCCAATACGATGTTACATCGGCAAACAAGCCTGAAGAATGATAAAATGAAAGGCCTGGAGCAAGACCAAAGTTCTCAATGCCAAGTGTACGTCCAGCAGAAAGTACGTTGCTATTGTATCCCATGCGGATCGCTAGTTGTGATCCTATAGGACTAGGCATCGCCAGCAGGCTATCAATGAGATTGAAGATCGATAAAGAATCTTCTAAGGTGAGAATAGTTTCGGTTTTGTTCAACAAAGAATCAGCGTCCTGAGCAAATAAGCTTGCTGAAGACGCTGATATGATTGTTGTGAGAAGCCAACACCTACACCAACTCATGCGATTGCTTGGGGAAATTAATTGTTACGCTTTTGCAATTGCTGTTGCGATTTATCGCGTAAGTGTTGCTGTTTATTTTGCTGCATTTGCCTTCGTTGTATTTGCTCCAAAATCATTTGTCGGAATCGTTTCTCGGCATCGGGCAAGGTACGTAGCTTTTGTGCGGAGATCACTTTCAGCAATCGGCCTGAGTAATCCTTTTCAAGATCAAGTTCTTTTTGTTTAACCTGAAACTGAAGATCTACCAGTGCCTGATCATTTTGTTCTGGCGTCTTATTGGGATCAGGATTCTTTTTCATTTCCCGATACTGTTGTTTTATCTGGGCTCTGTTCTGCGAAAACTCCCGATAGATTGGCCAAAACTTTTCAGCCTCTTCTGGCGTAAGCCCCAGTTGATCTGTGATGTAAGCGATGCGCGCTGCATTAATTTTGTCTTTTACTTTAGGATCTTGCGCCTGCGGTAAATCATCGTCTTGTGCCCAAGCAGACACGGCCATGAGTAAAACAAATCCAATTCCTATTAACTTCTTCATATCTTAAAGATTATCTAATTCCATTTCCGCTACAATATCATCCAGGCTTTCACTTTCCAGATTGAGGTCATAAACATTACCTTCAATCTCGGTTGCATCTTCATCACTCAATTCTACATCTGCCAAAAGCTCCTCCGTAGTCATGTCAGAATCATTTAAGTAGGCAACCAAATCTTCGGTTTGGATGGAAGAAAGCAATTGCTCGGCATCCACTACTTTATGCGATTGATTAAACCAAATGATACCTACAGCCAGCAACACAACAGTTGGTAGCGTATAACGAAGCGCAAAGCCCCACACGGGTATACCCTCATTTTGAGGTGTTGCAACCCTTGCTTGAATAATGCCGGGCAGTTTATCAAAATACCCATCGGGCACATTGAAAACTTCTTTTTTAGGTATGCCTTCCAGCTTTTTCATATTCGTCTCTTTGACTTTATAATTTCAGAATGGTTTAATCTCCTGATAATAAATCTTCTACTTTCTTTACTGCGTGGTGATAGCTGGCTTTCAAAGCGCCAACACTTGTATTTGTAATTTCTGAGATTTGCTCATAGGGCATATCATCAAAATACTTCATATTGAATACCAGGCGTTGCTTATCCGGTAGTTTGAGAAGCGCTTTCTGGAGTTTGAGCTGAATTTCGTCACCTGAAATATGAGGAGAGTTATCCAGCGCAGCTACAAGTTCGCTTTCTACATCACCAATTGGAAGAAAAAACCTGCGCTTTTTTCGCTGTAAAAAACTGAGGCATTCATTCGTAGCAATTTTGTAAATCCAGGTGTAGAGCTGGGCGTCTTCGCGAAAGTTTTCAATGCTCTTATGGACTTTAATAAAGACTTCCTGGGTAACATCATCGGCATCATCATGGTCAATTACCATTTTGCGCACATGCCAATACACGCGCTTCTGGTATTCGCGTACCAACAAATTGAACCCGTAGTTTCGGGTATCAGGGTTTTTAATCTTGGCTAAAAGTTCTTTGTCCTCCAAGGAATAATTTCAAAATCTTCCGTTAGACTTCGAAGATATGAAAAGGTTTAAAAGTTCAGAATGTAAAGTTTCAACAGACTAATTTATCAGTATATCAGATTATCCATTTCAAAATGCCGGTAATGAAGGAGGAGGAAAGTGTAATTACTTTCGCTGGGGATTACTTATTGCGCGTGGCAATCACCATTTTTATTTTATTCTTTGCACCAATCTCCAACACAGTGGTTAGTTCCTGTACAGTGAGATTGGAAGCCATTCGAAGTACAACGGTTGGCTCATCAATTCCCTGGCATTCTTCTTTCAATGCACCCTCTAATTGTGGAAAAGGAATTGGCTTTTTGTTGATAAAGTATTGTTTTGTTTCGGTAACGGTTAAGGTAATGGATTGCTTGTTCAGGGTTTGATTAGCCTGCGATTTTGGTAGTAATACCTTAATGACATTTGGATTGGTAACGGTAGAAATAATAAGAAAGAACAACAACAGGAAGAACATGATATCGTTCAGCGATGCTGTTGCTACTTCGGCATGAAAATGTTTATGGAGTTTAACTTTCATGATCCATTATTTTTGTTGCAGCGATTGTATGAATTCGAAAGCATCCTTTTGAATTTGAAGTGCAAATCGTTGAATGCTAACATGCAACATATGGTAGGCAGCATAAGCGAGAACACCAACTACTAACCCAGAACCACTGGTAATCATTTTTTCATAAAGACCTCCAGCAATAATACCGATGCTAATGTTATCTGATAATGAGATATCATAAAAGATGTGAATGATACCACTGATGGTTCCAATGAACCCTAACATGGGGGCAATACCGGCTATAATTCCAAGGTATGCCATGTTCTTTTCCATCTGCGCTATCTCAATATTAGTAGATGATTCAAGAACCGATTCAATTTCGCGAATGGGTCTTCCTAAACTACCAAGACCATTTAAAATAATCCGACCAGTAGCAGAAGAGAGATGAGCAGCTCTTAGCTTGGCACCATTAACGTCTCCGGTTTTAAGACTGTTCTTAACAAGATCGATCAAATTGGACTCCTTCTTGGTAGAGTCTTTTAAATAGAGGAAGCGCTCTATGCTTACATAGATTACCACCATTAGCAAAACGAAAATGGGGTACATAATGAATCCCCCTTTTAAGAGGAGGTCGAGAAAGGTTAATTCCTCGGGTTGTGTAGGTATTTGAAGGATCATTCCAAAAAGGAGGTTAGTATCTGATAAGCCAATCATATTTTATATACTTGTAAATTAAAAGATGACCAGGGTTGTTAGCACTTCTCATCCCCATGAGAAAAAGTGAAGCATGCGGAACCTTTAACAAAAAAAGCCTGACCCACTTAGCTACCAGATTTTCCCTGGTCAATTATTTTTACTACTGCTTTGGCTTTGGACCCTTCAACGCTTCATTTAAAGCTCGAATTGCTTCTTTAGCTTTTTCATTATTTGGATCGAGCGCAATTACACTTTCCCAGTATGTCTTTGATAGTTTAAGATCACCTTTCAAATAATGGTAATAACCAAGATAGGAGTTCGCTTCAATCAAATTATTTTTTTCTTTCTCCGGATTTGCAGATGCTTTCTCAATCACCTTTTCATAATACGGTTTTGCTAATCCCTTTTCTGAGTCAGGATCAAGTTGTGATTTTGTTCTAGCTGCCCACAAGTAACCCACTGAAATATTGGATTCAAGCTCAATCAATTTTTGAAAAGTAGTATCAGCTTTTCCAAATTGCTTTGTGATGTAATAAGCCTGCCCAATCTTAAAATGATCACCCTTAAGAGGCTTTGCTCTCTTCTTCATCAAGCGGCTGTAAGCATTTATTGATTTCTCGTACCGTTTATTCTTGAACTGTGTCTCAGCTATAGTCTGGAGAACTTCAGTTTGAGTTGTATCCAAAGTGTAACTTGTTTCGAGAGCTTCCATAGCCACTGAATCCTGATTTAGTTTCATCAGGAGTTGTCCATAGAACTTGTAGTCTGATGCTTCAATTTGTGCTGCTGGTTGTTTAGCAAAATACTGCTCCATTACAGTCTGGGTTTGTGCAAAATCATCAACCGCAAAAAGTGAGAAGGCATAAAAACGAAGAGTCAACGGACTGACATCTGATTTTTGAATCTGAGTTTTAAATATTTCGTTTGCTTTTGCATAGCTCTTTGCCATAAAGAGAAAGAATGCATAGCGAAGTTTTGCAGGCTCTGGATTTTCTGTGAGTGACAGGTAGCGCTCATATGCCACTACTGCTTCAGCTGCTTTCTTTTCCAGATAATAAAGCTCACCTAGTTCTTTATATGCCAGTGTATATGCAGGATCGATTTTAACCGCCTTGGTTAAAGCAACATCTGCGGCTTCCGTGTTTTTAGAGCGCAAATAAATCAAGCCGATTTTATATTCGGGTGTAGCATCTTTTGGACTTAACGATGCAGCAGTTTCAAGACTTGTTACCGCCAGACCACCATTGTTTTGAAGAAGATAGGCATCACCGAGTAAAAGAAAAACTTCTTCGTCTTTATTGTTAATTGCTTTGGCTTTCAACAATAACGCTAAGGCATTGTTGGCATAGGCTGTTTGCGTAAGGTATACTTCAGCAGCAGCTTTCAACACAGCAATATTTTTTGATTTGCTTAGAGTTATGGCCTGCTCAAGTAACTTTTTTGCTTCCACAGCATTATTCTCAATCAACCGTAAATGACCCTTACCAACTGTATTCAACAGTTCTTTGTCATTTAATTCTATACCTTTTTGAAAAGATATTTCAGCTTCCTTCAGCTCACCTCTTTTGATTTGCACTTCTCCAAGGAAATACCAAAGGCTGGCATCTTCCGGATGAGCAGCAACGGCCTTTTGCAATATATCCTTCGCTTTTGCTGACTGATCAACTTGTACTTGATATTTAGCCTGATCTATTTCTGGCGTTTGAGCCGATGCAAATTGAGCGCTAATAAGGAGAAATAGGATTGCCATCTGCGCAGATCCTAAACTTCTAAGTGTAACTGACATTCTTTTCATTTTAATTAAGTTTAATAAACAATTGGCTCCTGACTTACTTGCACGATTCTAACAGGCATTGTTGCAGGAACCAATCCTGCTTTTAACACAATGCGTTGTCCTTTATCACTTGCAACAAATGCAGTAAACCCACTCGCTAATCCTGTTCTCGCTTCCCTGCTAATAATGATCACTTCGCGCGAAAGGGGATAGCTATGCTGTGCAATATAGGCCTGGTAAGGCTGGTAATAAGAGGAATCATGCTCAAGTCCAAATACCCGAATAGTTTTCAGGAAATGTACCGCTGCAGAATCATCTGTATCACTAATCCAGCTTGCTCCAATTAATCCGATTGCATTTTTATTTTGTGAAACATATTCGATCACTGCGGGGTTGCTGTTCAAAGCATAGCAATTACTGGGAAGTTTTTGAACGCCAAGTGTATCTTTTAAATAACGCAGCATACCCGAAGAAGGACTGTCGAATACAATCTTTAATGAGTCTTTTTGAGACCCCTCAAATAGTTGATTCCAACTCGCGATTTTTCCGGAAAAGACATCGCGCACTTGCTGAATAGAAAGTAAACTGTCTCGCTTTAATTGATTCATAATAAGCGCAATACCTTCGTTAGCAATCACAAGCTCATGCGGTGTGATTTGTTGCCCTTGAAGTATATCGCGCTCTTCACGAACCAGTTTCCTGGTAATCACAATCATTCGCACACTGTCTTTTAACAACAGATCGATCGCTTCTGCTTCTGAAGTGTATTGAGCCGCAATCAATGCGTTTCTATAAATACCTTGAAATCCTTTTATTTCAGAATCAACTACCGGTTTCAACGATTCATCTACTGCAATTTTGATTTCTCCATAGGTTGGAGTATCCAATGGCTTGCCAGACTTATCCTTATCTCCACAAGCCGCAGCGATTAGTAGTAGACTTACGGTGGTTATATTTTGAAAATATCGCATCACTTTTTAAAGTACTTCTGATAAACCCGGTACACTCTGAATATTCCGTATACCCCCAGCATACTGCCAAGGGGTAACGAATATTGGTTCGAAATATTTAATTCTGCAGAGCGCCAAATTATTAAAGCACCGACAATGATGTATACAATGGCCATGCCAATTTCAAGATACTTCATGATCACACTAAATGCATTTGACTCGTCTGAATCGGTTTTCATTCTGCAAGTTTAAATTTGATTGGAAGAACAAAGCGCGATTTAACGGCACGCCCATTCTGCTTACCTGGTTTCCAAGGAGGCATCGTTCCAACAACACGCATCGCTTCTTTATCACAATCAGCATGAATACCTTTAACAAGCTGGATATCACTGAGGTTACCCTCTCTATCGACAACAAAACTCACAAACACGGTACCCTGAATACCCATTCTTCTAGGAGCAGCGGGATATTTTGTGTTTTTGTTGAGAAATTTCATCATTGCTTCCATGCCCCCTGGAAATGCAGCTTGTTGTTCAACTACTGTAAAGATCACATCATCGTCATTCGCCTCTTGCACGACCTCCGCTACAGGCTCATCAAAAACGACATCGCCAGTACCTTGAATTGTTTCAGCACCAATATCAACCTTCTTCACCTCATCAATAGTTGGCATCTCTTCTTCTTCTGCCACTTCTTTTTCGGTAACCTTTGGAGGAAGGAATTTTATAATGGTTTTCACTGGGGGTGGAATATCCAATTGTGGTGGAGGTGGAATATCCTGATCAATGGGTGGAGGTGGTGATAGATCCGTGTACTTTATATTTTTTTGTACAACTTCTTCATCGTCACCTCTTCCTTTAAAAAATTCTACTATTGCTGGAAATGCCAACACAGTGCCGAGGACCACAATAGTTAACGCAACAGCAATAACAACATGCTTTGAATAGTTAGTTCTATTGAAGTATGCTCCATAGTCCTTGTTCCTATTTTCAAAGACGATGTCATCCCATTTCAACAATGGAGTTTCCGTAGCTTTCATAAGTTTGATTCTTTAATAAGTTCTTTATCTACAGGCGTGATATCAACCAATACATATCGTTTCATATTGGTAATATTCATCTCATCCAGAATATCGACTACATTTTTGTATCTCGATTCATCCGTTGCTTTTATCAGCACTACCATTTTATCGATCTCCGCATTCTTCTTAAGGAGTACTTTACGTATACCTTCATCCGAAAAATTGGTTACTTCAACTGTGGGATCAGTCATGCCGACATACCAGTAGACTTTGTCATCATCTCCTAAAATAATTGTAAGCACCTTTTTTTCATTTACAGGGGGTGGGGTATCACCCTCCTTCACTTCCTCAGGCATGTTAATTTCCATGGTCTGAGGTTTATTGAGCGTAGTGGTCATTACAAAGAATGTAAGTAGAAGGAATGCAAGATCTACCATCGGAGTCATGTCGATCTTGGTAGACGTTTTCTTACTTCTGACTTTGCTGTCCTTTTTACCACCACCTTGACTTATTTCTGCCATAGCAATTTTTTTTTAAATTGTTCTCTTTGGTGTTATCAGACTCCCTTTTCCATATTGGTGATCAGATTAAACCGAAAGACTTTGTTGTCAATCAGCGTTTTGATCACTTGTTTTATGACGGGATAATTCGATTCACTATCACCTTTGATAGCGATGCGCAACTTCGGATTCGTCATCCGCGAAAATATGATCCAGTCCTTCAATTCATTGTTGACAGAGTCGCACGGAATACCCGGTTGCGTTACAGCACTTCGGTCCTCTCGCTTCATGCTTAGAAACTGTTTAAGGTTTCCGATGGGTATTCCTGTACTGGATAGTACAGCGAAAACCTTTGTCTCCTCTTCAGTGAATTGAATGTTATACCGCTCCCCGATTTTACCGAGAAGTGCTTCACGATTATACTTTCCATCCATGTTAAAATAAACCTTTCCGTCTTTTCCGACAGAGATGGTTAAAACATTGATATCAGGAATAGGAATCTCGGAAACAGAAGTCGGCATATCTACGGTCACAGGTTCATCTGGTGTTGCAGTAGCGGTGAGCATAAAGAATGTCACCAGCAAGAATGCCAAGTCAACCATTGGCGTCATGTCAATGGATGTGCTGGCTCTGTGAACTTTAACCTTTCCCATAATACAAATTTTAAATTATGAATTAGCCTTTTGGATTGGCAGTGAAATTCTGTACAATGCTATAACTAGCCTCATCAATTCCATAAGTAAGAGAATCGATTTTGCTGGTAAAGAAGTTATACATAATAATGGCGATAGCGGATGTACCGATACCCAACGCAGTGTTGATAAGGGCTTCAGAAATACCATTCGCAAGAGCAACTGAATCAGGAGCACCTGCTGTTGCCAACGCTGCAAACGCCTTGATCATACCCAATACAGTTCCTAACAAACCTAAGAGTGTAGCTACGGATGCTATCGTGGCAATAATCACAAGATTTTTTTCCAACATTGGCATTTCCAATTGAGTGGTTTCTTCAATATCCTTCTGAACTAAAGCTATTTTTTTCTCTGTTTCAATGCTGTTGTCTTTAGACACTTCGCTGTATTTAGATAAGCCTGCTTTCACAACATTCGCAACTGAACCTTTTTGTTTATCACATTCTGCAATTGCCTGAGCTATATTATTTGACTTAAGCAATGTTCTTATGTGTTGAACAAAGTTCTTAATACTTCCTTTTCCTGTTGCACGGCTAATGGTAAGGAAACGCTCAATACAAAAGGTTAACACCATCATTAAAAGGGAAAGAAGAATTGGTACAATTGTTCCGCCTTTATAGACAATAGCCATGTAATTACCTGGGAGCGGGTGATTTAGATTATCATTTCCCTGAAAGTTAGCTGGATTACCCAACACAAATAGGTAGATCACAATGGCTAAACCTATTTCTACAGGTATCACAACTGCAGCAAAACCGGATTTTAGATTGTCGGACAAAGAATTAGAAGTTTTCATAATTAGAAATTGATTGTTAAAAGGTTTACAATTTTTAGGTATAATAAAAAGCTTTAATGATTATAAATGAGCCGACATTCAACCATAGAATGTAAAACATCATGAGAAGTCACATGATGCCGACAGATTAAAAGTAAATTCAAATAATTAATTTACAATGAGCGATTGAAACAGTTGGGCCCCAGCGGGAAGGTAAGGTATCCAAATAGGATTTTCCAAGACCCCATTCATTTGATCTGAAAACCTGCCTTTCTATTTGGATTCCAACAAGTGCATTGATGCGTAAGGCTCTGAAATCGTGCAACATAGCAACACGATCGCCAGTTTCTATGCAGGGATTTTCAAATGGAGACTCCAGAAGATTGTCAGCAGAGAAAAACAATTCTTCTTCATTAAATTCATTTTGTTGTACGGGAGAAAAGGCTGCACTTTGATGATCTTGTTTTTTGCTGGTAGTGCTTAAAAATTCAACAACGCCTTTTGTGAAAAGCATAGAAATAACACAGGCTAATACGAGCGAGAGCACGTCCAGTTGGAATGTTTTTTTTAGATTATGCATTGTTCTCATCACTCTTGCTTCTTTCTTACTTCGCTTTTTCTATACTTTTGCCACGAAAATATAACAGGCAGGCTCGTAACAACAATCATAGACACAATAATAATCTCTAAGTAATCGACAATTCCCGGAAAGAAATTGCCCATCCAATACCCCGCCATTACCAAACTGGTAATCCAAAGTACCGCCCCCAATATATTATAGAATAAAAACTTTTTAAAATCGATATGCACCATACCCGCAAGGATAGGAACAAAAGTTCTAACAATAGGTAAAAAACGCCCTAAAATGAAGGCCGTCATCCCATAGCGCTTATAGAAATCCTGTGTTGTTTCAATGTATTTCTTTTTGTAAAAAAAGTTTTCCTTCTTATTCCTAAAGAATCGTTTAGCTCGTAATCCAAACCAATAACCGAGTGTTGTACCACTACTTGCGGCAAGGATCATTAATGTAATGAGTAACCATAAAGGTTGCGTTAAAAAACCAGAATGATTCAGCAACCCAGCCATAAAGACCAAAGAATCTCCTGGTAAAAAGAAGCCAAAGAAAAGACCAGTTTCTGCAAAGAGTACGAACAGAAGAAGGGCTAGTCCACCGTACTGAATAATGGTATAGGGGTTTAATAAATCCATGAAAGCATGAATTGTATTAACATTCATTACCGTACTCTGTACGCGATAATTTATTTGACTTAAGAAGTTAAACTGAAGCACTCAAAATAGATTTATGGTCGGTATTTTGGGGTAAGATATAGAAATTCAGGATGGATGGCAGAACAATAGACGTAAAAAATAGGGATATCAAAGAGATTGCTGCAGTAAACAGTTTGGGTTGGGCTTCAAACGAGAAACCGGAATCACTACTTGTCTTATTTAGCAGCTTTCTCATAGATTTTAAAGGGCTAAATGTACAAGAAAGTTTCCCTAAAAATGATTAAGAAAGTATAAAATATTTGAAATTAACGATAGGACAGAACTTTTAACCTCTTAAAGGAAATAAATTCCGATTACATTGAATTCGATTTTTTGTCAAGAATTGCTTGATCATTTATTTTCAGTTGCCCGAAATCAGTTTTTAAACCTAAACAAAACCTTACGCATGTTCGGTTCGATGATGATTGTCTTTAACCCTTAAACTCGCTTAGTGTATCAACCAAAAGTTCAAACTGCTCTTTTGAATGAGTAGGAAAATTGGCAAATCGAAGTTGTGTCTTTTTGTTTACACCATAACCATCTCCTGGTTGCATTCCTTTTGCTAATAATGCCTTGGCTACCTTCTCCGTATGCTCACCACAGTCTGCTACAATTACAGT
>JBDTTT010000036.1:0-44280 GCA_039930485.1 Chryseolinea sp.
ATGGTGGCGTTTTTACCAATGTGTACAATCCGGAAACGGAAACATTTGCGCATAGTATAAGAACTATTTTGCAGCGATATGGAATTCCAGACGGAACCATCAGCAACATCGTAAAAGATTCAAAAGGTTTCTTTTGGTTTATCCATGGTACGCAAGGGGTTTTTCGATATGACCCTAAGGAGAAGAAAAGTATTCCAATTTCGTATATATCAGCGGATAGCACTTCTATACCTTCTTGCCAGGTTGCTTCCTTTGTTGAAGACCGCGATGGGAATTTTTGGATCATACAGAAAAATGGATCACTTAAAAAGTTGGATGGAAAGACCCTTGCGATTACCTATCGGAATAATTTCCTGAATAACTGGTTTAAAGGAGAGTTATTAGAGCACAAACTTACTACTGATCGCGATGGTGATATTTGGGTTTGCCCAACCAATACTAACTACGGAATTTTTTATTTTGATATCAAGCATCACACCACGGAGCATATACATGAGAAATCAGAAGGATGGCGACTCAATAAAAATATTGTCAGAGGTATTGTAGAAGATAATCAAGGTCTGATGTGGATAGGAACCGATCATGGAGGATTGAACGTTATCGATAAGAAGAAAAAAACAGTTAGCTATATTCTAAGTCGCCCGGAGGATAATAGAAGCTTGAGTCAGAATAGCATCACATCACTGTACAAAGATTACGAGGGTATCATCTGGGTTGGTACGTATAAGAAAGGCGCCTGCTATTATCACGAAAATATTGTTCGGTTCCCGCTGTTCCGACATGAGGAAGGTTTAGGCAGCAGTGGTCTTCATTTTGATGACATGAACAAATTTGCTGAAGATGATAAAGGAAATCTTTGGCTGGGGACAAACGGAGGCGGACTTATTTATTTTGATCGGCAGCATAATATATATAAGGAGTATCGTTATAATCCTTCTGATCCAAATTCTTTGAGCAACGATGTTATTGTGAGTTTGTGGATCGATCGTGAAAAGATATTGTGGGTGGGTACGTATTACGGAGGCTTAAATTCATTTGATGGAAAGAAATTCACACGCTATAAACATAATCAATCCGACACAACGAGCATCGCTGACGATAATATATGGGAAATCTATGAAGATTCACAAGGCCAGATATGGATTGGTACATTATATAATGGAGTAGATGTGTATGATAGGAAAACAAAAACGTTCAAACATTTTCCATTTGGGAAACCAAACTCTATTCACTCCAATTACATATCCGAAATCAGGGAAGACACAAAGGGAAATATGTGGATTGGCACGGGGTATGGTATTGATTTGCTGGAAAAATCAAGCGACAAGTTTGTTCACTACCTCAATCAGAATAATGATCCACATGGATTGAGTAACAACAGTATTCTGAGTATTCTTCAAGACAGTCGCGGACGGATGTGGATCGGAACATTTGAGGGGTTGAATTTATTTGATTCCGAAAAGAAAACGTTTACCAGTTTTTACGAAAAGGACGGACTTCCTCACAACACCATTCTTACCTTGTTGGAAGATAACAACGGTAATTTGTGGATGAGTACACCAAATGGAATATCCAATCTACTCATAACAAAAAAAGAAACAGACAACGGGTATACCTTTCAGTTCAAAAATTACGATGAGTCAGATGGTTTACAAGGCAGGCTGTTCAATGAGAATGCTGCACTGAAAACAAAAAGTGGTGAATTGGTTTTTGGCGGAGCTTCTGGTTTTAATATTTTTCGTCCGGAGAAGATCATTGCGAGTAAGAATATTCCGCAGACCATCCTATCCGACTTTCAAGTGTTCAATAAAAGTGTAGCCATTGGTGAAGCAATTGATGGTAAAATAATACTGAATAAATCCATTACGGAAACAACGGAGGTGTTACTTCCCCATCTGGCAAATGTAATATCGATCGAATTTGCATCGCTTAACTTCTTCCACCCCGACAAGAGCACCTACCTCTACATGCTCGAAAACTTTAATCCATATTGGTCTGCTGCCGATGGTAAATCGCGTAAGGTTACCTATACCAACCTTGATCCGGGAGAATATACCTTTCGCGTAAAGTCATCCAATAGTGATGGAGTATGGAGTAAAGGTGAAGTGGCTTTGAAAATCACGATACTGCCGCCATTCTGGAAAACGAAAATCGCCTTCGTACTTTATATTTTCTTAATCCTTGGAGCATTGTTGCTTTCGCGTAGGGTATTGGTAGCACGCGAACGTTTAAAATACAAAATTGCCCACGAACGGCAAGAAGCGCAACGCATGCATGAGCTCGATGTGATGAAGATGCGTTTCTTCACCAATGTGAGCCATGAGTTCAGAACTCCGCTTACATTAATCCTAACTCCGCTGGAAAAAATGTTGAAGAAGGATGCAGAACCTCCTCAGCCTGGACAACTACAATTAATTCATCGCAATGCACGAAGACTTCTTAATCTTGTAAATCAGTTGCTCGATTTTAGAAAATTGGAAGTACAAGAGATTAAGTTAAACCTTTCAGAAGGCGACATCATTGCATTCATTCGCGAAACAGTTTATTCGTTTTCTGATTTAAGCGAGAAGAAAAATATCAAGCTTGATTTTACTTCTTCTCTTACCCTATTGGAAACTACGTTTGATCAGGATAAGGTGGAAAAGATCATGTTCAATTTACTTTCGAACGCATTTAAGTTCACTCCATCGCAGGGGGCTGTAAGTGTTTCTGTTCGGGAAATTGATGCAGAGAATTCGCGAGCTTTAGAGATTCAGGTGAAGGATACAGGCATCGGAATTCCCGATAGTAAACGAGACAAAATTTTCGAACGTTTTTTTCAGAACGACTTACCATCAAGTGTTATTAACCAGGGCAGCGGTATTGGGCTTTCTATTACGAAAGAATTTGTTCGTCTTCAGGAAGGAACTATTTCCGTTGAGAGCGAAGTGGGGAAGGGTAGTTGCTTTACGGTTGTATTGCCGATAAAAAACATATTAAATATAGAGAACAGACCTATAGAGGAGTTACCGGTAAATGCTGATGGTTTAGTGGATGATGTCCACACTGATACCACCGATAAATCAAAGCCAGCAACCTTATTACTTGTAGAAGATAATGAAGATTTTCGTTTCTACTTAAAGGATAACCTTCGTTTTCAATATCATATCGTTGAAGCGAAAGACGGTGAGGAGGGTTGGAGTAAAGTTCTTTCCACATTACCCGATCTGATTGTAAGCGATGTAATGATGCCTCGCTTAAACGGTCTTGAACTTTGCAAGAAAGTAAAGCACGATCAAAGAGTTTCTCACATACCCATTATTTTATTAACCGCGCGCACAGCTGAAGAACAAAAACTAGAAGGCTTTGAAAGTGGGGCCGATGATTATGTGACCAAGCCTTTCAATTTTGAAATTCTGCAATCGCGTATTAAAAACCTGATTCAAAAGCGCGAATTATTTCAGAAGGACTTCCGCAAGCAGATTGAAATAAAAGGAAGTGATATCGCCATCACATCGTTGGATGAAAAACTTATTCAGAAAGCAATTAAGTATGTAGAGGAGAAAATTGCTGACGCTGACTTCTCTGTTGAAGACTTGAGCCATGAACTGGGTATGAGCCGGGTACATTTATATAAGAAGCTATTAGCACTTACTGGCAAGTCACCGTTGGAATTTATTCGCTCGTTGCGTCTTCAACGCGCTGCACAATTGCTTTCTGGAAGTCAGCTTACCGTTGCAGAAGTGGCGTACCAGGTTGGCTTTAACAATCCAAAGTACTTCGCTAAATATTTTAAAGAAGAATTTGGAATGCTACCTTCAGCATACATTGCGCAGCATAAAAAGAGAGATACTTGAAATTCTTATTCAGAATTTGAGACGGTTTACATTTAGAGAAAATACTGTTTAAATTTGGATTTAGATTTGACTGATTAAATTAATTGAACATGAAGAGAAGTGTAATTATTACGTTGCTTGTTCAACTGTCTTATTTTACATATGCACAAATTCAAAAGGGTAACAATGAAAAGGGTGTTAGTTATTATGTAAATCCAATCTTGGCTGGTGATTATGCCGACCCAAGTTTATTACGTGATGGTACCGATTATTATATAGTTCACTCCTCTTTTGAGTATTATCCTGGTTTGTTGATTTGGCATTCAAAAGATTTAATAAATTGGACACCTCTAACAAATGCATTGCACAAATATGTTGGTTCGGTTTGGGCTCCTGATTTAGTTAAATTCAAAAACAAGTATTACATCTATTTCCCTGCTAATGATAAAAATTATGTTGTAACAACCGATTCAATTAATGGCCCCTGGAGTGAGCCGATTGATTTAAAAGTTGGCAACATTGACCCCGGACATGTTACAGATCAAGATGGTAAGAGATATTTGTATTTTAGTGGTGGTGGTTATGTTCCTTTATCGGACGATGGTCTTTCTGTTGTAGGAGAAATCAAATACACATACAGCGGTTGGCCTATTCCTCGTGAATGGTCAATTGAATGTTTTTGTATGGAAGGCCCAAAGCTCGTAAAACGAGGTGACTATTATTATCTTACAATGGCAGAAGGTGGTACAGCCGGGCCAGCTACGAGCCACATGGCAGTTTCTGCACGTTCCAAATCCCCTCTAGGTCCTTGGGAAAATTCACTTTATAATCCGATCATTCATACAAATGAGAGTTCTGAAAAATGGTGGTCGAAGGGACATGGTACTTTGTTCGAGGATGTAAAAGGAAAATGGTGGATAGTTTATCATGCCTATGAAAAGGGACATTATAATATGGGGCGTCAAACGCTGCTTCAGCCGGTAGAATGGACAAAAGATGGTTGGTTTAAAGTGCCCGATGGAATGAAAGCCGATGAACCGATAAAAGGACCTGTAAGTGAAGTCTCAAAAACAGTTTTTACATTAAATGATAGCTTTGAAGGCAAAACATTAAAACCGCAATGGAAATTCTTTGGTGAATATGATACAAGTCGATTCCATCTGGTTAATAATAGTTTAGTTCTAAAGGCTAAAGGTCAATCAGTAGGAGATTGTTCTCCTTTGGTTTTTATACCATCAGACCATTCATATATAGCGGAGGTTGAGGTTTTTATTGAAGGGCAAGCGAAAGGTGGATTGATTCTTTTTTATAACAATAAAGCCCATTCAGGCATCCTTGTAGATAACGAAAATGTTTTAGCAAATACTAGTGGCTGGCAATTTCCGACTGAGAAAAAAGTAATTAAAAATCACGTGTTTCTTCGTATGAAAAATATGAATAATACAGTTGATATGTATTACAGTACAGACAGAGTGGTATGGAATAAAATAGAGAATTCTGTAGAAGTGTCTGGATTGCATCATAATGCACTGGGAGGATTTTTAAGTTTACGTCTTGGACTTTGTTCAATGGGTGATGGAGCTGTTGGATTTAAAAATTTTACTTATAAATCAATAAAGTAAAAATGTGACTGAAAATTCACAGGCAGGGAAGAGGAAAACAAAGATCACAACTTTAAGTTAAATTTACTTACCTTTTCTTTTTTACAGGAAATGCTGCAGTGGATTATTGAAGATGAGAGAATATATCTCAAAATGACTCCACCAAGTAGTAAGCAATACCTACCTAGTCACTGATGTTTGTCTTAGCTCTTCCTCTTATTAAGGAGCGGGATTTAATCTGAGAAATCTGCGGGAAAGTGCATTTGAATTCTTTCACATACCTAACAATCAAAAGACAGACTGATCCTGCTGATTGAATACGCACTGAACGATGAAACAAATTCTAAATAAGTGTGTGCTTGTGTGCTTCACGAAAAAATAAACATTTCAATACCCTATTGTAACGATTTCGCAACCCTCATCGCGAATATTCAGTTGTAGTTTTGAAAAGACATTTATTAAAACTCATTCATGCCGGTCAAGGATAAGAAAAGAGCAACCCGCGTTTTGCTCATCGTTGAGGTCATCATTTATTTTCTGATTGCGGCTGCACTGGCCTACGCCATCATAATGTAGATAGCCATTGTTCCGATAAGAACATTGTACTCATCAACTTCGATGAACGATTTATTCGTTTATTAACCGCAAATCAGACTCCCTCAAAATTAAATGCCATCTACCAGGCAGCGAATCAAAAGGTCATTTTGCTGGTAGTTTTTTAGATGATTTGAAGATTAGGCATTCTTTAAATTCAGAGCCATTTCGTATTCCAATCTCCCTCCTTCGCCAATTAAAATTAGGAGCTGTTAACAAATCAATCAGCGATTTGAAACATTTTATACCCCATGGTTAACGCTTCCATGGGCACACGGTAACATTTTGATACCCTCAAACCGGCCATTCAGGCTCAAATTTGTCCTACGAAATTGCAAACGATTGTGATTAACCCAATTAACACTCGATTGCACTTTAAAACGAACAGCCCAGGAATGAAGTTTTTGAGTACACTTTTAATTGCATTATCCATTTTTCTGGGTGCTTGCCAGTCGGCCGGCCCATACGAAAAACTGGAGAATGGCATTTTGATATCCCTGGCTGGAGAGAACCAACCTTCCCAAAAGATAAAACTCGAAGTGGTTACTGATAAGATCATCCACGTTTCCGTTTCCCCAACGGATTCTTTCCCAAACCAGAAGAGTTTGATGGTGGAGGAGAAAAACTGGTCTCCGGTTTCATGGAGCATCGATGAGACGAAGGACCACATTACAGTAAAAACAAAACAACTTTGCGCTTCTGTTTCAGTCATTACAGGCGAAGTTGTGTTTACCGATACAACGGGTCTGGTTATTCTACAGGAAAAAAATGGTGGAGGAAAGTCGTTTACAAGTAAGGTAATTGAGAGTGAAAAACTATATGGCATCCGGCAAGTTTTTGAATCACCAGATGATGAGGCATTTTATGGGCTAGGGCAACATCAAAATGGTGAGATGAATTATAAGGGTCGGGATGTTGAACTCGCACAGAGCAACATTGTGGCCGTTGTTCCTTTTTTATACTCCTCTAAGAACTATGGATTGCTCTGGGATAATTATTCCATCACAAAATTTGGCGATCCCCGTGATTTTCAACCTCTCTCTTCTCTACATCTTTTCTCAAAAACAGATGTAGAGGGCGGTTTGTCAACTGATTTTTTTGTTGGCGATTCAATTGCGAGTAGTCAGCTACAGAATCAAATCGAATATGAGTTTTTAGAAACTCCTTCCGTAGAAAATTTCCCAAAGAAAGTGGCGCAGAATGGAAAGGTTGTGTGGGAAGGTTCATTCTCATCTGAAGTTCCGGGGCGTCACAAATTTTTGCTGTATGCTTCCGGATATTTCAAACTTTGGATTGATGGAAATCTGGTAATGGATAAATGGCGTCAGGGATGGAACCCATGGTCGAATAAATTAGATGTCGAAATAAAAAATAAAGAGCGGCATGCGATTAAGTTGGAATGGACTCCGGATGGTGGAGCTTACATTTCATTAAAGCATTTAGATCCGTTACAGGCTATAGATCAAAACCGACTTACACTTTCATCAGAAGCTGCTAAACAAATTGATTACTATTTTATAAAAGGTGATAACGCAGATGATGTTATTCATGGCTATCGTCAACTCACAGGCAAGGCATCCCTCATTCCAAAATGGGCATTCGGTTTTTGGCAAAGTCGTGAGCGTTACAAAACGCAGAAAGAATTACTGGATGTTGTAAAAACATTCAGAAAAGAAAGAATTCCTCTTGACAACATTGTATTGGATTGGAACTATTGGAATGAAGACCAATGGGGATCCCATCGCTTTGATGCTTCACGTTTTCCTGACCCGGAAGGTATGGTAAAGGAATTACATGATGAACTGAATACACACGTCATGATTTCAGTTTGGCCAAAATTTTATCCCGGCAATGAGAATTTCAATGAGATGAACAAAGAAGGATTTCTCTTCGCGCGCAATCTTGAAAAGAAAAGAATTGATTGGATTTCACACGGATACCACAATACATTTTACAATCCATTTAAAGCCAATGCAAGAAAGTTATTCTGGAATCAAATTGACAGAAGCTTAAATAAACTGAATATTGATGGCTGGTGGCTTGACGCGACAGAACCTGATATGCACTCCAACTTATCTATCGAAGAACGGAAGTTGAATATGAGTCCGACCGGTATGGGACCCGGTGCATTATATTTCAACGCGTATTCACTCATGAATTCGAAAGGTGTATATGAAGGTCAGCGTCAATCTAATCCTGAGAAGAGAGTATTTATTTTAACACGCTCTGCGTATGCAGGCCAACAACGTTATGGCTCGGTAACATGGAGTGGCGATATCGTATCACGTTGGAGCGATTTTAGAGATCAGATTTCGGCAGGCGTAAATTTTTCGCTTTCCGGAATTCCTTTCTGGACGATGGATATTGGAGGGTTTGCTACTGAAAAGAGATATAGCGATTTATCTAAAGAAAACCAGGATGAATGGCGCGAACTCAACGCCCGTTGGTTTCAGTTCGGAGTTTTTTGTCCGCTGTTTCGGGTACATGGTCAATTTCCATATCGTGAAATTTATAATGTATCTCCTAAAGGACATGATGTGTACAATTCCATGCTCTATTATAATAAGCTCCGCTATAAACTGATGCCTTACATCTACACCTTAGCAGGTAAGGCGAATAAAGATGACTATACATTGACGCGCGGTTTAGTAATGGATTTTCCTTCCGACACAAATGTTCGAAACATCGATGATCAGTATATGTTTGGTCCAAGCTTGTTGATCAATCCGGTTACAGAATATAAAGCCAGAAAACGCGAAGTGTATTTACCTTCATCAACAGGTTGGTACGATTTCTACACCGGTAAATATTATGAAGGTGGTCAAAAAATTTCTGCAGATGCACCACTGAATCAAATTCCTGTCTTAGTTAAAGAAGGTTCGATCATACCTACCGGACCTGATATTCAATATACCTCAGAAAAACCTGCCGATCCATTAGCGCTTTACATTTTCACAGGTAAAGATGGATCATTCGAATTGTATGAAGATGATGATGCTTCTTATCAATACGAAAAAGGTCAATTCAGCACCATTGCATTTTCATATAATGAACAATTGCAAACACTCACTATTGGCGCGCGTCAGGGATCGTTTCCTGGGATGAGCGACCAGCGAACACTTCATTTTGTTTGGGTTAAAAAGGATAAACCTGTAGGGCTGGGTCACGAGGCTCATCCCGATCAGGTTGTCCAATACACCGGGGATGAGATGAAAATAAAAATAACCAACTAAAAACTAACTAAATACAATTAAACTAAAATCAATGATTATGAAGAAAAATTACTGGAGCTTATTACGAACAGCTTCCGTGTTTTTGTTGATGCTACTGACTTTCGCTGCGTTTGCGCAGAAGAAAGTAGTTAGCGGAACAATAACGGATTCTGGTGGCAGCCCATTACCGGGTGTGAGCGTACTTATTAAAGGAACTACTACGGGATTGGCGTCTGACGCTGATGGATTCTTCTCTGTTGAGGCGGATGTAGAAGACGTTCTTGTGATTTCATTTATTGGTTACACCACTCAGGAAATCAAGGTGGGTAATCAAACTAAATTTACCGTGCAGATGGTTGAAGATGTATCAACACTTCAGGAAGTTGTGGTAGTGGGCTATGGTGAAATGAGAAAGAATGACATCACGGCAGCACAAACTTCAATTTCAGGAAAAGACATGGCGCGCACTATAAACACGACCATTGAGCAAGCGATGCAGGGAAGATCGGCAGGGGTATTGGTTACTCAAAACACAGGTGCCCCGGGTGGTGGAATTTCAGTGAGCATTCGTGGTATTAACTCTATCCTGGGCAGCAATGAACCATTGTATGTAATTGATGGGGTTCAGATTCAAGGATCAAATTCGGCTTCAGGGATTAATCCGTTAGCGTCACTCAACCCTTCTGATATTCAAAGTTTGGACATACTTCAAGGGCCGAATGCCACGGCAATTTATGGATCAAGAGGAACCAATGGTGTTGTGTTAATTACAACAAAGCGCGGTAAAGCAGGCGAGATGAAAGTAAATTATTCGCTTGGCTACAGTATACAGACGCCACCCAAGAACCTTGATGTGATGAACCTTCGCCAGTATGCACAAATGGAGAATGAGTACAAGGGCATTTCAGGAGGAGAAATTCGAGAAGATTTTCTAGATCCTTCCATTTTGGGTAATGGAACAAAATGGCAATCAGAATTATTCAAATCTGCAGCCATGCTTAAAAATCAGATAACGTTAAGTGGAGGAGGTGAAAAAGCCACCTTCTATCTTTCTGGCGAACGAATGAAGCAAGATGGTACAGCCCTTGGGTCAGGATTTAACAGAAGCTCTGCACGATTAAACCTTGACATTAAACCCCGGGATTGGTTTTACATGGGCGCAAACATTAACTACGCTCAAACGGATGAAAAACTGGCGTCAAACAACGTGAGCGGTAGTAATCTTATTGTAAACGCAATACAGTTGGGACCTCAGGTGCCCGTTAAAAATCCAGATGGAACATTTGGAGGTGGTAATATTTCGAATAGTACTGCAGAACAATTTTCCCCTGTTAACCCTGTAGCTTTGGCTAGTGTGGCAACCAATAATCTGACACGGAGAAAATTAATTGCGGGGGCAGATGCAGGATTTAAAGTGTTGGACGGGTTAGAGTTGAAATCAAGTTTCAGTACTACTGCTGAATTCACTAACCAAACATACTATCTGCCTACTTTCAAATTTGGATATCAGCAAAATACGAATGCCTACCTGGAAAAAAGAGAGGAACTCAGCACCTATTGGAACTGGAATCAGACAATACAATACACCAAGCAACTCGGCAAGCATCACATTTATGCTATGGCGACACATGAGGCACAAAAATCTACATACGAAAATCTTCTTGGCTCAGTGAGTGGTTTTTTGACCAACGAAGTTATTGACCTGAATGCAGGAAACTCAGCCACCGCTGCGAACGCGGGTGGGCACAGTGTCTGGGCGATGGAATCTTACCTGGGCCGTTTAAATTATAATTTCGACAATCGTTATATAGTAACCGGTGCGTTCCGTATGGATGGTTCTGCATACTTTGGCTCTGGAAGAAAATGGGGTTACTTCCCTTCAGTATCTGCTGCATGGCGACTTTCTGAAGAAGAGTTTTTTAAAGTGCCTTCAGTTTCTGATTTGCGATTTCGCTATGAAGTCGGTGTGACGGGTAACCAGGGTATCGATGGTAAAGCAATTTACGGCACATTCGCGAAGGCTGTACCAACGCAGTGGGGTTCAGGTTTCCGTCCTGCTAATTATCCTAACCCGGATTATCAATGGGAAGAAACAAGTACAAACAATTTTGGTCTTACGCTTGGACTCTTTGATGGCCGTATCCAATTAGACGTTGATTATTACCTTAAGAATACAGACAACCTCATTCTGCCAAGCGAGCTGCCCTGGTACATGGGAACGAGGGGAGATGCTGCAATTGCACCGCCAACGGTTAACATAGGCACATTGAATAATAAAGGATGGGGTGTTTCACTCACCACCACAAACATGGTTCGCAACGGCTTCAAATGGGAGACGAACTTCAACATATCTGGGTTCAAAACCAAGATTACATCGCTTAGCTCAGGATCAAGCCATATTACGCGTGAAGGACCTGATTGGTTCCTGGCCAATTTTGCACAGCGAACACAGGTTGGATATGCACCGTGGCAATTCCTCGGCTACATAGAGGAGGGACTTTTCCAAAGTGAAGAAGAAGTTCAAAACAGTGCCCGTCCCGTTGACAATAATGGAATTCCACTCGTTGCGGCTCCAAACAGCATTTGGGTAGGAGACGTGAAGTACAGAGATATCAGCGGACCGGATGGGGTACCGGACGGAAAAATTACAGAAGCCGACAGAACGCTTATAGGTAATCCTTATCCAAAGTTGTTTGGTGGTATTACCAACTCATTTTCATACAAAGGTTTTGATGTCAGTATTTTGTTAACGTATAGCTATGGAAATCAGATTTACAACTATTTACGTTATCAAAATGCCAATCCGAATAATATCAATCTCGGGCGCAACATGTTTGTAGAGACGTTTGATTATGCCAAGGTAGGCGTTAATGATGATGGCGAAGCATACCTGTTAAATCCGGAAACTACAATTAACCGCATATCTACTTCCAGTGTAAATGGAAACTATGATCGACTTACCAACAAGTATCTGGAAGACGGATCGTATCTGCGTGTGAAGAACATTTCCATTAATTATAACATTCCGTCAATGCTAATTGCAAAGCAAAAAATTGTGAAAGGTATTAGAGTCGGTGTGGGTTTACAGAACATATACACGTTTACCAAGTATACAGGATATGATCCGGAAGTAGGTTCTTATGTTGGCCCCAATGGTGATGTGGCACAAGGCTTCAAAGGTGTAGATTATGGCCGTTATCCTATAACACCTATTTATTCCTTCAACCTGGGAGTTGATTTCTAGTCTAAACGAAACTCAAAATGAAAAAATCATATATTTTATTTACAACACTGGCAGCCTGGATCATGTTTTCCGGCTGTTCCGATGAGTTCCTAAACAGACCTCCTCAAGACGCATTAGTGGATGCCAATTTCTTTAAGACGGATGAGCAAGTCTTATCAAATACAGCTCCATTGTATAGTGCAGCATGGAAAACCTATGTTGACAAAGCCAATTTTAAATTAGGCGATATTCGTGGAGGAACTGTTTTTCGCGCATGGGGTGACCGTGATGCTGTTGAGTTTAATATAACTCCAGTCTCTGAAGCGAACGAACAAGCCTACCAGGCCTTCTTTGTGGTGATTGGTCAGGCCAATATGGCCATCTACAACATCAATACATTTGCGGGACCTGATGTTTCTGAAGAAATAAAGAATCATGCCATCGCAGAAGCACGGTTTATGAGGGCTACTGCTTATACCCATTTAACGATGAACTATGATGATGGAGCAGTACCCATTATTGAGAATAATTTGGACCATCTTTTCAGCCCTCAGTTGAAACGTAATACCAAAGAAAGTGTGTGGGAATTTATTTTGCGCGATTACGAATTTGCTGCTGCTAACCTTTTGGAAGAATCAATACTTCCTGGCAGAATTACCAAATGGTCTGCTGAAGGTATGTTGGCACGAACACATTTAACTCTGGCAGGTCTGAATGCTTCACCGGGCGCAAGAGACCAGGCACACCTTGATAAGGCAAAAGAATATGCAGAACGTGTGATCACAATGAGCGGAAAAAAACTTTTGAGTGATTACGCATCATTATTCCGTTACCCATACGACAATAATGAGGAATCATTATTTGAGCTTGAATGGGTATTCACATCGGCTACAAATGGATATGAGGCTTCCAATTCAATGGTATCACAAATTACCTACAGTAGTGATATTGCTGCCAATGGCGATGGATGGGGTGGAGACTTAAGCGCAACCTGGTGGTTGTTGAGTAAGTATGAAGGATTAGTGGTTGACGATGGAGCCACTCCTGGTTTCACCCTCGACCAACGACTGAAAGCCAGCTTTATGTTACCGGGTTTTACTTATCCTGAACTCATCAATAATGCAACTAATCTGCCTCATGTATTTCCGGATCCTGGTACTGGGGATAATAACTATGCCAGCATTAAAAAATACGTTGTAGGAAAAATACCTGGGCAGACAGATAAACAACGTTATCCAAACGATACCTACATGATGAGACTAGCTGAAATGTACCTTATTTATGCTGAGGCTGCATTGGGTAATAGTGGTTCTACAACCGATGTTAAGGCTCTTGAATATTTTAACAAAGTGCATGAAAGGGCTGGTCTATCAGCGTTTACAGGTGCGCTTACATGGGATGATATTTTTGACGAACGCATCAAGGAATTTGCAATGGAAAGTATGGCGTGGTATGATCTGGTACGCCTACACTATTATGATCCTGAAAAAGCGTATCTCATAATTAACGCGCAAGACCGCGGCCTTTTTGTAGCGAAGCCCAACCAATGGCCCAATCCAACAGCCTGGACGTTTACAAGAACATCATGGTTCACTAACAGACTAGCAACAGCAAGTTCTGGTAATTTCGAGTTGCAGATACCGGCATCGGAAATGAGTCAGGCACCAAGTCTGAGTGAAGATCCAGTAGACTATGATTTTAATTGAAAAATAATTAAGAAAGAAGAATTATGAAATACAGATATAAGATAGTGTTCCTGGTCATCGCAATAGCGATGACAGGAATATTGACTAATTGTTCAGACGACTCGGATGGTACACCGTTGATTAGTTACGTACGGATTACAGATCCTACGGCTTCTGATTCTTTACTGGTATCTGCCGGTCAGGGTCAGATGATTGCCATCATGGGTAAGAATCTCCAGCATACAATTCAAATATGGTTTAATGATCAGCCGGCAGTTCTTACATCAACCTTCATTACCAGCTCCTCCATTATTGTAAGAGTTCCTTCGGAACTTCCGGAGGTAATCACCAATCAGGTAAAGTTGGTTTTTGACAATGGACAATCGTTGCTCTATGATTTTTCTGTGGACGTAAGCGAGCCAGTAATTTCCCGAATGAAAAGCGATTATGTAAATACAGGTGATCAAGCTACATTCTATGGTGATTACTTTTATGAGCCACTCGTAGTTACGTTTACAGGAGGTGCTGTCGCAGAAATCGTATCTGTAGAAGATCAAATACTGGTGGTAGAGGTACCCGATGGAGCTCAGCCCGGTCCGGTTACCATCACCAATAATTTCGGAGAGGCAGAAACTGATTCATGGTTCCGTGATGATCGTAATATCATTGCCAATTTTGAGGGACCGTTTGTAAATGGTTTCTGGAGAGGAGGTGACTTCGTTGTTGCCTCTGATCCGGCTATTCCAAATATCAATGGCAAATTTATGCGAGTGAACAAGGGTGCGCTGGGAGCATACCCATACCTTGAACTTTATGGAGGTCCAGCGGACGGAGACGTAGCGCTCTTGACGAAAGTTATACCGGAGGAGGCGTTTACCAAACCTGGAAGTTATAGCCTGAAGTTTGAAATTAATACTTTGGCATCTATAACAGGAGCATACATGCGCCTGTATTTAGGTTCTGCAGGTGGTGGTACTTTTGATGATGCCCGAAATAATATTTACTACATATGGCAAGCTAATCTAGACACCCATGGAACGTGGGAGACTGTGACCATTCCTTGGGCTGATGTTTACACTGCTAATCAGCAATTTGCCTACAATGCCTCAGGGTATGGCATGTACATCTACTTCCATGGTCCCAACGCGGCTAACTACAACTTCGGTATGGACAACTTTCGCGTAGTGCCTAATACAACTGAATAACAATTATATGAACGCAATTATGAAAAAGAATCATATAGTAAAAACGCTCTCTCTCCTGTGCTTTGCATTGTCATTTGTCTTTTTGACTTCATGCAAAGACGATGAGGCGAATGATAACGGGCAAGTCGAACTGTTAAGTTTCGGCCCTTCCGGAGTGCAACACGGTGAAGAGATAACGTTCTTCGGACAAAACCTGGATGACGTTACAGCAATCGTCTTTTTTCCTTCAGTTGAAGTGACTCGTGAAGCGTTTGTTTCGCAGACATCAGATCGGATTAATGTAACCGTTCCAGATGCCGCTGAGACCGGAAAAGTGATTTTGAAAACACCTGCCGGAGATATTGAAACAAAGACGGTCTTCAACCTTGAGGTTCCGGTAGTGATTTCAAGCATCACGACTGAAGCGAAGCCCGGTACTGACATTACCATCACCGGTGAGATGATTAACTGGATTGAAACCATAACCTTCACCGATGATCTGATAGTTGAAAAAGAAAATTTCGTAAGCCAATCACAAACCGAAATGGTAGTAACGGTGCCTATGGAGGCCAAGACAGGTGTTCTGGTTTTCACCACAGGAGGAACGGAGCCATTAATAATTACTTCCGAAGATCCTTTGATTGTCACCTTGCCTAGTGTAACAACTTTGACCCCGGCCTCTATCCGACATACCGATAATCTTACCATAAGTGGTACAGCTTTAGATTTGGTAACCCAAATTGAATTTGGTGGTGGTGCTACTGTATCAACAAATGATTTTGTCAGCCAGTCGGAAACGGAAATTGTTGTGACTGTGCCTGCAACAACAACAACTGGGAAGTTGATTTTGTCAGTATTATCAGGATTGGAAGTTGAGACAGATAATAACCTTGTTATTATATTGCCTAACGTCACAGCGTTTACTCCTTCAAACACTTCTAGTCATACACCTGGAACAACCCTTACGATGACAGGAACGGATCTTGATCTTGTAAAAAAACTTACATTCCCTAATGTTCCTACTCCGGTTACAACCTTTGCAAGTCAAACGGCTACACAAATTCAAGTGGTTATACCTGCGAATGCCAAGGGAGGAACTGTGGTCATCACAACCATTCATGATTTCACGGTTCCGATAACAGTTCCGTTCGGAGATCAACTTGCGCTGGCTACAGTAATATTTGATGATGCTATTAAAGCTCCTTTGGGTGCTGGTGGCGGATGGGGTGGTGTAACAACCGACCCAGCCAATACTGAAAACCCGAGAGTAGGTACGGTGTCGGTTAAAGTTACGTTTGCCGGAAGTTGGGGAGGCGGTGGTCAATTTGGAAACTGGAGTGGTCAATCTGTACCAACTGCAGGAAGATCCTTTTATGCCTTTTCAATATATGGCGGAGCAGGTACCGATGGAAAAGTGATTAATGTAAATGTCGCTGGTACTCAGGCTCAGGTCACTATTAAAGAAGGAGAATGGAAAGATGTACAAATTTCGTTAGCCACTTTTAATAATCCAGGCTCGATCAGTGAAATATGGTTCCAGGATCAGGGATGGGCTGGAGTTGTATACATTGATCATATTGGTTTAAAGTAATTTTGATGAATACATAATCATGCACAAACCGCCTCATTTATTTGAGGCGGTTTTATTTTTAAAATAGTGAGATAATTACATTGGATCATGCGTGAAGTTGCGAAGGCTATATTATTCTTTTGTTTAGTGGCGTCTTGTTCACCTGAGAGTGATACTCTGTTTTCAAAACTAGGAGAAGGAGAGACTGGTATCGACTTTGTAAACACCAATCGCGAGACCGAACTGAGCAATGTCCTTACCTATGAATATTTTTATAACGGTGGTGGTGTAGCACTGGGTGATGTTAATAATGACGGCCTAGTGGATATTTATTTCACATCCAATATCTTCAGCAATAAATTATACCTGAACGAGGGAAACTTCAAGTTCAAAGATATCACCGAACAATCAGGTACAGCTTGTGAGGTTGGATGGAAGACAGGCGTAACGATGGTAGACATTAATAATGATGGTCTCCTAGATATTTATGTTTGCCGATCAGCCAGTCCTGATAAGGAAAGGAGAAGAAATATTCTTCTGATCAATAATGGAGACCTCACGTTTACAGACAAAGCAAAAGAGTACAATCTTGATGATGCATCGTACTCTACTCAGGCAGCTTTTTTCGATTTCGATAAGGATGATGATTTAGATATGATGTTACTGAATCATTCACTGTTGGAAATTTCCAATGTGTATAATCTTTCAGTAAAAAATTCAGATAAGCGTTTCCCGGATGTCGGCAACAGACTTTACCGAAACGATAATGGTCATTTTACAGATATAAGTGATACAACAGGAGTTTATGGTTCAGCCTTTAATTATGGATTGGGAATAAGTTTGTCCGATGTGAATAACGATGGTTGGATTGATATGTATATCGGCTGTGATTATACCGGCAGAGATAAACTATTGACCAATGATCATGGAAAATTCTTCAATGATGTAACAGGTGAACAACTAAGTCATATTTCAAAATTTACCATGGGTACTGATATGGCGGATATCGATGGAGATCAGAACATGGATATCATCACACTCGACATGCTTCCGGAAGATAATTTCAGACAGAAGCAACTCATGGGTTCTGATCGCTATGATGTTTTTAATTCAATGGTGAAGAGCGGTCTGCATTCTCAGTATATGCGCAATATGCTTCACCTTAATAATGGTAATGGAACATTCAGTGAGATTGGACAGCTTGCTGGCATATCCAATACAGATTGGAGCTGGAGTGCATTGATACAGGACTACGATAACGATGGTATACAGGATATTTTTATTTCGAATGGTTTCAAGCGCGACCTTACGAATAATGACTTTGCGAAATTTGAAGCGGCAAAACAGATCGAGTCGTCCCGGAAAGATGGAAAAAAAATAAGTTCACTGGAAGTCATCGATAAGTTTGAAGAGAATAAAATTCCAAATTATAGTTATAAAGGTAATGGTGACTTGACGTTTTCAAACGCAACCAAAACATGGGGTTTCGATGAGCCCTTCATTACAAACGGTGTAGCGTATGCAGACCTTGACAATGATGGTGATCTTGATCTTGTCACGAACAATATGAACGATGAAGCTGGTATTTATCGAAACAATTCGGAGCGCTATGAGAATAATTTTCTTTCTGTAAAACTTGCTGGAAAAGTAAATCGATTCGCCATTGGATCAAGAGTAACCGTTTTTGCCGATGGAAAGAAATTAGTGAAGGAAGTTTTTCCGGTAAGGGGGTTTCAATCCTCAGTAGATTATACCTTAAACTTTGGATTAGGAAAAATAGCTAGGGTAGATTCAGTAGCTGTTCAATGGCCAGCGGGAGGAATGTCGGTTGTTCGTGAAGTTTCGATTAATCAAATACTAAATGTAAAGGAAGGCGAATCCATCACGATTAATAATAATGTTGAGAAAGAAGCTCAATTGTTTTCTAAAATTGAAGCTCTTGATTTTAAACATGAAGAAAATCAGTTTAATGATTTCGATGTTCAACGACTCTTGCCGCAAATGTATTCAACGGCTGGTCCGGCATTGGCATGTGGTGATGTAAATAAAGATGGTTTGCCAGATGTATTCATTGGAGGTGCTAAAGATCACTTATCGGAATTATTTATTCAAAACAAAAAAAATCAGTTTGTCATAAAACCTCAAAAATCATTTGCAGTATTATCAGGAGCAGAAGTTGTTGATGCTGTTTTCTTTGATATGGATAAGGATGGGGACGAAGATTTTTACGTTGTTACAGGAGGTTACGAATTTCAATCCAACGATAAGGCATTGAGGGATCATCTGTTCGAAAATGTTGGAGGAGGAAATTTTGCAATTAAGAATTTACCAGAACTGATATCAAGTGGATCTTGTGTAAGACCGAATGATATGGATCAGGATGGAGATATTGATTTGTTTGTAGGAGCAAGATTAGTTCCGGGTAAGTATCCTGAAATTCCTGAGAGCTATATCCTGATAAATGATAGTAAAGGAAACTTCTTGCCTGACACGGTGATCTCCAAGCCAATCCGAAATGTAGGTATGGTTACCGATGCTCATTGGGTTGATCTGAACAAAGATAATTTTCTAGACCTCGTGATCGTAGGCGAATGGATGCCGTTGAAAGTTTTTCTTAATAAGAATGGCCAGTTGATTGACCAGTCATCTGAGTTTGTAGCAGGGCATACCGAAGGATTTTGGAACACGATCGTTGCCAATGATTTTGATAAGGATGGCGATATTGATCTGGTCGCTGGAAATTATGGAATGAATAATCAGATGAAGCCGTCAACGGATCATCCCATTGAAATGTATTATGCCGACTATGATAATAACGGTTCTGTTGATCCAATTCTTGAATATTTCATTTTGGATAACAGTTATCCATACGCAACCCGTGATGAACTGGCAGAACAATTACCTTCTTTTAAAAAACGATTTGTAAACTATAAGTCGTATGCCAATGCAAAGATCAATGCTGTGCTAAACGCTGAAGAGATTAAGAAGTCATCTGTACTTAAGGCCTATACATTTAAGACTTGCTTGTTTAGAAATGATGCAGGAAAATTTATTGCTGAGCCATTGCCTGTGGAGTTTCAATTTGCTCCCGTCTATTCGATGTTAACTAATGATGTAAACGGAGACGGGAATATGGATATCGTTGCCGGTGGAAACTTGACAGCAACCCGTGCACGTACTGGAAAATTAACAGGCAACTGCGGTATAGTGGCATTGAATGACGGAAAAGGAAAGTTTAAAGTACTGAAATCTTCCCAATCCGGATTAAACTTAAATGGTGATGTCAGGCATTTGATCATGTTTAACGACATACTGATGGCAGGTATTAACAATCAGCATGTAATCGCATATCGCATGCGCAAATAAAATAGAATGATTTTGGAATTATAAGAACAATTGATTGAGGGGATATATTTTAAAAACTAATTATGAAACGATTGTACATACTATTGGCGATGCTATTTTTTACCATTCCAATGTTCGCCCAAAACCCACAAGGTTTTTTTCTTGACGACTTCGAACCCAAGTCAATAGCAAATCCTGCATTTGTAGAGTTTGCAAAGCCAACACAAGCTGGCACTTCTACGGTAACGGTAGATTTTACTAATGTTGTCTCTCCTGTTTCCAAATACATCTTTGGAAACAACGCGAATATTTACATGACGCAAATGGTAGATCAACCTGTGTTGATTAATAATATAAAAACACTTTCGCCCAATCTTCTTCGCTTTCCTGGAGGAAACATCAGTAGTGTTTATTTCTGGAATGCAGAAACCAAGGATGATCTTCCATCGGATGTTCCGGAATTTCTTTTGGATGCCAACGGAGTGGCCGGTAATTCTTATGATTATTGGTATGGAGGTAATACTGGAAACTGGACGATGTCTCTGGATAACTATTATCAAATGCTGGACATGACTGAATCCACTGGGATCATCACAATTAACTATGCTTATGCGCGATATAGCAAAGCTGTAGATCCTGTTGGAGCAGCAGCACACCTGGCAGCGGAGTGGGTTCGCTATGATAATGGTCGCACCAAATTTTGGGAAATTGGAAATGAGAGCAATGGTACATGGCAAGCCGGTCATCGAATTAAGGTAAGTGACAATAAAGACGGACAACCAGAAATCATTACTGGAAATATATACGGTGAACACTTCAAGGTTTTTGCTGACTCCATGCGCAAAGCCGCTACAGAGATTGGCGCCACTATATATGTAGGAGCGCAACTGCTTCAGGAGGCCCCTGCTTCATGGTGGAATAGCACAGACAAAAACTGGAACAGTGGTATTTTCGGGAAGACCTTTAATTCACCAGACTACTACATCATCCATAGCTATTATACACCTTACGCGACAAACTCAACAGCCGCAGAAATTCTAACTACGGCAACAACCGTTACAACCGATATGATGCAATATGTTACCAATTCGATGACTACAGCAGGAGTAACAGTGAAACCTGTTGCCCTTACTGAGTGGAATATTTTTGCGGAAGGCTCCAAACAGCAAGTGTCATTTGTAAATGGAATGCACTCAGCATTGGTGCTTGGCGAGTTAATTAAAAATAAATATGGTCAGGCAAGCCGTTGGGATCTCGCGAACGGATATGGAGGCGGAAATGACCATGGTATGTTTAGCAGAGGCGATGAGCCCGACAATACAACCCTGTGGAATCCACGACCTGTATTTTTTTACATGTATTATTTTCAAAAATACTTTGGCGATCACATGGTGAGTTCTACGGTTACAGGTAACAGTGATATCGTAGCCTATGCATCAAAATTTGAATCCGGACAATCAGGAATTGTAGTGATTAACAAATCAACAACGGAACAGATTGTAAACGTCAGCATCAATCATTTTGGGTTTGGTGATCGTTACTATGTATATACATTAACAGGAGGAACCGATAATGGTGAATTTTCCCGCAAGGTATTGGTGAATGGAAAAGGAACGGCATTAGCTTCTGGTGGCCCGCCAAATGTGGGGAGTATTGCTGCGCGTGCAATGAACATCGGTTCTGGAGTTTCCATTGCAGCACCGTCTCGATCGGTAAATTATATTCTTGTTGAGAATGGAGAAAATGTAATTACGGCTAATGAAGCTGAAGCGAATGAACACTTCAATGTTTATCCCAATCCTTCAAACGGAAATATCCACATCGATTTGCCTTCGACTGGCTTCACGAAAGTCGAACTGGTCGACACAATGGGAAAGGTTGTGTTGACTCAATCCATTGAAGCGACACAATTATCGCATGAGATAAAAACAAATATACCTTCAGGTTTATATGTGCTGAGATTAACACATAAAACCAAAATACTATCGTCTAAGATAATAATAGACTGATTCTCATTTGAATTTTTAAAATCCATACTATGGAATTGAAAACAACATATTCGATGAACATTACAAAAAGAATCGTAGGAGTACTCTTTACACTTTTTATGATAAGCCTGTTTTCCTGCGGAGGTGATAATTCTGAGCCAACACCTACTCCACCAGTAGATAATGGAATAACCATAACGGTTAATCCGGCAAATGTTAAACAAGAGATGGTCGGCTTTGGGGGAGCGTTAACCTGGTATTGCAATTGGGTAACAAGCAACAATAAAAAGAATGAGATTGCTGATTTAATGTTCGATGATCTGGGCATTGATATCATCCGCTTTAAGAATTGGTATTATCCCGGTAATTATCCCATCAATAAATCAACAACCGATATGCCGGATGTTGATAATGACTATGCGAAATCACATTGGGATGCTACGAATCAGTTATATGAATTGGCAATGGAACGCAATCCAAACATCAAGATATTGTTGAGTTCGTGGGGTCCACCTACAGCGTTGAAGAGCAATGGCAAACTACAGGAGGGCACTCTGAAAAAAGATGCATCCGGTTTTATGTACGATGCTTTTGCGGACTATTGGGTAGATGTTCTGGATAACGTTCCATTCAATCCCGATTATATCAGCATGCAGAATGAGCCTACATTCATAACCTCTGGTTGGACTACCTGCCAGTGGTCAATTAATGAAACAGCATCGCTTCCGGGTTACAACACAGCGTTCAATGCAGTTTATGATAAAATAAAAAACAGAACGCATGTTCCTGCAATGGTTGGTCCGGAGTCGCAGGATATTCCAACCTTTGTAACGTTTGCAAATGTACTGAAGGATAATCCCAACTGTAGTATGTATGCGTTTCATCCTTATAATATCAATTCAGGAACAGCAGAGTCTGCCGTTACCTCATCACTGAAAAGCGTTGGAAGTTTTACAAAACCGAATCTGATGACAGAGTATTCAGATAACCTAACGGATTGGTACACAACTGCATTGTTTATACACAAGTCTTTGGTTGAAGCAAACTCATCTGGTTACGTTTACTGGAAGCTTAGCTGGAGTACCCCTTCATCAGGAACAGACGCAGGAATGATCAGTATGAAATCCGCATCTTCGACAGCTGATTATAAGGTTACACCATACTACTACCTCATCAAACATTTTTCGAAACACATTGATGCTGGTCATCATCGTGTGGAGGCAACGTCAAACAATGAATCGGTGTTGACATCGGCCTTTATCAGTCCGGATAACTCGAAGCTTACTCTTGTTATCATTAACAATAATGCATCGACAAAGGAAATTAAATTAAAAGTGACTGGAAAAACTTCCACTGGAATCAGCGCTTTTCAAAGCAAATCAGGAACGTATTATAAAACCATTGAAGTTAATTCACCGACTGATTCAATTTCGCTTCCTTCAAAATCGATCACTACGGTTGTCTTGACAATCTAAGTCTTACATTATGTGTTATTGATTCGTAAAAAAGTACAACAATCAAATGATGAAACGAATGAGAATAAATATATTTTACAGCTTCATTATTTTAATGCTCATAGCAGTTAATTCGTATGCACAAATAATAGCAGATTTTGAAACAGCGGGATCTACTCCATCACTTACCCCAAGCGGTGCTACTGTTGTTGTTAATCCTGATGTAACAGGGAACTCCAGTAGTATGGTAGCCTTCTATACAAAACCTTCAGGAAACTGGCAGGCCATCTATTTGAATTTTGCTGCCAAGAAAAATACGGGTAGTAATGATCGTCTTACCTTCAAACTACGCTGTAGTACTCAAGGCCGTGTATTTGTAAAAGTTGTAAATGGAGGAACAACAATACTCGAGGGTTGGGCACCTGAATATGGCTTTCAACCCGAAGCAAACAAGTGGACAGAATGCACGCTGGATATTTCCACCATTAAAAATTCAGAATTCGACCGCATTGAAGTAAATGCATCAGTAGATAATGAAGCAACGGCTAATGTGTATGTGGATGATTTTAAACTGGTGAATTCACTTTCACCAAATGGCGAACCGATAATTGATGCAGTACTTTCATCCAGCGAAATTTCTTTGGGAGAATCAATTGAGTTTGATGCGTCAGGATCAACTGATCTTGATGGAACAATTGTTTCCTACAGTTGGAATTTCGGAGATGGTACAAATGCTGCTGGTGATGTTGTGGATCACATTTATTCAATTGAAGGAATTTTTCACGCCTCGCTGATCGTTGAGGATAACGATGGTCATCAATCGTTTTGGAACACATCCATAAATGTTTTTCCGGTCTCTGGAAAACTTGGTGCAATTAAATTCACTACCAATCCTAAAATGCATGAAAAGGCAGAAGGTATTTTTTTGGTGAAAGGAACTTACTCCAATGTTTATGATCCGGATGTTGTTAAGGTAGATGCAATCATTACACACCCTGATCTAACTACGATTACAGTGCCGTGTTTCTTCTATCAAAAAGCTACATACAAGGCGAGCAATGATCAGTGGATCACGGAGCAAGGCACTGGTTATTGGATGCTGCGTTTCAGTTCAACGCAAACTGGACAACACCAGGTTCAGCTTAAACTTACCGATGCAGGAGGAACTGTAACTTCCGGATCAAATCCAGTGACCATTGGTGCAGGTGAAAAGAAAGGGTACGTAAAAATTGATTCTGAAAACAAACAGTATTATCGTCATACTACTGGTGAACCATTTTATCCATTAGGCATAAATGCTGCTTGGGACAACACTACGAACTACACAAAAATTATAAACAACCTTGGATCAGGAAAAGCAAACCTTTTACGGTATTGGCAAGTACCATTTGATCGTCAGGGTTTGGAATGGAAAAATGGAAGCGGATTTTATAAAGGGCTTGGTGTATATAGTCAGGAGGCAGCGGCTGAGCAAGATTCAATCTTTAGTTTGTGTGAATTAAATGATGTGTATCTTCAGATTACACTCTTTCAACACGGTATGTTTTCTGAAACTGTAAATTCAAATTGGTCGGAGAATCCTTACAGTAGTGTTAATGGTGGTCCACTGACAAAAGCAGAGCAGTACTTTTACAATGCCGATGCTAAAGTTCGAACTAAAAAACTTTTGAGATATATCGTTGCCCGTTGGGGTTATTCACAAAATCTTTTTTCATGGGAATTATTCAACGAAGTAAATTTTACAGGTAATCATCCCAATCAAACAGCCCAATGGCTTCCGGGTGTAATGACCTGGCATGATGAAATGGGACAATACATTAAAACACTTGATGTATTTGATCATCCCGTAACCACGAGTTCGGATGAAACTCATTTGGATGAAATGGATAAATTGACCGGACTGGATATTGTTCAGTATCATTTGTATAATACGAATCTTTTGAGTGTGCAAATCACAAAAGACAAAGCATTACTCAGTACAATGACACGCACAGGTGTGATTAATGGTGAATATGGTTTAGATGTTAATACAGCAGATGTTCCATTTGATGTTCAACGCGTTTCGATTTGGAATGGCATTATTACCCAAGTACCCCATCTGATGTGGTTATGGAATAACTATACTAATACAACCTGGTCGAATTTATTTAAGTATCCTGCACAGTATATTGCGGATGAGGATTTTGTTGCCAATGGATCGCCAACTGATTGGGTCTTTGATGTTAGTTATGGTGCGACAAAACTTTCATCAACTGGATTTAGAAGCGACAAAAACTTCTATGCTATTATTTATGATGGTTCCAACCGTAGCGGTCTGAGTAATGTAACGTGTAATTTTTCAGCGCTTCCTTCCGGAAATTATACGATCACATTGCATAATATACTTACCGGAACAATAACAACGGAAGACAGAGATTTCTCTGCAGTGGCAGGAAAGACCTACATTCTTCCAACTTTTTCTAAAGGAGTTGCTGTTAAAGTGAAACTCAATTATGCTATTGTTGTTGGCGTTGAAGATCCAGATGAACTCGCTCCCGTAAAGATTTATCCTAATCCGACAAAGGGAAACATACATATTGATTTTCCTCTTGCTGGTTTTTCGAAGGTAGAGCTAATGGATACAATAGGAAATGTTATGCTTTCTCAGCCCATTGATATCAAACAAACATCAACGGATGTGAAAGCGAATGTGCCTTCAGGCCTGTATTTAATACGACTTGCTAACAAGAAAACAGTACATACATCCAAAATAATAATTGAGTAAATAAAAAATTCCAAGTGAAAATGACAGATCGCAAATACACAAGCATCCTCATTGCTTTGTTGATTGGTATAACTTCCTGTGCTCAGGAAAAAGTACAAGATCCCATTCGACTGAATCAAATTGGATTTTATCCTAATGCATCAAAAGTTGCAGTAGTAATAACCGATACCGTTAGCAGCTTTTATATTTCTACTCCTGATTTAAAAAATAAAGTATTTTTAGGCACGCTTGGTGAAGTTCGTTCTTCAACTTTCTCTTCTAAGAAAACACGTATTGCAGATTTTTCTAAGTTTACAAAAGACGGAACGTATGTATTAGTTGTTCCGGGAATCGGACAGTCCTATTCGTTTGAAATAAAAAACAAAGTGCATGATGAAGTAGCAAAAGCGTCCATCAAGTCATTTTATTTTCAAAGAGTATCAACAAGTTTGTCTGAACAATATGCAGGAAAGTGGAAACGTAAGGCTGGTCATCCGGATAACAATGTAGTGATCCATCCATCAGCGATTTCAGCAAAACGTCCTGAAGGTTTTAGTATTTCAAGTCCGCGTGGCTGGTATGATGCAGGGGATTACAATAAATACATTGTGAACAGTGGAATTACTATGGGAACAATGTTATCTGCCTACGAGGACTTTCCAATATACTTTAATGAATTGAATCTGAATATTCCGGAAAGTAAAAATGATGTTCCGGATTTGTTGGATGAAGTATTGTGGAACCTTCGGTGGATGTTAACCATGCAAGATCCTGATGATGGAGGCGTGTATCATAAGTGCACCAATGCAAAATTTGATGGTATGGTAATGCCTGATTTCACAAAGCTTCCAAGATATGCAGTCCAAAAAGGAACTGCCGCTACATTGGATTTTGCTGCGGTAACGGCTCTGGCTTCGCGTGTGTATCGAAAGTATGATAAACAATTTCCTGGTCTTGCGGATTCATGTCTGAGAGCTTCGGTGCTTGCATGGCAATGGACTGTAAAGAATCCAGATGTTGAGTACAATCAGAGAGCTATCAATAAACAATTTGATCCTGATATCACCACTGGAGCTTATGGTGATTCAGATTTTAAAGATGAGTTTAGTTGGGCTGCGACCGAATTATATCTGACAACAAAGGATGATGCATATTATCAATCATTATTAACCTTTGGGGCGAGTACCATAACCTTACCTTCCTGGAATAACGTGAGGGCATTAGGACAGTATTCTCTTTTGCGTTTTAATAAATCACTAACACCACTTGCTCTAAAGGATGACGCTGAACGTAAGAAGAATCTGCTATCAATGGTTGATGTGTGGATGAATGGGTTAAATCAAAATATATATCAAACTGCAATGGGTCAATCCAAAAAAGATTTTGTCTGGGGTAGCAACGGAGTTTGCGCAAATCAAGGCATTGCACTGATGTATGCGTATCAAGTTTCAGATGATCAAAAATATTTAGATGCGGCTATCGGAAACCTGGATTACATGCTCGGTAGAAACGGTACAGGTTATTCATTTGTCACTGGTTCAGGCGATAAAACTCCGATGCATCCCCATCATCGCCCGTCTGAAGCCGATGGAATTGTTGATCCTATTCCGGGTCTGTTAGCGGGCGGATCAAATCCGGGGATGCAGGATAAATGCAGTTACTCATCATCGGTTGCTGATGAAGCATACAGTGATACTTCGTGTTCGTATGCTTCAAATGAGATTGCGATCAATTGGAATGCCCCTTTGGTTTATCTAGTCAGTGCGATTGAAGCCACTCAAATTAAGCACCAGAAGGCTCAGTAATTTTATTTGATATTGGCTCTTATGGGCGTGAGTTCTGTTCCTCCCGTTTTGACTTCATAGAACTGGGAATCTTTTGCTATTTTTATAGACATCCAAAAGACGCCCATGATGAACGCCACGGTTTTAAAACAAAATCCAAACCTCTATGTATTCCTGCCCATCTTCTATATGGTGTGGTCGGATGCAGTACTCACCCCTAGTGAGATCAATACACTCCATACATTAATTGATCAGCAGAGTTGGTTGAAAGAGGAAGAGAAGAAATTTCTTTATGAGCAACTCAATCCATTGTCTCCGCCATCACCCGATGAATTTCGGAATTGGCTGGAAGAAATTAAGAAAGTGTTAAACCCAGTAGAAACAGATCAGAAGGAAAGTCTGGTGGATATTGGAATTAAGCTGGCGGAGTTTCATAATGCTAAAGCAACGGATAATGGATTGTCGCATGCACGCGAATCGTTGTCGCGTATGGAAGATACATTAGGATTGATCAGCCGTGAATCGCTTTTTCATTTCTATCCTGAAAGCAGAAAGACAATCACACAACAACAAAGTACACAACACACTTTTAAGGTTGCCACGCTTTCGCAACTTCTGGATGGTTCTCATGCGAACATCATTCAAAAAGTAAAAACCTTATTAAGCGATCCTGAATTCAAATACATTGAAACGGATAACCTTTCTGCAAATCGGGAGAAGGTATTGCAATGGTGTCATCATTTAGCGGATCAGGGTTATGGAGCGATGGCGTATCCAAAGGAATATGGAGGAAATGGCGATATGGGTTCTTACTTCGCCATTATGGAAGCGTTGAGTTATCACGACTTAAGTTTGGTGATTAAGTTTGGTGTGCAGTTCGGTTTGTTTGGTATGAGCGTTTATTTTTTAGGAACAGAAAAGCATCATAAAAAATATTTGAAAGATATTGGCACACTTGATCTTCCTGGATGTTTTGCCATGACCGAAACAGGTCATGGATCAAATGTAAAAGGAATTGAAACAACCGCGACCTATCAGCATTCAACAAAATCATTTATTGTAAATACACCCAATCAACTTGCACAGAAAGAATATATAGGCAATGCAGCGGTACATGGACAAATGGCAACGGTATTTGCAAAGTTGATTGTAGAAGAAAAAGATTATGGAGTTGCCGCATTCTTGGTTCCGCTTCGCGATAAAAAAGGAAATACGCTATCCGGAATTACAATTGAAGACTGCGGAAGAAAAATGGGATTGAATGGAGTTGATAATGGAAAAATACGTTTCAACAATGTCTCTATTCCGTACGATAACATGCTTGACAAATTTACACAGGTAACATCCGAAGGAAAATTTGATAGTCCAATTGCGAGCGACAACAGAAGATTCTTTACCATGCTCGGTACATTAGTGGGGGGACGTATCGGTATCCCTCGTTCTGGATTAAGCGCAGTGAAATCAGGATTAACGATTGCCATTCGCTATAGCGATCAACGGAAACAGTTTGGTCCTGAAGGCGCTTCAGAAGTTCCGATCTTAAACTATCGAACCCACCAACGTAGATTGATACCACTTCTTGCAAATGCGTATGCATTGCATTTCTCCTTGCAATATCTCACCAATCGTTTTCTCAGTCGCAAGGAGGAAGACATGCAAGAGATTGAAGCGCTCGCTGCTGGACTTAAATCATTCTCAACATGGAACACCACGCATACATTACAGGAATGCAGGGAGAGTTGTGGAGGTAAAGGATATCTCTCCGAGAATAGGATTGATGCGTTGAAGAATGATTCTGAAATCTACACTACGTTTGAAGGAGATAATACAGTATTGATGCAACTTGTTGCAAAAAGCAGGTTAACAGAATTCAAGCAGGAGTTCGGCAACATGAATGTCTTTGGCATTTTAAACTATGTAGCCGATCAGGCAAAGACTTCACTTACTGAAATGAATCCTCTGATTGTTCGCAATACAGATGATGAACATCTTCTTGATTTTGAATTTCAATTAAACGCGTTTAAGTATCGAGAACGTGATATTCTCACAACAGCAGCCAAACGTTTAAAACGCCACATCGATAGTGGTATGGATTCGTTCGATGCATTTAATGTTTGTCAGCACCACTTGGTAGAGGTGGGTCATGCATACATTGGTCGCATAATACTTGAACAATTCATTAAGCAAATTGAAATAACGAAGGATGTTGGTTGCAAAACCATTTTAACAAAACTGTGTCAGCTCTTTGCGCTTTGGCAGATGGATGCAAACAAAGGATGGTATCTTGAGAATGGGTATATGGAAGGAGTAAAAACAAAAGCCATACGTAAAATGGTGAATCAACTTTGTTGGGAGATCAGACAGGAAGCCGTGCCGTTGGTGGATGCTTTTAATATCCCTGATCAGCTTTTGGCTGCACCAATTGCTGTTAAGAATTAAATGAGAAGCTGACTTACTCTATTTTATTCGTATCAGATACGCCTTTGGCCAGAGTTTTCCGGTAACGAGAAAGCTCTTTGAATTTTTATCATACGCAATTCCATTCATTTCATTGGCTTGTGGATGGAGTGCTTTTACTTCGTTGTTCAACCTGGTGAGATCCAACCGGCCCACTACATTTCCGTTGGCAGGATTAATTTTTACAATCATGTTGGTTTGCCAGACGTTGGCATAGATATAACCATTCACAAATTCAAGTTCGTTTATCAGCTTCAACCGACTTCCATTGTTGGTGACTGAAATGGTTTTCACCGTCTTCAATGTTGCAGAGTCTAAATAATACAGATGTTCACTTCCATCACTCAGAATAAGATTGGCGTTGTCATGGGTCATTCCCCAACCTTCTTTTGTAGAAGTTGTAAACGGAAATTCTCCAATCTGTTTATAGGTCCGGGCATCGTAAATGAAACCGATTGTATGTTTATAGGTAAGCTGGTAGATCTTGTTGTTCAGCACCGTTATGCCTTCACCAAAATATTGTCCTTCTAAGTTTACCTTTTTATCATGTTCGCCTGAGCCTGGATTTACTTCAGCAATCCATGAGGTATTATTTTGCCCAGTGCTCTCCAGTATTTTGCCATTGTAAACCTCCAATCCCTCGGTAAAAGCCTCGGTGTTGTGAGGTAAGGTGTTGATTACGGTGTATTCCAGTGCAAGACTATCCCGAACCGTTTCCACATTGTTTTTTTGGGGGCCACAAGAGACTAAACTAATCATGACAATGGCAGATAAAACGAAAAAATGGGTGTACTTCATGATCTTGGTTATAGTTCTAATCCGAAAAGAAATAAAATTCTGTGTAATACCCAACAAACATCGCCTATCCCTGAGCAGAGTCTTGAAAAAAGGTCTTTATCTTTAAGTAAACCTTATGGATTATGACGACAATGGAAGGGAATTATAGGGCTTTTAGTGCAGAACTTCAATCGCATTATGCAGTTAGTCCGGAAGCTATCCGTTTTTATCAGAAGAATGGATATATCAAACTTAAAAATGTGCTGAGTGCTGAAACTCTTAGTTATTACGGAGAGGTGATTACCGATTGGGTTTTCAAACTCAATAAGTTAACCAAGCCAATGGAAGAACGAACAACCTATGAAAAGGCGTTTCTACAGGTGATGAACCTTTGGCGGGAAAGCGACTCAATTAAAGAATTTGTGTTTAGCAAACGTCTCGCGCAAATCGCAACGGAATTAATGCAGGTCCAAGGTGTCCGCCTTTATCATGATCAGGCTTTATATAAAGAATCGAGCGGTGGAATCACCCCGTGGCATGCAGATCAATTTTATTGGCCTCTTTCAAACGTGAACACAGTTACCGTTTGGGTGCCCTTGCAGGAAACTCCAATGGAAATGGGACCGCTGGCGTTTGCCGAAATGAGTCAAACGGTGGAGATAGGTCGGGATAAGGAAATCAGTGACGAGAGCGAAGCAATTCTGGCAGCAGCACTGAAGCAGTTCAGTATAAATGAAGCTCCGTTCGAACTAGGTGAAGTGAGTTTTCACGCGGGCTGGACCTATCATCGTGCGGGTGCAAATGTTTCGAACAAACCTCGAAAAGTGATGACAGTAATTTACATGGATAAAGATATTCACATTGTAGAACCGACCAATGAATTCAGAAAAAATGATTGGCAAACCTGGTTGGATGAAAGGCCAGTAGGCTCCATAGCTGACGGTCACTTAAATCCTATTTTGTATCAAAAGTAAATTCATGAAATAAAATTGAATTAAGGTCCACTTCAAATTGTAAGAACTCTCATCATACATTTTAATTATAACAGCAGACATGGGAAGATCAGAAGATCAAACAGTATTCGATGCCATTGTTATTGGTTCGGGTATGAGTGGTGGATGGGCCGCTAAAGAGTTGTGTGACCATGGATTAAAAACACTTGTACTTGAACGAGGCCGCGAAGTGAAACACCTTGATGATTATCCAACGGCAACAAAAAATCCCTGGGATTTTCCGCTTAGAGGACGATTACCATTAGAGGTGACAGAAGCCAACCCAATTGTCAATCGATGTTATGCTTTCAATGATACTACAGATCATTTTTTTGTGAAGGATTCAGATCATCCTTACATACAAGAGAAACCATACGATTGGATTCGCGGATATCAGGAGGGCGGGAAATCGTTATTATGGGCAAGACAAGTTCAACGCTGGAGTCGTTTTGAATTTGAAGCCCCTGGGCGCGATGGTTTTGCAGTAGACTGGCCGATACGATATGATGATCTGGCTCCATGGTATTCGCACGTAGAAAAATTTGCAGGCATTAGTGGCAATCGCGATAGGCTTGAGACTTTACCGGATAGCGAAGTATTAAAGGCTTGGGAAATGAATTGTGTTGAAAAACATATTCAAGGGAAAATCAAAGAACATTATCAGGATCGTGACGTGGTGATAGGCCGTTGTGCACATCTTACAGAGCCACAGGAAATTCATAAGCAACAGGGGAGGGGACAATGTCAGGCGCGGTCATTGTGTGAACGTGGATGCCCTTTTGGTGGATATTTTAGTGCAAACTCATCGACTTTACCCTGGGCGAAGAAAACAGGTAACATGACTTTGCGTCCGCATTCTGTGGTTCACTCTATTATCTATGATGAGAAAAAAGGAAAGGCAAGTGGTGTTCGGGTGATTGATGCGAATACGAAAGAGGTAATAGAATATTCAGCTAAAATAATTTTCGTTAATGCTGCGTGTCTCAATACAAATCTTATTCTGTTGAACTCAAAATCAAATCGCTTTCCAAGCGGATTGGGCAATGATAATGGTTTACTCGGGAAGTATGTGGGTTTTCATAATTATCGCGGAACTGTGACTGCAACGTTTGAAGGTTATGAAGACACCTATTATTATGGCAGAAGACCCACGGCTATAATGATGCCTTCATTCCGCAATGTTCACAAGCAAGAAGAAGATTTTATGCGCGGCTATATGACATTTTACACAGCATCGCGCACGGAAGGATCGACTGATGGTATTGGTGCAGAATTGAAAGAATCTGTTTCTAAACCGGGGCAATGGAGTATCTATATGATGATGCAAGGTGAAACCATTCCAATCGAAAGTAATCATGTTCGATTAAGTCCTGATCTAAAAGATGCATGGGGTATTCCACAATTAATTACATCAATTGAACACACGGAGAATGATGAGAGGGTAATGAACGACTTTCTAATTCAGGCTCAAGCGATGTTAGAAAAAGCAGGCTGTAAAAACATTACGCCTCATGATAGCAAACAATCCCCGGGTTTAGACATTCATGAAATGGGAGGAGCACGCATGGGCAGAGATCCAAAAACATCTTTGCTAAATAAGTGGAATCAATTTCACTCCTGTAAAAATGTATTTGTTACCGATGGAGCTTGCATGACTTCAGTAGGTAATCAAAATCCTTCGCTTACATTCATGGCATTAACAGCTCGTGCCGCAAATTATGCTGTGGAAGAGTTGAAGAAAGGAAATCTTTGAGGTGTTCTGGATGTAGATATTTTTTTCGATCGTAGTTTATGGTTGCGTGCAATACTAAGGAATGGAGTGACTGCGAGTGCGCGGGAACGAAAACAATTGCCAGATTAAAAATAGCAGGCCGCGCAAAAAAAACAGAAGTATAATCGGGCCGTCATCGGCCCGATTATACTTCTGTTTTTTAAAGTCAAGAACACTGCCCCGCTTCAGGCGGGGCAGTGTTCTTGACTTTAAATGTGCGCGCACGATTTTGATATGAAATGGTTTAGTTCCTTCGCACATCTACGCTGAACTTGCTACGAAGGTGCAAGACTCAAATGGATAAACTCAACCTATAACCCTGCGTGCTCACTACATCTTCAGAAGGAAGAATCATGATGATTAAGGAAATGAAACTGATTTACCATTAACGGTTCACTACTTCAAGAATCTCGCAAGCTCTTCATCACCTTCCAGATTAACCATCTGCCTCACAACCCAAGGATAGCGTTTGGTTATATAAGAAGAAGGAGGATTTACTCTATACACTTTTGGATTAGGCAAACACGCAGCAATCTTTGCAGCTTCCGATTGCGTTAATTTCTTTGCAGGCTTTTTAAAATATGCTCTTGAAGCCGCTTCAATACCAAAAACACCTTTACCCATCTCCGCAACATTCAAATACATTTCTAAAATCCTCTCTTTACCCCAGATCATTTCAATCATAAAAGTAAAATAGACTTCAAGTCCTTTACGCACCCACGTTCTACCTTGCCACAAAAAAACATTCTTAGCTACCTGTTGACTAATAGTAGAGGCACCGCGAACGCGGCCTTTCTTTTTGGTATTCGTAGTCAATGCTTTTTCAATGCTCTTCACATCGAACCCATTATGATCCGGAAACAACTGATCTTCCGATGCGATAACAGCCAGTCGCGCATTAGGAGACATATCTTTCAGCTTGATATAATCGCGTTTTAAACCGTAACCACTAAAAAAACTAATCAATTGCGTTACGGTAATCGGTGGATCAACCCACTTCAATGCAACAATGTAAACGAGTTGAGCAACGAAGAGAATAATGAATATTCTCTTTAATCCTTTCCACAGCCTCTGAAAAAATCCCTTCATGAAATATCAATAAACCTATCGATGACACTTTTAACTTTACACTTTGATCTTTATGCTTTTTCTCTAAACTTATTTCCTCCAGCTAGCCGGATCAACACGCCATGCTTTCAGCGAAGTGAGTTGTTCATCCGTAATGTATTTCTTATCGAGAGCAAACTTCAGCAATTGACTGTAATCGCTGAGGCTGATTAACGATGTATTAGCGTCATAAAAATTCCGAGTAGCAATATCAAAACCATAATTGAATATGGATACCATACCCAATACCTCGAAACCAGCATCGCGCAAAGCTTGAACGGATTTAAGTGAGCTGCCTCCGGTAGATACTAAATCCTCAACAACAACTACCTTTTGCCCTTTTGTAATCTTGCCTTCAATTAAATTCTCCATGCCATGATCTTTAGGCTTGGGGCGAACGTATAGAAAAGGAAGATTCAATGCATCGGCAACCAAAGCACCCTGGGCAATACCTGCTGTCGCCACACCGGCAATGGACTCTACCGTGAAGAAATTTTCACGAATTGACTGCACTAATCCCTCACAAATAATTCTCCGTATTTCAGGATAGGAAAGGGAAAGCCTGTTATCACAATAGATGGGCGATTTCCATCCCGAACTCCACGTGAAGGGTTTTTCAGTATTTAATTTTATGGCTTGAATTTGCAACAGCATTTCGGCAACACTTGCGGCTGTTTCTTCTTGAACTTTGATGATAGGCATAGTGGGCGAAAGTTAAAACTAAAATCTTGTCTGGTAAAAAAATGTAAGGCTTAGAATAAGAAAGACGCATTTAATTCTTCTAAGCTTTGTTTCCTCACAGAATTAAAGGCAAAACCGCAGAGGCGTAGAGATACGCAGAGAAGACCCTCAAAATCTGCTCGTTCAGATTCCATAGTAGCTGAAGAATACCTAATGTCTTCCCGAATCCCTCTGCGATGCTCCGCATTCTCTGCGGTTTGTATTTTTAATTTGGTATCATAAAAAAGAAAATCAACATCTGACTGTGAAAATCCCTAAATCCCCTTGCCTACTTCCAAATTATTTATTCTTTTGTAGATAAGGTCTTAATTCTACTCAAGCCAACATGATCCTTTTTATCAACGATATACCTGTTAGACTCTTAAAAGCCGATGAAGTCGCTGATGCTGGCCGAATAAACTATACCATTGATGCTGCCAGGGAACCATTAACACAGGCAAAGCTGATCCATCATGTTTGGGTGAAAAACGTGTCCACTGTGCATTTTGATGAATTACTTGGTTTCCTGAATTCCAAAATCCCAACAAACCTGTTTTCGCTCCTGATTACAGTGAATGATTATGAGGCTATTAAAGAATATTTAAGGAGTAAGTTCAAGGTGGTGAAGGCTGCCGGTGGCTTGGTGCGTAAGAAGGATAAGTTTCTCATGATCTATCGAATGAAAAAATGGGACCTCCCAAAAGGGAAACAGGAGAGGAGTGAGAAATCAAAACAGACTGCAGTACGGGAAGTAGAAGAAGAGTGTAATGTTGGTGTAAAACTGGGCAAGAAAATCTGTACCACATGGCATACTTACACCATGAACAAAAGTGCCATGCTTAAAAAAACGCGCTGGTATGTAATGGATGTTGTAGACGACACGAAGATGAAACCGGCAACGGAAGAAGATATTGAAGATGTTCGCTGGATGAATCGAAAGGAAGTGTACCATGCACTAGAACATTCTTACAAATCCATAAGCTACGTTGTGGAGCAGTATTATGAAATGAAAGGAGTGAATTCGAAGTAAGATAATACTTTAATTTTATATTTTCTAAAAAAGTTTATAATCATATTCAGAAAATCAGCTCGTTTTTTCAGCATTTAAATAATTGCTAGTAAGCTCTGTCTTATTTATTCAGTTCTTTTGGTATTACCTCTCTAGTCTCAAATCATTGTTGAGCGATTCGAAGGAAGCTGTAACGAGTTTGTAAAAATATTATAATTTTGAATACAGAATTTTTGCCTGGAAATAAATAGAGAATGATTGCATTGTTGAACCAACCCCAGCTGGATTATGTATTTTTTCATCTGAATCATCACCTCCAGATTACTCCGGAAATTAGGGAGCGGTTTTTCTTCGCCCGTCATCCCGATGAAATGAAGGAACTTTCGAATCGAATTGTGTTTTTGATTTCAACACAGGGCGTATCACTTGAGACGATTAAATACATTGATGATCTGCCCATTCTGTTTCCGGTGTCCAATCGAAGCGATTTCTTTTATGTGGATGAATCCAACAATGTGGTCTTCGGCCACGATATTTTAAAATCTATTTTTTATTTGCTTTCCGGTTATCAGGAATATGAAAATGATGCTTCTAAAGATGCATTGAATCGGTTTGCGTTTGAAGACTCGATACAGAGCAAACTAAACATAGTTCAAAAGCCGTTGGTCAATTATTACATCCAATGTATTTGTGAAGGCATCAAGACTTTTTGCTCTCATCAGAATTTGAATTTTTCAAGCAAGAGTGTTTTTAAAAATTTTGGCTTTATGCTATCGCATGATATCGATATTGTGGATATGTATACTACCAATTATTTTTTATTCAAGATCAAAGAAGTACTTCAGATCAAGAAAAGCAGATTGCGCTTCTCAATGAACCTTGCATTGGGATTGAAAGGGATGCTCAAATATTTTCGTCTCCTTAAAAAAGATAACCCATATTGGAATTTTGATTTCCTTCGATCGCTCGAGCGAAAACATAATTTCAGAAGCATCTTTTTTTTTCTCGACAAAGGCGTGCTTCATAGTGACGCTTACTATTCGTTTGATGAGAAGCGAATGATTGACTTATTTAGTCAATTGCAGAACGAAAGATGTGAGATCGGTTTGCACGGTACAGTAGAATCCATTGATGATAGAATGAAGATGGATAGTAGTCTTAAAAAACTAAAGGAATCGAGTCAAGCATCGGTGACGGGAATACGCCAGCACCGATTATTGTGGAAACATCCTGAAACAGCGATCATTCAAAAGTCGGTTGGTCTCGAGTACGATTCAACACTCGGTTTTGCGGCACATGAAGGATTTCGAAATTCATATTGCGGTCCGTTTAAACTGTATGATTTTAAAAATGACCAGATGCTCGACCTATGGGAATTTCCATTGAATGTAATGGACGTTACCTTGTTTGCCTATCGCAATTATTCGCCATCAACTGCGATAGAAAAATGCATTCAGATTATGGAGGAGGTGCGTAAGTTCAATGGTGTATTTACAGTACTTTGGCACAACAGTTTTTTTGATGAGGATACGTATCCTGGTGTTACCAACTTTTACAAGAATTTGTTAGCTGAGATTGCAAAACAAAAACCTGAAAATATATTGGGTTCTGAATTGGTACTTCGACTAAATGAATTGAATAACGCATAGATGAACAAGAATGAAATAGGAGCATACGCTAAGAAGGCCAGACGTATGGACAAAGACAAAATGATTGAGCAGGTATGCACGGGAAAAACGGTGCTTGATGTGGGTTGCATAGGACAAGATCGAAATTTCAGTGCTGACAACTGGCTCCACAACAAAGTGAGAAGCATGGCTTCGAAAGTAGATGGTGTTGATATTCTATTGCCTGAAATTGAACTTCTGAAACAAAAAGGATATTCCATGTATTCAGTTGATGAACTGCAGAAGATGGATACCAAGTATGACGTTGTTTTGATGGCCGATGTGATTGAGCATGTAAATGACCCGGTGGCTTTCTTGAATTTTTACGCACCGTTTTTGAAAGAGGAGGGTGTGATGTTGATCACGACCCCAAACTCCAACCGGTCGAACAATTTCGTTAACATACTTTTTAACAATACGTATTCTGTTAATCCAGAGCATACATTCTGGTTTTGTCCCAAAACATTGGGTGAAGTAATTGATCGTGCCAAGTTGGTTTTGCATGATTTTTCATGGGCACCTCATTACTACACTTCAAAAGATATAATAGGTGTCTATCAAAAATTAAAATACTTTTTGGGAGACGTATTTATTTCTTGGCGCAGCAACTTTAGTCCCAACATGATTTTTATTGTAAAAAGAAATAACAGTGATGGATGCTGAAGGATTACGATCAACCTACAATACCTATTTCTCTTCCGGAAAAAACATCTGGACGTCAAATGATTTGAGAAAGACAGAAAAAGTAGCGAGACGGACGTTGGAATGGATGCGAGATTTGGGATATAAAAAGTCTAATCTTCAGATATTGGATGTTGGTTGTGCCACGGGCTTTTATACGGAAGCATTTCGTTTACAGAACTGCCATGTCACTGGATTGGATTATTCAGAGATTGTCATTGAGCAGGCAAGGCAAAAATTTCCGGCATGTGAGTTTATTCATATGAACGGTTTTGAACCTTCTTTTAATAGAAAATTCGATTTAATTTTTTGTCTTGGTTTTAGTGGGGCAAATACACATGATCTAGAGTTTATTGCAGGATGGATCAATAAATATATGCCCTATTTATCGGATAATGGTTTTTTTGTATTTGGCTATTCTAGCGATTTTTCGGGCAAAGAAAAAGAAGGTGCGATCGTAAATTTATCAAGAATGGAAATATGTACACTCGTTACATTGATCAATGGCAAACATCGGGCAACGCATCTTTTTTACTATTTTAGATTTGTTTCAAAATTGAAGAGGTTGATTGAACGACATATCTTCGGGAAAACGGTGAAGGATTACTTCTATATCTTTCTCCAAAAGAATTAAATTCCTTTAGGTAAATACGTACTCATAATCTTTTCCATTGCATCAGCAAAGAGGTGATTTGCGTAATGTTGCTGGTAGTAAATCTTAGAGGTTTGGGTAAGTCTCTCTCTTGTTTTTGAATCTTTTAGTTTTTCGGGAAGATGTGTGTCGTCAAAAAACAATCCGCAACCTGCGTCTATTTTTTCTTTTGTTGGTAGGCGATAATTTCCAATCAATGGAATGCCCAAAGCCAGATAATCGATGTCTTTATTGGCTTCTTGTACCTCGTAACTATAATGTGCAGGCTTTATCAAACTAAATCCAACTAAGTAATAATCCAAAAGCAGTTTCTTGAGTTCCTGTTCTAAATCACTTACTGAAAGTTTAGATGTGTAGCTCACGTCTTTAAGCTCCTTGATCTCCTGTAGCAGTACCGGCTCACTAACGTCACCGTAAATGAATATCGGAAGATTGAGTTTTTTTTGGAGTGCGATAATTTCACGAGCTCCTTTTTCCGGACTGAATATTCCAAGGTAGAGCAATGCCATTGGCTTGGTAGATGCATTTACTTCTTGTATTTTTTCGAATGGTGAACTGTAAAAAAGAACATGAGCCTTGTTGTGGAAATACCGTTGCAGAGAAGAAGAGTTTACCAGTATTTCATCGCAGTAGCGGAAAGCAAAATGGTATTCCAGTTTTTTAAAAATAGAAGTAATGATACTTTTAAACGGATGAACAATCTTTATTTTTTGTTCGAGTTGATAGAACCGTAAATAGACGTTATGATCAATCGTATCATATAGCACGACCTTATTTAGTCTTTTTGCATACCGTGCCAAGGGAAGGTACTTCATGTCATTAATGAAAACGATATCAAAATTCTTCACGAAAGGTTTGCAGCGATTAATGGCATAGAGATCGAAAAACCAAAAACAAATCCAATTGATGCGTGACATCAGGTTAGGCGCATAATCAGAAGCGTTAATAAATTCAACCTCAATACATCTCTTCTTAAAGTAAGCTTCAAAACTAACCAAGCGAGGATGAAGTGGGCGAATGCTTCTAGGTGTGAAAAAGGCTACTTTCATATGCCTACAATTATTTTTTATGGCCATATGGAATGGTTAAAATCCAGGCATATTGCTTCGAACTAAACTTAATACGAGGCCATTTCATCAACATGCAAACGGGAAGAAATCTTATGTTACTTTTACAGAATGATCAGCGTAAACATACTAAATAGGGCTGAATAACGTATTCGCATAGATGTTTAAGATTTTGAAGTCTTCCGTTCGTGATACCGCTATTTATAGTATCGGAACGTTTTCCTCCAAGCTTGCCGGGTTTATCCTTGTACCGCTGTATACCAACAGTCTGTACTTGTCGGAAACGGATTACGGAGTGCTCAATCTGGTGGAGGCCAATCTTCAATTTATGATTTCGGTTTTTGGGCTGGGCTTGTGTTATGCTTTCGAGCGTTGGTATTGGGATAAAGAATTTGTTGAGAAACGCGAGAGTATCTTTTTTACCATTCTTGTTGCCACCACCATTCTTTCACTGGTGTTGGTATTAACCTTGTTTCCGTTCGCAGGATCGCTGTCACGGATCTTATTTGAAAGTGCGGCTTATGGAAATGTATTTCAGCTCATGCTGATTAACGCATCGTTTGAAATCGTTGCCCAAACGCCAAACTCACTGGTGCGACTTAAAGAAAAACCTTCTCTCTTCACCTTTGCCAACATGTGTAAACTTGGTGTGAGCGTTTTGTGTACAGTAATTTTTGTTGTGTACTTTAAGTTAGGACTCGAGGGTGTTTATTACGCCCAGATTATCGGCATACTGGTGTACTTTATCATCCTGTCTAAATTTCTATACAATCAGTCTAAGATTGGTTTTGAGTGGGCAGCGTTGCGCGATATGGTTCGCTTTCGCTTTCCTTTTTTGTTACCTGTTATTGCGCTTAACGTGTTTAGCTTCAACGATCGCTTTGTGCTGTCGAATGTTTCGGGAGTAATTGATGCCGGTATATATTCTTTGGGAGCCAAGTTGGCGAATACGATTAAAGTATTTTTGATTACGGCTATTTGGCTTGCGCTCATGCCAACCGTGTATAGGATGATGAACGATCCTCAGAACAAACGATTCTATTCAAAAGTGATGACGTATTTGGGTTTTGTTGTGATTATCTTTGTAATGATATTTTCGTTTTTCGGAAAAGAAATGGTGATGTTATTGGCAAAGGATAAAATGTATTGGGATGCTTATCTCGTCATCCCCGTTGTTTCATTGGGGATATTTTTTGCCATGTTAAAAGACGTTTCGTTGATTGGATTGAACATTACAAAAAAAACAAAGTCGATTGCAACGGTCACCATTGCTATTACCCTCGTCAATCTGGGGCTTAATATTTTATTGGTGCCCTATATGGGTATGCTTGGCGCTGCCTTTTCCGGCCTCATCGCGCAGTTTTTATTCTTCGTCATTATTTACGCAGTGGCACAAAAGCATTATAAAATTCCATATGAGCTGAATAAGATTGGGTTGATGGTTTTAATAGGCCTTATTCTTTATGGAGCTTCAACCATAACCAATCCACTTTCCTTGTGGATTCGTGTCCTTATTAAGTTTGCAATGATTGTATTGTTTCCCTTTTTGCTATATCTATGCGGTTTTTATGAGCAAGTAGAAATTGAACGGATTAAGGGTTTTTGGAAGAAATGGAGGAACCCGCTAATGTGGAAGAAAAACTTAGACACGTTGGAATTCTAGTCAAGTCTGTTAATCTATAATTATAATTAGACTCAATTCTAAAACGGTATTAAAATTGGTCTCACTTATTTTTTATTAAAGATTGAATCAACCAACATTAATTTCACAGACCCTCTAATATTTTTAAATTAAAGTCTTGTAGAAACAATGAAAAGTATATTCCTGGGGTTACTTCTGTTTTTTTTGTGTACCAAAGTATCAATAGGACAAACTGACAACGTTGGTTCAGGAAGAGCTGTCGAATTTGATGGCGTGGACGACTATATTGAATTTGGCAACCGATATAGTGATCTCACTTTCCCATTTACAATTTCGGCATGGGTGTATCTCAAACCATCATCAAGGAGCTCCCCAATATTTGTTAGTAGAAATAATGACCCTCTATACAGCGGATTTTGGTTCACAACCTACTCAGATTTTATATTTATAGAATATGGGGACGGCTTTGGCGGTAATAATCCTGCCTTTAGGAGGGGCAAGAAAGCAAATGTTACAGGTATGACGGGTCGGTGGAACCATGTCTCCGCAGTTGTAAGAGGCTTGTCTGATATTGATATTTACTTAAACGGTGTAAATGTTGGCAATGAGACAACCGGTGACTCCAACTCCCCTATGAATTCGAATATTTCTGGAGGTCATTCTACAGCCGGTTATTTTTTATCAAATGGTGTTACATACAACTGTACCGGTATTATTGATGATATCAGATTATGGAATAAGGCTTTGAGCCAAGAGGAAATTAGAAAGACGATGTGTGTCAATCTTATTGGAAATGAGTCTGGTCTTATTGGTTACTGGGATTTTAATGAGATTAGTGGCGACACCATTTATGATAAATCATCAAATAAATTTCACGGCAAGTTTATCGGAAATCCAACCCGTGTTTTCTCAGGTGCTCCAATTGGCGATGTTAGCACATTTCAATATTCAACGGCATGGTCAGGTAAAACGATATCACTCGTGGATGGAGATCATAAAATTGATGTAAAGAAGATTAATGGAAACGTGGAGGGGATTCAAATCTATGAAGTCAAAAATGCTCCAAGCCAAGCAACGGGTTTAGATTTAAATAGTGCTAATAAACCTTACTTTGGAGTTTTCCTGGTGAGTCAGAACGCTGGGGCTACCTTCGATGCAAATTATTATTTTCAAGGCAACGGATCATGTGAATTATTTTTGCGAGAAGATAACAGTATTTCGGTTTGGGCAGAGGCCGATAATCCAGTCATAAATAAATTAGAAAGAGGAGAATTTGAAAAAGGGTTTGGAAACGAAGCTGATTTTGAATTGGGCGCTAACAAAATTTTATGCGATCAGTCATCCTATGAAATATCAACTGGAATTATCGATCCTCAGTTTACGTTTCAGTGGAATACTGGCCAAAATACATCTTCAATTGCAGTTAGTGAGACGGGATTATATTCTGTTGATGTCTTTGGATACTGTGGAACTACCAGAGACAGCATAACCTTTAATTTCGAAAAAATGTAATATATTAGAATTAGAATATTTCTAAAAT
>JBDTTT010000037.1:0-44211 GCA_039930485.1 Chryseolinea sp.
GATCAGGTAATAGAATCACCATAAGATCATCCTTCTTTAAATGTTCGCGGGCATATTCCAACGCTCCATGAATAGCAGAGCCACTAGACCAACCTACGAAAAGGCCTTCTTCACGTGAAAGCCTGCGTGCTCCAATGGCACCATCTTTATCCGTTACTTTTATGAAGTGATCAATTACATCAAAGTTTACGTTCTTGGGTAAGATGTCTTCTCCGAAACCTTCTGTGAGATAGGGATATACTTCATTCTCATCGAAGATGCCGGTCTCTTTGTATTTCTTAAACACCGAACCGTATGTATCAATACCAACGGTAACGATGTTCTTGTTTTGTTCTTTTAAATATTTGGCTGTTCCACACATCGAGCCGCCTGTTCCTACAGTTGCAACATAATGCGTGATCTTACCTTCGGTCTGTTTCCAGATTTCAGGGCCTGTTGATTCGTAATGTGCTGCGGTGTTCGATAAATTATCGTATTGGTTTGGATAATATGAATTTGGAATTTCTTTATTCAGTTTTCTTGCGATTGAATAGTACGAACGAGGATCATCCGGGGTAACATTCGTAGGACAAACGATTACTTCAGCACCCACTGATTTCAGAATATTGATTTTTTCCTGTGATTGTTTATCGGCCATCGTAAAAATGCAACGATATCCTTTTGCCACTGCCGCAAGCGCAAGGCCCATTCCTGTATTTCCGGAAGTACCTTCAATGATAGTTCCACCGGGTTTCAATAAACCTGCTTTCTCGGCATCTTCAATCATCTTCAACGCCATCCGATCTTTGGTGGAGTTGCCCGGATTAAAGTATTCAACTTTTGCAACGATCGTTCCGGCAATACCCTTCGTCATTTTGTTCAACTTCACCAGTGGGGTATTACCGATGGTGTCAACTATGGAATTATAAATCATTTGGATGTTGTTTCAGTAAGCAAAACTACGAAAACCATTCGAATAGAATGGCAGCTTTGTTAGTTGACGAAAATCGAGATGAAAGGTTGTTGGGAGCGAGACACAAACAAATGAATGGTGCTGAATTTACGAGGTCGCCCCAGCGAGAAGGTATAGAACAGCCATTCTAACAGCCACTCCATTTTCAACCTGATCTAGAATAATGGAATGAGAAGAATCTGCCGCATCGCTGCTCAATTCCACACCGCGATTTATTGGGCCCGGATGCATAATGATGATGGGCTTCTTTAGACTGTCCAGTATTTTTTTGGTGATTCCATAATACAAGGAATATTCCCGAAGGGATGGGAAGTATTTAATGTGTTGTCGCTCGAGCTGAATGCGAAGCACGTTTGCCACATCGCACCATTGCAAGGCTTTGCGGACATCAAACTCAACTTCAACACCAAGGTGTTTAATGAATTTCGGAAGCAGTGTTGGGGGTCCGCATACCATTACTTTTGCGCCCAATTTCTGAAGCGCGAAAATATTGGAGAGCGCAACTCTTGAGTGAAGGATGTCACCGATGATCGCAATCTTCTTTCCTGAAACATCTCCCAGTTTTTCACGAATGGAGAAAGCATCAAGCAAGGCTTGCGTTGGATGTTCGTGTGTTCCATCACCTGCGTTTACAATGTTGGCATTGATGTGCTTTGCTAAATAGTGTGGCGCTCCCGGACTTGCATGTCGCATCACAATCATATCCACTTTCATGGCTAATATGTTGTTTACAGTATCAAGCAATGTTTCACCTTTTTTTACTGAACTGTTGGATGCCGAGAAATTCACCACATCGGCAGATAATCTTTTTTGAGCGAGTTCGAAAGATAACCGGGTGCGTGTAGAGTTTTCGAAGAATACATTGGCGATGGTTACATCGCGAAGTGAAGGTACCTTCTTGATTGGTCGGTTGATGACCTCTTTAAAATTATCGGCTGTTTCAAAAATAAGTTCAATGTCTTCACGAGTGATGTCTTTAATACCGAGCAGGTGTTTTTGACTGAGTTTAGACATAGATATTAATCCTTATTAATCAACCAGATTTTATTTTGTTTATGACCTTGTGCTTCCAGTTCAACCAAAACGCGTTGAGAGGTAAGCGTATTCACTGTCTTGCCAACATAGTCAGCGGCAATAGGTAATTCACGATTATATTTGCGATCGATCAGCACAACTAATTCCACTGTGGCAGGCCTTCCGAAAGCGATCATTGAATCCATGGCAGCGCGAATGGAGCGGCCTGTAAAGAGAACATCATCGACCAACACCACTTTTTTACCTTCAATAATAAAAGGTATACGCGTCTCACTGGCTTTGGCCGGAATTTCCCTTCTGCGAAAATCATCGCGGTGGAAAGTCGCATCCAGGTAGCCGAGTGGAATCTCTTTTTTAGTGTCTTTTTCTAATTTTTTATGCAGGATATCGGCCACAAAAATGCCACGAGGCTGCATTCCGATGATGACTGTTTCCGAGAAATCGTTGTGATTTTCAATTAATTGCTGACAAAGACGGCTAATGGTAAGGTCCAGGAGATCGGAATCAAGTATGAGTTTTTTCTGCATAGCCGCGGGGCAAATATAGTGATTTCACCTTTACCTAATCCCTACTTATTATCGCAAAATTTGGAATATGCCGTTCACTTTATTTCTTCCCAATCTTCAGCAATGCTATTAATGCTATGATAACCCAAACAATATTGATAAAAGCATTTGGAAAGGCTTCTTTATAAACGGAGTAAACGATGAGTAACAAGCCTCCGGTAAGGTTCAGTACATAAAAGAGAATGGAGTCTGATTTTATTTTCTGATAACTGTTCAGACCGTAGGCAGCAAGTACTTCTATTGAGCCAATCCACCCCAAAATATTAATGAATAGATCCATGAAGGGCTACTAAATTATTTAGCCTTGTGACGTTTTCTTTTTGAAAACTTTTCGCTTGCTGAGGTAGAAGAAATTCAATCCACCGATAATCGTAAGCACACCTAAAATTACAAGCACGATGAACAGGCGACTTCTTTGTAATTCAAGTTTGGTGATCTCATCATCTTTCTTCAGGATGTCCAGTTCTTTTTCTTTTTGTTGAAAACCCACAATCATTTCCATCTGTGCAATGTTGCGGCTGCTTTCTTCACCATAAATTCTTTCGCGCGCTTCATCATACTTCACTTCTGTTTCATATGCTTTTTTGAAATCGCCTACGTTCGCAAAATTTCCGGCAACGGCTTTATAGATAGCAGGTAGGAATGAATAGGCTTGAAGTTCACTGCATAATGAATATGCTTCATCTAAATAGAGTTTAGCGAGCTTGGGTTGTTTGCCTTTTGCATAGGCGATTCCTAGGTTGGTCACAATATTAAGCACACTCAACTTGTTATTATTTCCGCGTTCAATGGCAAGGGCTTTTTCATAATGTTGGATGGCGCTATCGTAATTTCCTTTCTTAAAATATATGTTTCCCATATTAATAAGCGGGTCCGCATATTTTTCATTTCGTTTTTCAGCGAGTTGATACGCTTCTGAAAAATAGCCCATCGCTTTTTCATATTGCTGCATTTCGATGTTCAGATTTCCAAGATTATTCATCGACCCAATCATTCTCACCTGATCGTTTAATTCCAGAAACAGATTGTACGATTCCTCAAGGTATTTCATTGCTTGCGCATAGTCTTTCTTGATGGCGTAGATGTTCGAGATATTATTCTTCGTTGTGGCAATCCCTTCTTTGTTCTGAATCTCCTCATATAGTTTCAATGAGGTCATATAATAATCCAGCGACTTATCAAACGCGCCCTGGTTTTTATAGGCAATCCCTAAGTTGTTATAGGAAGCCGCCATCCCCTTCTTATCATTGATTTCAGTGGCTAGGTTAAGAGCTTCGCGAGTATATCCTACGGCTTTAACAGGTTCGTTTTGCAAGCTCGCCCGAAAGAGCTCATTCAGTGTCTTTACTTTCCGCTCGTTTTTGGTGGTGTCTAAAACACCAAGCAAGCTGTCAATCCTTTGCCCGAATAGGGTAGAAGTGAGGAGTAAACAAAGGATAAGGGTTGAAAGGCTTTTGATCTTCATAGTAAGTTATAAATTAGCTAAAAATAACAACTATTCTTCATATTTCGCATTCGAGTGAAGAAGCTGCCGCTAAAGTAAATTTTCTTCCCATTGAGGAGGATTTTAATGACTTTACATCCTTATCCTTAGCGTATGAAAAATCAAGTGTGCCTTCTTCTTTTGTTGTTTGGGATTGTAGCAAGTGTTCCAAGTCAAGCGCAGTCCGACCAGGATAATGTCAGCGAGGTGATCAATCGTTTATTCAACGGTATGGAGAAAGGCGATAGTGCAAAATTACATTCCACTTTTGCGCAACAGATCACGATGGCCACCATCTTTCGCGATAAGAATAATACTCCCGTTATTGAACATGAATCATCAGTAGCTGATTTCTTAAAAGCCATTGGAACTCCACATCCTGAAATTTATTATGAAGAAATATGGAATTTAAAAATTCAAATTGATGGCGACTTTGCCCAGGCGTGGTGCGATTATGCTTTTTATTTAGGGAACAAATTCAGTCATTGTGGAGTAGACGCTTTTCATTTATTTAAAGGTAAAGATGGCTGGAAGATTTTTCATTTGGCCGACACAAGACGAAAAGATAATTGCACAATTCCTGCGGAAATTCAAGCAAAGCATAGGTAATTGATTCCATAAAGTATGAAGAATGCGATTCTGATTTTAACTCTTTCTTTTTTTGCGTTTACTGTTGCGGCACAAAAAAATACAATCACCACGTTTATTCTTGTCCGTCACGCAGAAAAGGCGATGGATGGAACTAAAGATCCCGAACTAAAACCAGAAGGTGTTGACCGTGCGACACGACTAGCGGATATGCTAAGCAAAACACCTGTGGACGCGATCTACTCAACTAATTTCAAACGAACAAAAAATACAGTCTTACCTTTTGCCAGTGCCAGGGGGTTGCTTGTTCAAAACTATGAGGCCCTTGAAGTGCGGGAAATTGAAAGTATGTTGAAGAAGCATGTAGGAGGTACAATATTAATTAGCGGTCATTCCAATACTATTCCATGGATCGCCAATCTTCTTATCGGCAAACAAGAGTATGGTGACTTTGCGGATGATGATTATGGAAATATACTCATCATCTCCGTTGTGGAGATAGGTAAAGTAGCAAAGGTTACCTTGTTAAGGTATTGAGAGAATTGATGATTAAAGTCTGACACGCATTTGAAACTTAATATCGTTTCGGATATTTCCAGCAATGGTATCAACTCCTGATCCAATTTTATCACGATCCGTAAACCGTGTATGCGTGTATCGAAGCCAGAAAGTTAAATTGCGATTTGCTTTGAATTCTACCATCATCATGTTGCGAATTCCAACACCATCATACGCGGGCAAAGAATAGGCCAACCAAACGTCTCTTTCGTAAACGTATTGACGGTTGTCATAATCATCAGTATCAAACTGTGCATGTCGTGCCGTAATTTCAAACTTACCTAACTCGATAGAAACATCTTGTAACACTGCAAGTCCATGAGTTGTATGGTGATTCATTTCAAAGGTGCTGAACTGTGCCCGGGATTTTAGTTTTACTTTTCGTCCGATACCATAATCGAAGTTTATCCAGTAATTACATTTCTTACCAAGAGAAGTTTTATACAAGTTTGTATCGTCTGATAGATTTCGAAGTTTCGATTCTTCACGTGCCTGAATAAAAATATTCGTAGTCTTTGAAGGCTGGTAGGTAAATCGAAGTAACCATTCGTGACCGTTGGAAAGAGAATAGCTTCTGAATTTTAACCATGGAAAAGTAAAGAAATCAACATAACCTGAAGTATTGAATTGTTTATTGAAACGATATTTCCAGCCCCAATACATTCCGCTTTCATTTTGGGTGACACTGCTTTCAGCAAAGCCGTTGGAGTAAAATGAAAAGTAACCGCGATCGTATTTTCTGTAGACAACAGAGATGTCAAGCTTCGATGTGAAACTCCAAAGTACTCCGGCTAGTCGTGCAGATCCTCTTTTAATAGATGTTGAGAATTCACTGAAGAATGTGATGTTCTGAAACGTATAATTCAAATAGATTCCAAGATTCTGATTTTTAATCCCGTTAAATGAAAATTGATTGTAAGCCGTTGATGAGTGAAGAACAGGAGCAGAAAAGGTTATCTGATTAAACATAAGACCCACATCAAGTTGATTTCGCTTAAACTGAATTACACTTCCGTAGTTTTGTTCGGCAATCTTTTTTCGTGTGGCTAATTCAATTTCATTTCGATGTAAACCCGTTTGCTGAAAGGATGAAATTGTTCCATCATCCTCGGTATTGGTAGGCCGTGCATCGCGGTTGGTGAAGGAATAGAATCCTGAAAGAAAAAAATATTTTGAAAGAGAAAGTGTAGTTGCTGCGCCTCGCAGATATCCAGCTTCATAGACAGATGTGTAAGGTAGCAAACCAATATTGCTTCTTCGTGTAGTCGAAATAGTTTCGCCTCCCTTACCCATGCCGAATATTCCGCCCAGCATAAGCCCTTGGCCGAATTGATTTTGAAAATCACCAATGATCAGATTTTTTATTCTGCCTTTGTTTTGAACTTGTGCATGAAACGACATGTAATCCAATCCATATTTCTTTTCGGATGGACTCCAGGTTATTTGTTCACCGGCATCTTTTTCAAGTGTAAATCCGAAACTAAAATCACCAGGCTTGCTTGATCGAAATCGTGCGTACCATTTATTTGGTGAGCCCAGAAATTGTTGTTCAGGATTCGTGTCGGTGTTGTCTCCTTTCTTCTCTTGTAGCATTCTGTCATATCGCAATAAAAAGTAGTTATCTCCTTCGGTTTTTATTCTCCTCCAGCTTTTAGAATTTAGTGTTGAGGATGGATCATTTACTTTTACGAATGGAACAAGCTTGTAAAGAAGGATTAAGTCAAATCCAGGAATTGCTTGAAGTTCATAAACAGAAAGAAAGTCGCCATTCTCTTCACGGTATTTAATAAGGTTATTTATTTGGACTTCTGATAATATTTTTAGGAAGCGCAGTTCCTCTGCATTTACTTTATTCAGATCCATTGGTTCTGCCAGGAGCTGAACTAAATTTTCGTAGAGCTCTTCATAATTTAAATCCAGATCCTGAAACCCATAAAGTTCATCTGCAATTTCGTTTAGGTTAATTTCTTTGCGCGAATATTCTTGTGCTTTGCAATCATAGGTACATAGTGCATTTAAGATTATAATAAACAGAAGGAAAGTAGCTGAAATAGTAATTGATTTCATTTCGATTTAAATTGATAGCCAACGGTTGCCTGGTGACGTCCATCAATATTGAGTGAATGAGCGTATGCATAATCCAAGCGAAATTTCTTTGACTTAAACCCAAAGCCAACAAAACCTGTATTGGGATTAATATTGATGCCAGTTCTGAAAAAGAACTTCGTATGTATTTTGTATTCCAATCCTACCTTCCATGTCGCGTCATAATCTAAATCTTTTCTGATCTCGGTCGCGACATTTAACTTATCTGTTGTTTTAAATGAAACTCCTAATGTTAATAAGGTAGGCAATCGCTCGTTGTCATCACTGGATAATTTTGGTTGATTAATATTCGTAATGTAAGCGCCTACTGATAGAAGAGGAGTGATTTGGGCAATACCTCCGACACTTATGCTCATTGCATCTTTCCGCCCGAAGCCTTCTGTGTTGTATTGAATGTAGTTGATGCTTACTCCGAGCGATGCCAAACCAAATTTACTGGCGAAGCTTCCACTTAAGATTTGTTCATTATATAAATTATCCCCAAAACGATAAACCCCTAACCCACCTACACCAATTTTAAAAGGTAAGGAAAATACAGCGGCTATTTTATTGAAATTTTTGAACGAAGGTTGTGCATCATAACTAAAGGCAGCTGTATTTTGGTTGACTTCAGCCAGACCTGCTACATTATTAAAGACAGACCATTCGTCTGATAAGCAAGATGAAGTATAACCCATGCCACTGGAGCGTGCACCCATTAAGGTTGATGAACTTTGCGCTCGCAAAATTAGGGGCGCGGATATCAGTATTACTGACAACGGTAATAATCGATTCACAACGGTTTGATTTAATAGATTGAAGATACTGGAATACCTTAATCAAAAGCAAATTTTGGTATCGAAATTTTATTGAGAGTGTGGAATGAATTACAGATTGACTAATCAATTGTTATTTGTAATATATTCTGAAACAACAGTAATTAGAATTCCTTTTTTACATTGAAGAAAAATCCATGATCGCCTTCTGCGTTGAAGGTATACTCAAAACGAAAGACCATGTCGTATGAACTTACTAAATCAATACCACCACCGGCACTATAAATAAATTTATCCGCGAGTCTTCCGCTGTTGGTGTAGTTGGGATAATTCTTTACATAACCAGCATCAAAATATGTTTTGAGATAAATAGAAATGGGCACATGTCTGAATTGTTCGATGGGCATGGAAGACCAACGGTATTGTCTTGTGAAGAGCAGTTTCTTAAATGTTGTTTTGTTTATGGCGTAAGCAGGTCCTTCGATTACATAGATCTCATACCCTCGAAGAATCTGTCTTTGATAACCAAGCGCTCCATAATTTGCGTAGGGTAATTTGTCAGGATTACTCCAATACCCACTGGTTAAATTCGATAAGTAGAAATGATGTTTCAGCGGTAGATACTTAGCAAAGGAGGCCGTTATTTCTGTTTTATTTAAATCGGCATGCGGACTCAAACCCGATTGGCTGAATGAAAGATTAAAATAATGCCCCTTAAGAGGGTACCCGATATAGTCACGGTGATCAGAAGTGAATCCATAGGATGCAGTGATATATTCCTGCTGCCTCACTTCATTGCCAAAATAGTTAGCAGTACTGTCGATTACTCTTTCTGCAACATCACTGTTTCGGTATTGGAGTCGAAGGGAGTGCATTTCATAAAATGATTTTCGATAGGAATAGGTTAATGATCCTCCCCATGTTGTTTTAATCACTTTATCAGATTCAATATATTCAAGCTTGTGATCTATTGTCCGATAGGCTACATTTTTTGATTCTGAATAATCGGCCTCAACAATGAGTCCTTGCTTTTGTTTTTTGTCGATGTATGGAAAGCGATAGAGTAATTCAAACTTACGTTGAAAGCCGAGCTGAGCAATGAGCCTCAGGGTTTCATTTCGTCCTCTCATGTTATACTGATAGAGCTTTAGTCCATAGTTGACCCGTGAAAAATCGTGATTATAGTTTTGCCACCATTCGTTAAAATTCCGATCAGAGAGTTGAAAAATAACAGAGGGGAAAGTATACCATCGCTCATTGACATTGATCAGTAAATCGAAAGTATTGTCTTCCAGTTCAAGTACTTTTAATTCTACGGTGTTAAACAATCGGGTATTGATGAGTTTCTTTTTATCTAAATCCAAAACGCCCTGAAGATCGCCACTGTATAGTATGTCGCCTGGTTTGTAGGTAAGTTCACGTAGAATGATCTGGTCACGCGTCAAAGTGTTACCAACAATAAAAACCCGATTTAAAGTAAGAAAGCGTCCGGTGCTATCAATCAGAATTTTAGTGTGAGCAGGTCGTTTGACAGAATCGGGCAACGAGGCTCCTGCCGGATTTTTATCAACTCCGTTGGAAAGAATACTGAACAAACTGAGAATAAGTACAAGCATGGTGCAACGCTAAGACCCTCACTAATCAAACAAAGTTTAACGTCACTTCCTCATCATCAAAACTTTTGTTGCTCCTTTTTACGAAACGATAACCATAAGATAACAATCCCCGCCAGAAATAATGGAATGCTAAGTATTTGTCCCATATTAATGGCCAAGGTATCTTCAAATGATTTCTGATTTTCCTTCAGAAACTCGTAGCAAAAGCGCAAGCCAAAACAAACGATAAGGAAAATACCCAGCAACCTGCCGGGTGGAAGATTTTCTTTATAATGCATCCAGGTACCAAACAGCAGCACTAGTAACAGCACGCATGAAATGGACTCGTAAAGTTGAGATGGGTGACGACTGATACCGATAGCTTTTATCCGGGTTGCCAATGAACCGTCATCTTGTTTAACCACCTGAAAGTTCTGATTAAGACGTGCAGGTATTTCTATAAACTCGCCCTGTCTTATTGAGAATACATCTCCTACCAAACCTCTTATTTGATCTTCAGTAGCACCTTGCTTAAAAAATAAGTAAATGGATAACGGTACACGGCCATCGCTCTCTACAGGCAGGGAATCATTTTTGACATAGGTAATGGATTCAACAATCCCATTTGTATCTACTCTTTTATCTTTTATCGTTTCAGTTAGGTTGCCTACAAAAACAACGGCCCAGGGTTTGTCTGTTGGTTTTCCAATTATTTCAGAATTGAAATAATTACCTAAACGAATCATGGCGCCAGCAAGTGCTACAAGGATAACAATGCGGTCCACTACTTGTAGATAGGATTGTCCCGGTCTTTTTCTTTTTTGAATGAAGGGAGCTTTTTTGGCGGTCTTATCTCCAGATTCGGCATCCTCATTCGAAGAGCCAAATGAATAATTGGTGTATACCCAAAGGGCAAACAAAATACCAAATGCGGCACCATGACTTGCTAAACCTTGAAATCCAATGAAGCGAAAAGGACTAAACTCAACAGGAAGTATGATACCGAGTGGATCTTCTAAGAACATCTCGGGTTCGTAGAAAATGACATGTCCAAATCGGGCGCCCAAAATGGTAGCCACTACCATATAAATGGTGAGGGTATCTACATCCTTTTCCGGCTTGCCTTCTTTTTTATAGATATAGTAAAATATTTGCTGTCCAATTAAGAAGGACACAGCGAAAAATAATCCGTACCAACGCAGGGAAAACGGCCCAATCGCAATAATCTCTGGATTTGCGTTCCAAATGATGTAACTCAGTATTGTCATAAGGGGCAAATATAAACCTCAATGGGTATTATTCAAGACCCATTCTGTATTAAGCATTAGGGGAAAATTTAACGATTCTTTAACTGTTCCAGCTCCTCTTCAAAGCCAGAAGAAAGGATGGGAAATCGGCACCAAGTGCGCGGATCGACATTTAAATCGTCAAGGTGGAAGGCAGGTGCAAGGCGCTCGCGCTTCCATTGATTGGCCGACCAGAGTTTGAAGAATTTTTGAATATGAGTTTTAAGTTGAATGGGGTCGTATCCATTATCAACCATAACTTCATATACCTCTAAGGGTGATTTGCGATCCAGGATGGCATGCTTTTCAATTTCATTTAGGACCGAATAAGGCATTAAGTCAGACTCATCAGTTTGGTGTCGCTCTAATGGACGGAGTTCGGCCGTTGGTTGCAGATTATTTACAGGATGCAGACCTGTTTGGTTTAATTCTTTTTCTGCCCACTTTAACCACTGCAGAATAAATACTTTGCTCAGTCCGGCAATCGGTGCAAAGCTTCCACTGGTATCACCATCCATCGTGGCATAACCTACATCGCCTTCACTTCGGTTTGATGTAGTAAGTAATACGGCACCCTTCACATTGGCCAGCATCCAAATAATAGGAGAGCGAGAGCGTGCCTGAATATTTTGTAAGGTAATGTCATCAGTTTCCCATTGAAGTTTGCGACCGATAGCGTTTTCGATTTTGGTTGTATAGGAAGTTACATCTTCATCAATCTTCCAATGATGGAATTCTGCTCCGATTGATTTAGCTAGAGTTTCTGCCGCTGTAAACGTTTCTATGGAAGAATTCTTTGTTCCTTGATACGCGCAGGTAAGTAATTTATTTACGGCATCTTTCCAATCCTTTACCTCTTTTGGGAGATTGAGTTGCTGACAGAATTTTTCAATTCCAAGTTCCGCAATTCCACGTTTCGCCATTTCTGCAACCATGATGGCACATGAAGATGAATCAGCACCACCACTTAGTGAAAGTACAAATCCGTTGGCTTTACTTTTTCGAACGTAATCAAACAAGCCAAGGGATACAGCTCGTGTTAACTCTTCATTTTCTTCTTTTTGATCAGCGGAAGGTATTGCAATTGAATTTTCCGGATGATCAAAATCTACATGTGTTGAGAGTAATGAAAAATTTTTGAAAGAGAGACGTTTGTTAACTGCAAGTAACTTTCCGTTTTGCCCTATGATGACATCGCCATCATAAATCATTCGGCCGGCTTCGTTACCTAATAAATTTACGAACAGATAAACGCAGTTAAATTCTTTTGATCCATCAATAACAACTTCACGTTCGCGTAATTCGCTTTTGCCCATTGCATAATGACTTGCGCTGGGATTGAAAATCAAATCAACATCTCGTTCAGCAAGTCGATAACCCGGTCGACCCTTTTTGCGCCATCCGTCTTCACATATTTCAAACCCAAAACGAATACCGTCTACTTCGTAAATAACATCTCCAACCTGAATGGTTTGTCCGTCTCTTATCAGCTCAATAACTTTTCTCGATGGCCATGCATCAAACCAACGTGGTTCATAATGAACACCATCGCGCGCTAAGTTTTGCTTTAACGTTATTCCAAGAACTTTTTTGTTGGAGATAACACAAGCACCGTTATAACTTATGCCTTCCATCCGAATGGGTAGACCAACGCTCACCGTAATACCATCACAAAATTCTTTAATGGATTGAAGTTCCTGCCAGGCTTTTTCTGAAAGCCAATCGCTGAGAAATACATCTTCGCAGCCATAACCAGTAATACAAAGTTCCGGCAGGCAAAGCAGTTTAGCATTTTCTTTTTTGGCAGCATCAATAGCGGCCAGAATATTAGCCTTATTATTTTTCCAGTGAAACGGAATCTGGTTAACGGCTGCGCCTGCTAGTTTTATCGTTCTCACGTTTGGGGTTTAACAGTAAGGTTGTGAAACTTTCAACTCAATTTACTTTGATGAAATCTCTCAGGGTTTCCGGTTGCCAGTTACTGGTAACTGGAAACCGGTAACTTAAAAGTATTTTCTCAATCGTTCAGCAGATCTAACATCTCACAAGTTTTGAGCGCTGCGTCTTGTTCTGCCTTCTTCTTACTATTACCATAACCCAGGCCTTTTGGTTCATTATCCACAAAAACCTGGGCAGCAAATTCTTTTTGATTTCGATTTTTCTTTACATCCACGATATCGAAACGCACTTCTCTTCCCGAAGATTGAGCCCATTCAATAAGCTTGCTTTTATAATTCGATTCGGAGTTAACGAGTTCGTCTACATTGTAGTTTGGACCGATAAGTTTATCGATTACAAACTTCTTTGTTTTCAAATAACCCTTGTCCAAATAAACTGCACCCACAATGGCTTCTAATGTATTGCCTAAAATAACTTGTTGAAGATTGGCATTCTTTGGATCATATTGAACAATATTCCCCACACCAATTTTACGCGCGAGCAGATTTAGCGCTTCGCGGTTTACAATTCGCGATCGGATTTCAGTTAGAAAACCTTCTGATTTAAAGGGGAATTTTTTGAAGAGGTAATCCGCCACAGCGGCACCTAAAATGGCATCACCTAAATACTCCAGGCGTTCATTTGATTCTTTATAACCTTGTCCGTTTTCCTTGGCAATGGATGAATGTACCGTAGCCAACTTGTAAAGTTCGAGGTTGGAAGGCGTAAAGCCGGCAATGTTTTCAATTGCCTGCACAAGCTTTTTATCGCCCGTTGTTTTTCCCTTCGGAAGCTTAAGGATTTTCCAGACCAAGTTTTATGAATGTCATGATTAACCGGATGCTAAAGTAAGAAGTTAAATGTTAATAGTGAATGGTTAATGGTGAATAGTAGACACAGAATAGTTCTGTTAATTGACTTGACCAAGCCAATTAATTAACTATTAACGGATAACTATTAACTGCTTAAACTTTCCCGAGAATGATAGAGAAATTGTGACCTCCAAACCCAAACGTATTGCAAAGAGCAACCTTCACTTCGCGTTGTTGTGCTTTGTTAAAGGTGAGGTTCAGTTTAGGATCTAACTCCGGATCATCAATAAAGTGATTGATTGTGGGAGGGATGATGGATTGATTAATCGCCAACAAACAAGCGATACTTTCAATAGCGCCAGCAGCTCCAAGTAAATGTCCGGTCATGGATTTTGTTGAGCTGATGTTCAACTTATATGCATGCTCTCCAAATACTTTTTGAATGGCTTTGATTTCGCCAATGTCACCCAATGGTGTAGAGGTTCCATGTGTGTTTACATAATCCACTTGACTTGTTTTCAAACCAGCTTCTTCCAGTGCATCATTCATTACTTTCGTAATACCTGCACCTTCAGGATGTGGAGCGGTAATGTGATAGGCATCAGCAGACATACCACCCCCCAGGATTTCTCCATAAATTTTGGCACCTCTTCTTTTTGCATGTTCGTATTCCTCAAGTATCAATGCGCCTGCACCTTCGCCTAATACAAAACCATCACGGTCTTTATCATACGGACGAGAAGCGGTTTCAGGAGAATCGTTTCGTTCAGAAAGTGCGCGCATGGCATTAAAACCACCAACACCTGCTTCACATACTGCGGCTTCAGAACCACCGGACACGATGATATCGGCCTTACCTAATCGAAGGTAAGTGTAGGCATCATAGATCGCGTTAGTAGAAGAAGCGCAAGCTGAAACGGTTACGAAATTTGGCCCACGGAAGCCATACTTAATAGAAATGTGACCGGCACTGAGATCGGGAATCATTTTCGGAATGAAGAACGGATTGAAGCGTGGAGTACCATCGCCTTTTGCATACGTTTTTACTTCTTCCTGGAACGTTAATAACCCCCCGATACCTGAACCCCAAATCACACCAACGCGATCCGGGTTAAGCTCAGCTAACGGGAGGTTTGAATCTTTTATAGCCTCATCAACCGCCACCATGGCATATTGAGCAAACGGGTCCATTTTACGCGCTTCTTTACGATCCATAAAGTTCCCAACATCGAAGTTCTTCACTTCGCAAGCGAACTTTGTCTTGTAGAGCTTTGCATCAAAGCGGGTAATGGGGGCTGCTCCACTTTTACCATTTTTCAAACCTTCCCAATATTCTGGTAAGGTATTTCCGATGGGAGTGAGTGCACCAAGTCCTGTAACGACTACTCGCTTCATTATCATGCGTCAATTGGGTGTGGTTGGTAGGGGCGTACTAACTAACTATTTCTTTACGTTTTGCTCCAGGTAAGAGATAGCCTGGCCAACAGTTGAAATATTTTCAGCTTGATCATCTGGGATAGAGATATTGAATTCTTTTTCAAACTCCATGATAAGTTCCACAGTGTCAAGAGAGTCAGCGCCAAGATCGTTAGTAAAGCTCGCTTCAGGAGTAACTTCAGATTCCTCAACACCAAGTTTCTCGATGATGATCTGTTTTACTTTTTGTGCAATTTCAGACATGTTTTTAAGGTTTAGTGATTTAAAAATCAGTGCAAATAAAGAGATTTGCCTCAATATTGTCAAACTTTTTTGATCTTGCCCAAATGCCTGTGGCCGTACACGTCCATTCAAAATGAAGAAGAGCAAGCTTATAATAGACTATCAATTCGATTTTGAATTATTCGGGGTTATTGCCACTGTTAAGGGCTATAAACTGGCTTGGGAGATCAACCTGGAACTCGGTGTTCAGCTCATAAAACAACCCGATTTAGTGGTCGGATTCAAAAATAATGAAGAGAAAAGTTTTTCTTTTTATGCACATGAAACCGAGATCAATCGATTGAAACTATTCAAAAACAAGCCTATTGATGGTGACGGTGGAAAGTATTTTTTAACCCCTGAATTTCCTCACTTTGATTTTATAATTTTGGCGCACATGAAAGAGCACTTTTCGCGCGAGCACCTAATTGACCAATTAAAAAGAATACCTTCGGCTCAATTGATTTCTTCTATTCCGACAGAGACGTTGAAATCCAAATCTAATTTTGTTTTCTGATCATGCGTGATCGCGCTTTAACCATCTTGAATCAATCGATTTATTACTAAATACTATGCACGAAAAAATTTCCTACAACAAAACGAAGATTGTGGCCACTGTTGGCCCGGCATCAAGCTCAAAAGACACCCTGAGAGCCTTGATTAAGGAAGGTGTCGACATTTTTCGACTTAACTTTTCACACGGTACACATGCCGATCATTTAAAAGTAATTCAGAATGTTCGTGAGTTGAACACTGAAATGGGCACCACCGTAGGTTTGTTGCAAGATTTACAAGGACCCAAAATCCGCGTGAATGAAATGGAACCGGGTATCGAGATCGTTCGCGGACAACAGTTAGTAATTACCGCTCGCGAATTATTAGGAAACCGTGAAATCGTGAGTACCTCTTACAAAACACTTCCTCAGGATGTGAAGATTGGCGACATGATTTTGATCGATGACGGTAAAATTGAATTGAAAGTAGTTGAGATTAGAGATATTGAAGTAGTTACAGAAGTAGTTTACGGTGGACCGTTGAAATCACGTAAGGGTATTAACCTGCCTTTCACGAAAGTTTCTGCACCGTCCCTTACTGAGAAAGACCTTATTGATCTTGAGTTTGGTTTGCAAAACGATGTGGATTGGATCGCTTTATCTTTTGTGCGTAAGGCAGAAGATATTCACAGCATGCGTGCCATCATGGATAAACACAAATCGATGGCTCGCATTGTAGCGAAAATAGAAAAGCCTGAAGCGCTGAGTAATATTGATGAAATCATTGCAGCCACTGATGGTGTAATGGTTGCCCGTGGAGATCTGGGAGTAGAAATCTGGATGGAAGAAGTGCCAATGGTACAGAAGATGCTCGTTGAGAAATGTAACAAAGCGGGTAAGCCCGTTATTGTAGCAACTCAAATGATGGAGAGTATGATTGAAAATCCTCGTCCTACCCGTGCCGAAACAAATGACGTGGCAAATGCTGTAATGGATGGAGCTGATGCATTGATGCTTTCTGCAGAAACCGCTTCAGGTAAATATCCTTTGGAAGTTATTCGCAGTATGGTGCGCACTATTGCTTCGGTTGAAAAGAATCCAAATATTTATTTCAGATTCCGCGATGTAAATCCAAGTCATCCAACTTACATAAACGATAGTTTGGTATTGGCGGCATGTAAACTAGCCAAAGATGTTGGAGCAAAAGCGATTGTAGGTATGACGGCCTCTGGTTACACTGCATTCAAGTCTTCATCACATCGCCCGAATGCAAACATTTTTGTTTTCACTGGGAACAAATCATTGATTAATAAAATGAATCTGGTTTGGGGAACAAATGCATATCACTACGATCGTTCAAACTCAACTGACGAAACCATTGCGGATGTTGAAGAGATATTGAAAAAAGAAGGTCATGTAAAAAGTGGCGATACCTTTATATTTCTGGCAAGTATGCCGATTCAGGATCGTGCAAGAACAAACACATTGAAAATTAATGTTGTAAAATAATTTTAAGGAACGAGGTAGGGAGAACAAGACACGAGATTGATCGTACTTTGTTCCTCTTACCTCGTACTTTTTCAGAGCTTCGGTTCTACCATAATCACTTCTTCTCTTTCTACGATCACCGTTCCTGCAGGATCACCTTTTCTCTTTCTTACAAATTTCTTTTGCGTTACCGATACAGGACAAAGCGATTCTGTTTTGCGTTTTGAATTATACGCAGCGAGCTCTGCAGCACGTTCTATCACATCTTTAGGGAAATCTTTACCAGCCTTGTGCTTAATCAATACATGTGAGCCTGCTACATCTTTAGCATGAAGCCATAAGTCTTCTTTGTATGAATGCTTCAAGGTTAAGGTATCGTTGCTCTGCGCATTTCTACCTACCCAGATTTTAAATCCTTGAAATTCAAATTCGTGATAAGGAAGCGGACCAACTTGTTTTTCAGTTGTTGCATTTAATCCGAAGGATGTTGAAAGATTACGAATTACCTTTAGATCATCTGACTCTTCTAATTTTTTGATTTGATCCTGAAGGATGATTATTTCCTTCTGTTTGATATCAATGGATTGTTTTAATCGGTCCAGTTCCTGTTGCTGGTTTTTTGATTTTCGATAAAATATCTCAGCATTTTTCTGCGGACTTAAATCCCGTTTGAGTTTGATTTCAACAAGATTATCCTCTTGGTAAAAATCCTGTAGCGCAATTTTTTCAGTGCCTGATTTAATCGCGTGGAGATTCGCCATAATTAAATCGGCCCAGGTTTTATAATTCGTATTGGTTTCGAGTTCTTTTAGTTTATCACTGGTCTTGCGACAATACAATTCACCTGAATGTAATCTTGATTTTAAGGCTGATAGAGCAGTTAATTTCTCTTTTAAAAAGGCATGATGATGAGTGTAGGTATGAAAGAATTCATTGATGGCTTTCAGCGGATCACTGAACTCTTTCATTACATTACCCAATCGAATCAGTGATAGGTAAAGTTTATTATTCAGTTCAATGATGAAGTATTTCGGATTTTCAAAATTTGAGAGAAGCGCTTGGATGAATTGCCATTGTTGATCCGGTGTGGCTTTTTGAAAACCATTATCATCAAGGTATTTCCAGACTAGTTTTCCAAAGGTGAAATAATGCAACTGTAGTTTATCACGATGTAAATCAAAACTCTTACGCGACCAATCAGTTGTTCGATCTAATTCATCCAGAATAAGTGCTTCATCTTCTGTCAAATTATTTCTGAAGAGCTCAAAGGCTTTACCTTCTTTAAATAAAATAATGTTACTTCTATTTCCGTGCATTTTGAAAAGCAAGGCATAACCGTTACTCAACATCAAGGCAAAGCTTCGTTCATTCTCAAACTGTCGAATACCGTCAATCCGTTGCCCGATCAGTTCTCCAAAAAGATCAACACTGTTTCTTCGTGCGCGTTGAAAATTATCTGGGAAGGTTAAGCAAGAGAAAGATGCCAGCAAACTTGCTTTGATAAAAAACGGATCAGTTCGAGTTTCAAATCGAATAATCAACTCTTCCTTATTCTGACTAAAGCATTCCGATATCACACAATCTTTTAGTTTAAGGTTGAGGGCCGGTGTTAGTTGTCGAAGGAAGTAATAGTTGTTATGCACTCGGGAAAGTTAATGGTTATCGGTTAATAGTTAACCGTGAGAGGGGGATTTGAGCAGGTGAAGTATTGAAATGCTTGAGTTCGAAGTGCTGAAGTGAACACTCTTAACGTGATAATGAATTCAAAGAGTTTGTACGATTAACAGATAACCATTAACCATTAACTGTAACCTGCAATCCATCATGCGCCAGAAATACATTAGCCGGTAATTTTTTCTGAATATCAGCATGCACCCCAAGTTTATGACTGATGTGCGTGAAGTAGGCCTTCTTTGGTTTTATTTTCTCCACCATAGCCAAAGCTTCTTTAAGATTGAAGTGGGAGATGTGCGGCTCAATCTGAAGTGCATTCAATACCAAAACTTCCGTGCCTTTCAATCGATCGAGAGTTGCCTCGGGAATTGAGTTCGCATCGGTGATGTAACTGAAATCTTTAATTCGAAAACCGAATACCGACATGTGCAAATGCTGAACAGGTAGTGGTGTGATTTCAATACCATTTATTTGAAAAGGCAGATCATCAATCGCGTTAAGTTTTAATCGTGGAATGCCCGGGTAAACTTTCTCAGCAAAGGCGTAAGCATATTCTAATCGTAACTGATCTAAAACAGATTGAGCACCATAGACGGGCATATCCATTCCTTGCATGAAGTTATAAGCACGAACATCATCTAATCCTGCTGTATGATCGCGATGAGCATGAGTAAAAAGAACGGCATCCAGTCGCTCAACATTTTCGCGAAGCATTTGCTGGCGAAAATCAGGACCTGTATCAATAACAAAACTTTGATTGGAAATTTCAACTTGAACAGAAGTGCGTAACCGTTTATCCCGATAGTCGAGCGATTGGCAAACTTCACATGTGCAGCCAATAACTGGAACCCCCTGAGATGTACCGGTGCCCAGAAATGTTATTTTCAAGCGGCTGCTGAGTGTTGCGTAAGTTCTTCGTAAAGCTTTTGGCTTTTTTCGGTGAACCGGGTTGCATCCAGTGCCACATTTTTAAGAATGTCCAACAGCGCGTTAATCTTGCCCTCGGTGGTATAGAACTTATTGATGATGATGATCTTCTGGTCTTTCAATAAGCAATATCCTGACTTAAAATGGCCCTTTTCATAACGAAGGGTGTAGTCAGATTCTGCAATCATGTCCTCTAATTTAGTAAGAAACGGAACCGTGTATTTAATCATGGTTATAGTAAATTTCAGTCGGCAAGATAGAAAAAAATGTTATCTGATAATAGCACTTTTCATAGTTCATAAGCTTCGTGACTGCTTTGTGTTTTCGTGACTTTGTGGCAAAAAAGGCTTTTGAAATTACCGCCACAAGGACGCTAAGACACGAAGGTTCACAAAGGAAATACCCTAACTTTCAGGCTTGGAAATGCGCGATAAAAAATTAATTGTGGTGATTGGCCCAACAGCTGTTGGTAAAACTGCTGTCTCCATTCAGCTTGCCCAACATTTTCGAACCGAGATTATCTCAGCCGATTCTCGCCAGATTTTCAAGGAGTTAACTATTGGAACTGCAAAACCAAGTGAAGCAGAATTAGCATCGATTAAACATCATTTTATCGATAGCCATTCCATCAACGAAAATTATGATGCGGCACAATATGGTCGCGAAGCCTTGGAACTCATCCATCAACTCTTTAAAAAATACGATTACCTTATTTTGTGTGGAGGCTCGGGTTTATATGTGAAAGCATTGCTCGAGGGCTTTGATGATATTCCGGAAGTAGAGGATGAAATTCGGGAAGAATTAAATCGTCACTATGAAAGGGAAGGTATCGCCTGGCTTCGGGTAAAAATGAAGGAACTTGATTCCGAACATTATGAAACCATCGACCAGCAGAATCCACATCGACTCATGCGAGCATTGGAGGTGAAGATCGGAACGGGACTTTCAATTTCTAGTTTCCGGAAAAAAGCAAAGCTGCAACATCCCTTTTCAATCGTGAAGATTGGTCTGGAGTTGCCTCGCGAAGTATTGAATAAGCGTATTGATGATCGGATGGATCAAATGATTCTCGATGGATTGTTCGAAGAAGTCAAACAAGTATTTCCATTTAAAAATCAGCAGGCACTTCAAACCGTGGGCTACCAGGAAATTTTTGATTTCATGGAAGGTAAGTATGATCGTGAAGAAGCCATTCGATTGTTGAAACGAAATTCAAGGCGATATGCCAAACGACAAATGACTTGGTTCAAACGTGACAATGAAATTGTTTGGATGAATCCTGTTAATATTGAAGAGATTTATCAAACCGTTCAAAGTTTCAAGTTCAAGGTTTAGGGTATCATGGAAAACAAAGTTTTGATCATTGCTTACTATTGGCCACCGAGTGGAGGCAGTGGGGTACAGCGTTGGCTTAAGTTTGTAAAATACTTACCCAGTCTTGGTTGGAAACCATATGTATTCACACCGGAGAATCCTGCCTTTGCTGTTCAAGATCAATCGTTGTTGAAGGACGTACCAACTGAGGCAGAGGTAATTCGCTTTCCGATCTGGGAACCGTATGAAGCATTCTTTAAACTCTCTTCTCTTTTTGGAAATAAGAAATCAGCGAAGCCAACGGATTTGGTCTCCGGAAAAAAGAAATCCCTATTTCAAAACGTGAGTACCTGGGTCCGAGGAAATTTTTTTATTCCTGATCCTCGTGTGTTCTGGATTCGTCCTTCTGTAAAATTTTTAAGTGATTTTATTCGCGATAATCAAATCAACACCATCATTACAACGGGCCCACCGCACAGCATGCATTTGATCGGGTTGAAATTGAAAAAGAAAAATCCATCAATAAAATGGCTGGCGGATTTTCGGGATCCCTGGAGCGAGTGGGGTTTGCTGGATAGTTTAATGGTAGGCAGTATTGCCCGTAAACTTCATCGTAGACTGGAGTCGGATGTGCTGGACAATGCCGATCATATTATCACCATCACACCTTTTTATGTAAAACAATTTGCACGACTGGCAGAGAAACCTATAACCTTACTCACAAATGGTTATGATGAAGATGATTTTAAACACATGGTGATTAAACGTACTGATAAATTTGTAATTCGTCATGCCGGAATTATAAATGAAAAGTGTGATCCAAAACCTTTTCTTGTTGCGCTTGAAGAGGTAATGAACCATCATCCTGATTTTAAAAATGATGTTCATCTTGATTTTGTTGGCGATGTACACCCACAGGTAAAAGAATTCATTGGTCAGTCATCAGTATTGTCTTCCGCCATTACATTCACAAAATCAGTTCCTCACCACGATCTCATTACACTGTATGGCGAGTCAGCTCTGTTGTTGATTATTCTTACAGGATACAAAGATGCTGAAGGATATATGCCTGGAAAATTATTTGAGTATCTGGCAACAGGGTTACCTATTCTTGGCACAGGTCCATCGAATGGTGATGCTGCAGTATTGTTAAACGAATCCAAGGCAGGAGAAATGATTGAAGGCAATGACAAAGAAAAAATAAAGCAGGCATTGTTAAATGCTTATGAGAATTGGAAAAATTCTAAGTCAGTAACTGCGCAGCTACTAGGATTCAAAAAATATTCCCGCAAATCAATCACGAAAGAACTCACTTCTTATTTATAGTTTTTCGTAATTCGTTCCTCTTACCTCGTTCCTTCTTAATGTATTCCCAGACTTTGCTGTATTCCTTCCAATGATTTTCCTTTTGTTTCCGGTAATACCTTCCAAACAAAAAAGCCTTGCACCAACATCATCACTGTAAAAAACAAAAAGGAATAATATCCTCCGCCTTTCATGTCAGCAATAATGGGAAATGTCCATGAAATGATAGCGGCCATAATCCAATGTGTAGAGCTGCCCAGGGTTTGTCCTGCGGAACGAACTTTGTTCGGAAAAATTTCAGAGATGAATACCCAGATCACTGCACCTTGTGAAAACGCAAAAAAGGCAATGAACCCAACAAGAGAAAGCATAACACCAAAGCCTCCGAAGTCTTCTGCATAAAAAGCTCTGGCAACAAGTCCGAGTGAAACAACCATACCGATTGAACCAACGATAAGCAATTTTTTTCTTCCCACTTTATCGATAATGGAAATTGCCAGTAAAGTAAAAACCATATTCGTTGCACCGATGGAAATCGCTTGAAGTAATGCTGTATCTTTTGAGAGCCCCGTCATTTCAAAAATTCGGGGAGCGTAGTACATAATGGCATTGATACCCGAGAGTTGATTAAACATAGCAAGTGCCACAGCAAACATGATCGGCTTGTTGTAATTGCCATTGAATACATTTTCTTTTTTCATACCCACTTCCGAGTGAAGAGATTCTTCAACGGAATGAATTATTTCTTTCGGATTGGATTCACCTACTTGTGTAAAAACTTTCTGAGCTTCATCAATTCTTTTTTGTTTGATTAACCATCGTGGACTTTCGGGAACAAAAAATACCATCACAAAAAACACGAGTGAGGGAAAGGCCTGCACTCCTAACATCCAACGCCAGGCTTCTTCACCAACACCAAACAATAAATAATTTGAAACAAAGGCAATGAGAATACCACATACTACATTAAATTGAAAAAGACCTACCAATTTTCCGCGATTGGCAGCAGGTGAAATTTCAGAGATATACATAGGCCCGACAACAGACGATGCCCCAACGCCAATCCCACCAAGAAAACGAAACATCACAAAAATTTCCCAAGATGAAGTAAAAGCAGTAACAATGGATGTTACAAGATAGAGCAAGCCAATACCTTGCAATACTTTTTTACGGCCGAAACGCTCTGCAGGAATTCCGGCAATGAGTGAACCAATCACAGTTCCGATTAGGGCAGAGGCAATGGTAAAGCCATGGTTGAAACTATCGAGTGCCCAAAGTTGCTGAATGGATTTTTCAACTCCTGAAATTACGGCTGTATCAAATCCGAAAAGGAATCCTCCGAGTGCCGCTACAATTGCGCTGCGGAAGACAATGTTGGTGTTCGTCATTAGGTTGGTTGTATGTCGAAGAAAAGATAGTCTTTGAAGTTGAGAGTTAAAAGCTAATGAAGAGAATATAGGAGTTAGAATTTAGAATATAGCTTGATTCGTTAAGATGAAGAGGGTATTCTTTTCAATGAAGACAACGAAAAAAGCACCCTCTGGAGAAGGTGCTCATATCATTCTAAATTCTTTTTAATGCGTCTGCATTCTGCGCTGAAAATATGGTTTGAGAATGGCACGATCTAAGACTACCCAGGCGAGTCCGAGATTTAAAACGATAATGATATTGATTAATAACTTTCCATTAAATGGAATGGTAGGTAATGGTTCCTGAATGTATTGCTTTGGAAGATTGATTTTATTTAAATCAACTACTGTTTGAGTCTGATCAAAAACTCCTGATGAAACCAATAATGCTACAATACCTACAGCTACTAATACTCCGGCTAATAACCATATGCCATTGCGAATAGGGAAGGAGCTTCTTTCAGTATAGCCATCGAGCTTACCCATTACCAGTTGGGTGAAGTTCTTAGAAGGTTGATCAAGTTTAGTCTGGCGCAAGGCAAAATGAATGACACGAAGTTCTTCCAAGCGAGCGCGAAGGGAGTCGCTATCCTGAAGTAATTTTTCAATTTCTGTTTTCTCTTCTGATTTCAATGAACCATCTAAGTAGTTCAATAAAGTATCGTCTAAAGGTTGAGGTATCTTTTTCATACGTTATAAAGTTAACGCTTCTTGTTTCAAAATTAGTGTTAATTCATCAGCTAATCGTTGCCGTGCGCGGTGAATGCGTACTTTAATCGTGTTTGCTGCTGAATCGGTAATGGCTGCAATTTCATCAAGCGAAAATTCTTCAAGATAAAATAGCGAAAGTGCAGTGCGATCGGCTTCATTTAGTTTCGCCATCGCCTGGTTTACATATTTCTTTTTGTCTTTCGATTCTAATGTTCCCTCACTTCCTGGATTGTATTCAACAATGGTGTTCTCGATACTTTGGAAAATCTGTTTGTTTTTCCGTTTGGCACTTATGGCTGTGTTAAACACGATGCGATAAAGCCAGGTAGAGAACTTAGCCTCCCGATTAAATTTGCTCAAGTGGTGATAGGCTTTCACGAACGCATCCTGTGCCACTTCTTCCGCCTCATTGCGGTTCTGCAGTACCTTTAAGGCAATGGAAAAGGCATAATACTTATGCTTGTCGACCAACACGGCATACGCCTGCTGATCGCCCGCCAGTACCTTGTCGATACATTGAAACTCCTCTTCGTTTGTCATGACTGACGCTTGGACGCAACTTTGTTCATTGAAGTTACAGAATATTGCCTTTCTGGGTTACATAATGGACAGATGGGCGGTATTAACCCATTGTTATTCTTTCATTAAATTAGCGGTTTGCAAAAACAGTGAGAATGAGGAAAATTTTATTTCTGGGAAGTTTGATGCTGATGATTTTGATTAAATCTAACGCGCAGGTGGTAATTAATGAGGTTTGCCCAACGAACGGAGACATCAACTACGATCCTCAATTCTACAATTTCTCAGGCTGGATTGAACTCTATAATAAAGGAAACAGCTCCGTAAATATTGGTGGGTATTTTCTGTCAAATGATCCTGCCAATAAGCTTATGTGGCAGATACCAGGAAGCACATCAATAGGTCCAAAAGGTTATTTGCTGATTTGGTGTGATGAGATGTATACGAATCTCCATACAAACTTCAAGCTTGATGCCGATGGTGAAAAGATCACCCTTTCAACTTCTTCTTCCGCTCTTGCGGATACGCTTACATTTCCAAGTCAATACATCAATATCTCATACGGACGTACAACAGATGGTGCAGCCACCAGAGGCTATCTTTCAAAAGTTACACCAGGAGGTGCTAATAGTTATGACAATGCAACGGAAGTGTTGGAGGATGTAATCTTTTCAAAAGAAGCGGGTCGATATGGCGGTACTCAATCCATCACATTGTCGCACGTGCAATCTGGTGTTACGATTCGATATACGGTAAATGGAAATGAACCGACTAGTGCTTCAACTCAGTATTCATCCGCTATTTCGATCACGAAAACGTCAACACTAAAAGCAAAGGCTTTTAAAACAGGAATGTTGCCGAGTAATACCATCTCCAAAACATATTTCATCAACGAACACACCTTTACACTTCCTGTAGTTTCACTTTCAACAAACCCAACCTATCTATGGGACAATACCATCGGCATCTATACCGATGGAACAAATGGTATTCCTGGAAATTGCAATGGAAATCCTATGAACTGGAATCAGGACTGGTCACGTCATGCTGTGTTTGAATACTATCTTGAGAGTGGCGTAAAGAAATTTGATCAGTCATTAGATATCCGAATAGGAGGCGCATGTAGTCGTAATCAGCCGCAAAAAACCTTTGCCGTAAAAGCCCGCGATGAGTATGGCAACAATACATTGGATCAACAACTTTTCCCCTCGAAAGAAATTTATAAGTATGGAAGTTTCAACCTGAATAACTCAGGCAACGATTTTAATGTAACCATGTTCCGCGATGCAATTCTCCAAAGTATGGTAGTAGATCAAATGGATATTGATTACATGGCATATCAACCCTCTGTATTATATCTTAATGGTGAATATTGGGGTATACAAAATTTGCGTGAGAAAATTGATGGTGATTACATTAAAGCCAATTTCAATATTGATAAAGACGATGTCGATTTAATTGAAACATGGGAAAATGCAATTGAAGGAACACCAGCTGCCTACCTATCATACAAAGACAGTTTGCAACTTATTAATTTAAATGATCCAGCATCATTTGCCTTTATCGACAAGCATATTGATGTGCAGGAGTTTATTAATTATCTCGTAACCGAAATTTATTACGCCAACACAGACTGGCCGGGTAACAACATCAAGTTCTGGAGACAACGTTCAACCAACGGTAAGTTTCGTTGGATTCTATGGGATCTTGATTTTGGCTTTGGTCTTTATTCAGGCGCAAGTTATTCTACACACCCTACATTATATTTTGCAACAGATCCGAATAGCGGAGTGACTTGGCCTAACCCGGATTGGTCAACCTTACACATTCGCTTAGTACTTCAAAATCCGGTTTTCAGAACCCGGTTTATTCAAACCATGTTAACGGCTATCAATACCACATTTAAGCCCAGCCGTGTTATTGATGTAATTGACAGTTTCCAAACGCGAATCGCTGCTGAGATGCCTTACCATAAACAACGTTGGAATGGAAATATCAACGATTGGAATTACGAAGTACAACGCATGCGCGATTTTGCTACCGAAAGAAATCCGTACATGGTCCAGCATACCGCTGATTTTTTTGGACTCAATGAAAGAGTGAGTATTCGTGTTGATGCAAATCCATCTAATGCATCCGCGTTCAATTTTAATGGCGTAACAACGGATGAAGTGGATGTTACCTATTTTAAAAGAGTACCCTATGATCTTAAACCATTGGCAAAGCGAGGCTTTGTATTTAAAGAGTGGAAGATTACGAAACGCGAGTCCATACAACTGTCGATGATTTCAAAAGCAGATACATGGAAATATTTTGATCAAGGCTCCTTACCTGCCGCCAATTGGCAAGCTGAAAATTTTAATGACAACCCATGGCAGCAAGGTCCGGCTGAATTAGGTTATGGTGATGGAGATGAAGCGACTACCGTGAGTTATGGTGCCGATGCCGGAAGCAAATACATTACAACCTATTTTAGAAAAACATTTACTATTGCAGACACCGTTGGGCTTGGTAATCTTACGGCTTCTATTCGTGTAGATGATGGCGCAGTTGTTTATCTCAATGGTATGGAAATATATCGTATTAACATGCCCGGAGGTGCAGTTGATTATTCAACGCTGGCTCTGGCTACAGCCTCTGAAACTGCATTCAATTCATTTGTAATTGTAAAGGGTTTGATTAAGCCCGGACAAAATACCATAGCAGTAGAACTCCATCAAAATGCTGTAACCAGTTCAGATATCAGTTTTGATTTTGATTTAAATGGTATGAAAACAGGAAATGTTATTCAGACGACCAGTACAATTCCCGTATTGGCAGACACTGCTTATTCAGATATCCTCATCGAAGCAATGTTTGAGGAAGTACCAGTTACGAACTACAATATTGTAATCAATGAATTTAATGCCACACGTTCTGGTGCACAGGATGAGTTTGGAGAAACAGAAGACTGGATTGAATTATTCAATGCAGGTGCAGAGGAAATTAATTTGAACGGACTTTATTTAACTGACAACTTTAATAACAAAACAAAGTTCAAGATTACAGAAAGTGTTCCGGGGGAAATGAAACTAGCGCCTGGAGAATACAAAGTATTTTTTGCTGATGAACAGACTGAACAAGGTTCTTCACATTTGAATTTCAAACTTTCTGGTGATGGCGAACAAATTGGTTTGTATTATGAGGAAGATCAATCCATTCTGATGTATGATACTACGCTATTCGGATTTCAAAAAGAAGATTATTCTTTTGCTCGCATTCCAAATGGAACCGGACCATTTAAGGCAACTATTGCAATGACTCCGGGTGCTGAGAATATTTTCAAGGAAATAACACCACTGACTGTTGGTGTTTATCCAAACCCAACGGATAGTCATATAACCATTGTATCAGAAGATCAAATTTCAGCGATTGCGATTTATGACCTTATGGGAAAACAGATTCAGAAATTTGATATTCAATCACTCGAAACTGTATTCAATGTGGATATGGAAAATTTTAATACAGGGTTATATATCATAAAGGTTACGTCTGGTTCGCGCACGGCTTCATCAAAAGTTGTGAAACGGTGAGATATTCAAGCGATATAAATAAACAGCAATTACTCTACTAGCATTTCCGGGAAAATATATCGAACCAGTTCACCATTTCCCTGACTCACTTCTTTCCAGGAACTGATGTCAAAATAAATAATGCTAAGTCCACCGGGAGCCATTTCACCAATTTCTGATTTAGTAAATAGCTCAGCTAAATACGATATAGTGGGATTATGAGCCACACACATTACATGTTGATGGTCATCATCCAGTTGAGAAATAAATTGAAGAAGGGTTCGTGGAGAAGCCTCGTACAAGTCTTCCTGGGGTGAAATTTTATCCGTGTCAATTTTTAGCGCATCGGCCACCAGATTTGCGGTTGTTAAGGCCCGGGCAGCGGTGCTACTCATTATTATATTGAGTGAAGTATTTTGCTTGAAAAGGTAGGTGCCAATCATTAACGCTTCTTTTATTCCGCGTGAAGATAATTGCCTGTCTTTGTCGTTTTCATTAAGTTGTTTTGAGGCACTTTCAGCATGACGAAGTAAGTACAGATAACGTGGCATAGGAGGAGGTTAAGAGATCAATACTGTGGGTTAATCATCAATATTACTAAGTCCGGTGAAATATTTTTTTTATTCGACCGAAAAATCCTTTTAATCAGATAGATAGATGCTGAAATGATGGGACAGAATAGGCCTGAAAGGATGGCTCAAAACGATATCAAAATTTGACATTTTAAAAATTTACAGATATTTGAGCCATTCGGAACCAAAACTCTTATGTCGAAAAACCTTGTAATTGTAGAATCCCCGGCCAAAGCGAAGACGATAGAAGGGTATCTTGGGAAGGACTTTAAAGTGAGCTCAAGCATGGGGCATATCCGCGATTTGCCGAAAGGCAGCGGGGCTATCGATGTTGAAAATAACTACGAACCTACCTACGAAGTCAGTGAGGGTAAAAAGGACATCATTCAGAAGCTAAAGAAACTTGCCGAAGAAGCCGAAATGGTTTACCTGGCGAGTGATGAGGACCGCGAGGGAGAAGCAATTTCATGGCACTTAAAAGAGGTGCTTGATCTGAACGACAAGAAAACAAGACGAATTGTTTTTACGGAGATCACCAAGAATGCGATTTTAAATGCAATACAAAATCCACGGGGCATTGATATTGATTTAGTAAATGCTCAACAAGCAAGACGTGTGCTCGATCGATTGGTTGGTTATGAACTATCGCCTATCCTCTGGAAAAAAATCAAAACCGGACTTTCTGCCGGACGAGTTCAATCCGTTGCTGTGCGACTGGTTGTTGAACGTGAACGCGAGATCACGGACTTCAAAACAAAATCAGCATTTAAGATCAATGCGATCTTTGATTTAGGTAAAGGCAAACAATTGTTGGCCGAACTGCCTGAACGTTTTGATGAAGAGAAAGCCGCGCTTGAATTTTTAGAATCGTGCAAAGGAGCAAAATTTTCCATTGCTGATTTACAAACCAAACCATCGAAGCGTTCACCCGCACCTCCATTTACAACCTCAACATTGCAACAGGAAGCCAGTCGCAAGTTGGGTTTCTCGGTTGTGCAGACGATGATGGTGGCACAAAAATTATACGAGGCCGGTAAGATCAGTTACATGCGTACTGACTCTGTGAACTTATCTGATGATGCACGGAAGGCGGCCCTTGCTCAAATTGAAACATCGTTCGGAAAGAATTTCGGACAGGCTCGTTTCTATAAAACAAAATCATCAGGAGCGCAAGAAGCTCACGAAGCGATTCGTCCTACAGATTTTTCAGTGAATGATCCAGGTTTAGATCGCAACGCAGAAAGATTATATGATTTGATCTGGAAGCGCGCCATTGCATCACAAATGGCCGATGCGGAATTAGAAAAAACAACCGCTACTATTTCTATTTCTACAAATCCAAGAAAATTAATTGCGTCTGGTGAAGTAATTAAGTTCGAAGGTTTCTTGAAAGTATACATGGAGTCAAATGATGATGAGGATGGTGATGAAGAGAATAGCAAAGTGTTGCCTCCATTAACCATTGGTCAGGATTTGTTGTTAAGCACGTTAATAGGTAAGCAAGTTTTTACACGTCACCCCGCGCGATACACTGAAGCAAGTTTGGTTAAGAAATTAGAAGAGCTTGGTATTGGTCGACCATCTACCTATGCACCAACCATATCAACCGTTCAGAAGCGTGGTTATGTAGTGAAAGAAATGCGTGAAGGTGTGGAGAGAAAATATACAGTATTAACACTTGCTGAAAATAAAGTAACGAAGGAATTCGAAACCGAAATTACCGGAGCAGAGAAGAACAAACTTTTTCCTACCAACACCGCGATGGTGGTAAATGATTTTCTTGTAGAACATTTTCCGGATATTACAGACTTCTCTTTCACGTCAGAGATCGAACGCGAGTTTGATGAAATTGCCGGTGGCAAGCTGCAGTGGAAAAAAATGATCGATAATTTCTACACTCCTTTTCATAAGAAAGTAACGGAAACAGAAAAGGTAGAGCGTTCATCGGTTGGAAAGAGCCGTGAGTTAGGTGTTGATGAAAAGACCGGTAAAAATGTTTATGCAAAGCTGGGTAAGTTTGGCGCGTATGTTCAGTTAGGAGAAAATCCGGATGACAATGGGGGAGAAAAACCAAAGTTTGCAAGTCTACGTCCGGGGCAGTTTCTTGAAAACATAACCATGGATGATGCGATGGTACTCTTCAAGATGCCACGTAGCATGGGTTTGTTAGAAGAAAAGCCTGTTGTGATAGGTATCGGTCGCTTTGGTCCCTATGTATTGCACGATAAGAAATACACCTCTATTCCAAAAGATTTAGATCCGTACACCATTACATTCGATCGATCGGTTGAATTGATTGAAGCGAAGCGCCATGCGGATGCTAATAAATTGATCAAAGCATTTCCTGAGAATCCTGAAATCACAGTACTTAACGGAAGATTTGGTCCATACATTAAAGCAGGAAAGAAGAATGTAAAAATCCCGAAAGGAAAAGAACCGAAAGATTTGACTTTGGAGGAGTGTACTATCCTTGCGGATAATACACCTGAGAAAAAAGGAAGATGGGGATATGCTAAGAAAGTGGAGAAGGCACCTGTGAAAGTAGCAGCGGAGAAAAAACCGGCTGTTAAAAAAGCGAAGGTAGCGGCAACTAAAACTGCTGCTAAAAAAGTAGCTCCAAAGAAAACGGCCACGAACAAAATTGCAGTTAAAAAAGTGGCCGCGAAGAAATTGATAGTTGTAAAGAAGAAAAAGAAAGTGAGGTAAAGTGTATTGGTGATTATGTATTTTAGTGTTTAAATGGTAAGGAGCTTTGATCTGGTATAAACATTAGATTATTTCAGGTTCTGCTACAACACAAATACATAATCACCAACACTCATGAAAAGCTTGGTCGTTCTTACCGGTGCAGGCATTAGTGCAGAGAGTGGTATTCCTACTTTTCGCGATTCAGATGGTTTGTGGGAAGGCTTTGATGTAATGGATGTAGCCACACCAGAAGGTTGGCATAAAAATCAAAAACTCGTTTTAGAATTCTATAATCAACGCAGAAAAAAAGCGCTTGAAGTAAAACCCAATCGTGGTCACGAGATACTGGTAGAATTAGAAAAGCACTTTAAGGTAACAATCGTAACGCAGAATGTAGATAACCTTCATGAGCGTGCTGGTTCTTCGAATGTGATTCATCTGCATGGAAGTCTATTTGAATCGCGAAGCACGCTGGATGAAAGATTAATATATCCGATCAAAGGCTGGGAATTAAAAATAGGAGACAAATGCGAAAAGGGTTCGCAGCTTCGACCCAATATTGTGTGGTTTGGTGAACAGGTTCCGTTGATCGAAGTTGCGTCTGTTCATGCATCTCGCGCGGATGTGTTTTTAGTCGTGGGCACATCGCTTGTTGTTTATCCAGCTGCAGGTTTGATACACTCAGTTCCTTTTGAAACACCGAAGTATGTTGTTGATCCAAAACTTCTGGATGTCACATCCATACCGTATTTGAAAATGATTCAGGAGAAGGGAAGTGTAGGATTGGAGAAAATTAAAAATGAACTACTGGAATATGCATAAGATGCTACTCGCTATCGACATTGGTAACTCCGATATTACTCTTGGACTTTCGCACGAAGGAAGCTGGAAGCATGTGTGGCGAATACCTTCTGTTAGTGAACGACCTGAATTGTTTTATGGAATTAAAATCCGCGATTACTTTTTGGAAACCGGACTTAAACTTCCGGACGTTGATAAAATTGTTCTAAGCAGTGTAGTGCCTGATCTTACTGATAAGCTTATCAATGTTGTTGTTACCCTTTTCGAGAAAAATCCATTGGTGCTTGGACCAGAAGTTTATAAAACGTTGGCTATTCAGGTAATGAATCCATATGAAATTGGTTCAGACCTGGTGGCAAATGCAGTGGCAGCGTTTACTAAATTCAATCGCAGTTGTATTGTAATTGATTTTGGAACAGCACTTACCTTCACTACACTTTCGAACGAAGGAAAGATTTTAGGCGTAGCCATCGCACCTGGATTGAAGACTGCTATTAAATCGCTTTCGCAAAATGCGGCAAAACTTTTTGATGTTCCATTAGAGATGCCAACATCTGCGCTCGGAAGAGGAACGGTTCATGCTATCCAAGCCGGAACATTATTCGGATATGAAGCATTGGTGTTAGGTATGATCAAACGCTTACGAACAGAATTGAATGATGATCAATTACCGACTATTGCAACCGGTGGACTTTCTTCGGTGATTACCTCATTGAGCAATGTTATGCAAATCGAACCGAACTTAACACTGGATGGTTTGAGGAATATTGGTGAATAGAATGCAGCATAGTAAAGTGAATCACTCACAACTTAGAATCCCGAATCTGGATTTTTGAACTTGAAATCGGGAATTATTTTTTATTGAGTCCATTCAAAAATTTCTCAAACTTATCCGTATCAAAATTCGCAGCCCCCACTTTTTTGCTAACAATTTTTCCGTTTGGATCAATAACGAAGGTTGTTGGTATAGAAGGAACATTAAGTTGTTCGGGTAATGAACTGGCGGGTTCATAAACAGGCAAGGTAAGTTCTTTGTCTGAAATGAATTTTAACACCTTGTTGTGATTTTTCTTTTCATCAAGAGAGAGTATCACAAAAATAATTTCTTCATGATTCACCCGATCGTATAACTTTTGAATAGTAGGCATTTCAACGCGGCAAGGCCCGCACCATGTTGCCCAGAGGTTCAGAAAAATCGTTTTACCTTTAAAGGTATTAAAGTCGATTACCTTTCCATTCATATTCTGAATACTGAAATCATAGTCGAATGATTTAATAACCGCAACATCATTTGGCTCAGCGTCCATCACACCTGTTTTCATCAAGGCGCTGTTGGCAACAAATGAGATACCCGATAATATTCCGGTGTAATGAAGCAGAACCAGTAAAAGCGCAAAAGGGAGCCAGGATTTGATAAATCGAAATGCTCTTTGGAAAGGCCGGTTCTGAAGAAATTTATTCATTTTGGCGTGGTAATTGAACTCCCCGTGTCAAATCTCATGATTTTATTTAATTTCGGAAGTTAATTTCTATCGAAGATGGCAAAAGTTGGTTTGATCAAGGCTTTATTATTTTGTTTTCTTATCTCATCGGCCTATGGTCAGAAGATTAAGTACAAAGAAATTTGGGGTCTTCTCAGTACAAAACAGTACGAATCGGCTGAACCGTTTCTGAAACGCTACCTAAAAGAGAATACAGACAACCCGAATGCTTACTTGTACATGGGTATTATCCTTCAAGAAAAATCTTCGAAGGATGACCTGTTGAAGCAAACATCGCGCATGATTGCTAATATGGATTCGGCTATCTTTTTTTATGATAAAGCCTATAAATCAATTACGGAAAAGGAAGTTAAGCGTAATGACGAATATTATGCAGCCTATAACAGACGGGATTTACGCACTGGAGAATTTGGCGTGAAGCTTTCTGATATTCAGTTTGACTTAGAGAAAAAAATGGAAGGTTTGCGTGAGCGGATTGACCGGGTGAAAATGGTGAAATATTATTTTTCACTAGCAGATACATTATACAAAAGAACGAATCTACTTTACGTATCTATCCAGGATCAATATCCTGGATTAAATGAATTGTATTTGCGCTCAACAGAAAATACACTCTCCAGTCTTACAGCCCTTTCATTGCGCTATGACTCCGCTATGAAAGCATTTGACAATTATAAAGCAAGTTCAGCAAACCTTGGAAAGACGGGATACAATCAAACATTGATCGCAAATGAAATTGAAAATTTCAAACGTGATGGCGTTTCTCTTGCCAATTTTTATAAGGACGATGTAGCGATATGGAACTACAAGAAATTTGCTGAAGGCAGCAAAGAAATTATTACCAAGGAAATTATTCCGATGCGTGATCATCTTGTGACGTATGATATTGAAATTAATAAGCTGCGCGAAAAGGTGAGCCGTGATTCTTTATCGGTGAACAGCGATCTGACTAAATTAATAGATAAGTTATTAACGCAGCAACTTGAAAAGTTTGATAAAGATCCGCTTCCAATTAGTGTTTTTAATTTGAAGATAGCCGACTTGCAGTATAGATCGACCGTGTTGGAAAACAAAGCCTTTCGCGACTCAACGAATGTGAATCTTAAATTAAATCTGGCTAACAAAGAATCGCATTACTTGAATCGGCTTGATAGCACTGCGGGTAAATTGCAGGGAATTGATATTGACACAAAAGTTTTAAACTATGAGCACTTCATAACCAATACCTACAGCAACACCATAGTACTAAAGAGCTATATAAAAGCATTGAAGGAATATGCTGAAAGGGAAAGAAGGAGGGTAGATGAAGAACTTTCTCTAAAAGTGGAATCACTTCGCTGGCTTGTTAATACTCCTGATTCAATACCCTTGTTTATGGAATCTTCTCATTCTGCTTTTAAACCTTTGGCGATTGTGTCTGAGAAATTTACAGCAGGATTGCATTACAGCGATTCAGTTTCAATGAATGGATATTTCTATTCAATTACACCAAGTCGTGTTTCTGATATTAAGATAATATTTCCTGTAGACAAACCCAGCTTCAGAATTTCAAAATTGAAGGACACAAAGGCCTTTACTTTTTCAGATGCCAGAGGACAAATATTTTTTGTAGTGATTTATTCTACTAAGGCGAATAAGGAAAATAAATACTCCGCCACGCTGGCAAAAATTTATCGTTCAGATGGATTGGCATGGAGCAACAATTATGTTCTGAACTTTATTCCTACGGAAATTGCATTCAAACAGGAAACCGGAGAATTAACCATTAAGGATAACACACAACAAAACGTTGTGGATAAGAATGGTAAGATGATCAAATAGAGAGTTAAACTCCAGCGCCAACCAGTTTTTTCCAGTCGGTGAAGCGCATATCAATGCGGAGTTTCATTTTTTCATAATTCTCCCAACTGTCGGTTACGTGATAAATAGAAGGGAGCGTCTTTACTAATATTTCATCGTAATCATTTCGATACAAGCCGCCACCATAGTAATAATAGGTAAACATGTTCCCTTGTTTGCTAAACAATTCAAACCCCAGATATCCATCCCAAATTTCACTTAAAATGGTACAAGAAATTTCCCTTCTTTTAAACCGGAAAATTTGATTGGAAGCCTCGTCTTCAAAATACTCAGAATAATTATCGGTATCGATTATCCATCCGAGATACATACCAATGTGTACATATGCCTGTTCGATAGGTAAGGAGTCAGGGAAGTTTCCCAGAAAGTGGCTCTTCGCATTATCGTAAATGGTCTTTTGAATTTCCGCCTTTTTTTCCATAAACAATGTTAACCCCGTTTATGCACTTTAACAAACAAATACTTGCTTTTCACTTCGATACAATAGCTAGTGGAAAAACAAATAGCCCACAAAGATTGCAGCAACTATGCCTGCCAGATCGGCTATTAATCCTCCGGTAACTGCATACCTTGTTTTGCGGATATTAACCGAGCCAAAATACACAGCCAATATATAGAAGGTGGTGTCGGCACATCCTCTGAAGAGACTAGTCAGATTACCTACAAATGAATCGGGTCCGAAATTCTTTGCATCAGCAATCGTGATCATCATTCCTCGCGCACTTTGGCTGCTTAAGGGTTTTAATAATGCAACCGGAAGCGCGTCTACAAAGTCTCCATTCAAACCAACAAGCTGAACAATCCATCGGATACCTTCAGTGATATACACTAATGTTCCAGATGCTTTGAACACACCGATAGCAACCAGAATGGCAACCAGGTATGGGATAATTTTGATCGATGTTTCAAAACCTTCTTTTGCTCCTTCAATGAATGTTTCGAAGAGCGATAAACGTTTTCTTAATCCAAGTATCAGGAAAGATGCAATGATAGAGATGATGATGATGCTTGTAAAAAGAGAAGACTGTCGCTGAAGTTCTTCTTGCGACAATTTTGTAAAGTACCAAACACACAAAGCTATAAAGGAAGTCAGGCCAAGCACGTAAGCTGCAATTACCCGATCGAAGAGGTTAATATTCTGTTTGTAACACACATATACCAAACCAATGAGGGTAGAACAAAATGTGGCAAGGAGTGTCGGTATAAAAATGGCAGTGGGATTCACTGAGCCAAGCATGGTGCGGTCCGCTATAATGGAAATTGGAATAACCGTTAGACCAGAAGTGTTCAAAACCAGAAACATGATTTGTGCATTCGATGCTGTGTCTTTGTTTGGATTTATTTCCTGAAGTTCCTTCATGGCCTTTAAGCCTAAAGGTGTTGCTGCATTATCCAGCCCCAGAATGTTAGCACTGAAATTCATAATGACAGAACCAGTAGCAGGATGATCTTTTGGTATTTCAGGAAATAGTCTTGAAAAAAATGGACCAACTAATCTTGACATGATGGCTACCATTCCGCCTCGTTCGCCAATTTTCATAAGCCCTAACCAGAGTGTCATCACACCCGTAAGGCCGATGGAGATTTGAAACCCTGTCTTCGCCATTTCAAATGTAGATTCAAGCATCTGAGGGAAGACTTCCATATCCTGAAAGAAGATCAGTTTAATAAAAGCCACAACAAAGGCGATAAGGAAGAAACCAACCCAGATGTAATTCAAAATCATTTCAATTGAGGCTTATTTGATGTTAAGAATAATAAAACAGGAGGATGTTACCTAATATCTAAGAATCCACTAAGGATTTGGCATCTCTCTGTTACTAAGCCTGTGTTCGTTGTATGTACAGTTACTGTGGGTATTGGAAGTTGAAAAGTCCTATGCAAAAATGATTTGACGAAAGTTTAGTCAAATCATTGTGAATAAAAGTGTTACAGAACCTTTTCAATTCTTAACTTTACTGGTTAATAAGCGGCAAAGACAATCATCTATGGGGACTTTTTACAAGAGGATTACTTTAAAATCAGTTGGTTTTATAGTGTCTGTGGGAGTATTGATTTCATTTTCGGGCTTTTCTCAGACTGGCCCAGGAGGAGTTGGTAACAAGGACGGTTCATCTGGCCAACCTCAAAACAGTCTTTGGCTGAGGGGCAATACTGGTCTCTCACAAAGTGGTGGCCTTGTGAATTCGTGGGCCGACCAATCTGGTAATCTTAATAATGCCACGGGAACAGGCACTTCAAGGCCAACTTATGTAGCATCAGATGCTTCGTTCAATAATTTTCCAGCTATAGAATTACTGAATACGGCAGGTATCAACTATAATTTAGTAATAGCGGATGCAGATAATTTAGACAATGCTGCAGGTCTTTCTCTTTTTGTCATTTTCAAACCCGCAACAATTGTGGGAACTGAGGGTATCGTTTCTAAACGCACAAGTTCGGGTACAGATCAGTCCTATGTGTTATACAGAAACTCCAATACATTCATTTCAAGAATCGTAAATAATGCAGACGAGGCTACTTCAGCAGGTCTTTTTGCTTCAGGCACCCCTTATATACTCTCTTCTGTTTTTAACGGTAGTTCAGCAAATCCTCGCATAGGTGTATTCGGAAACGGAAATGCGTCTGGTACAGGTAATGGACAAACTACTATGCCAAATAATACATCCAGTCTTTATATTGGAACTTTTGATAATTCCGCTGGTGAAGAACGAAATATTACTGGCCGCATGGCAGAGATTATTATTTATCGAGGAGCGGTCAATTCAGCTCAACGACAAATCATTGAAAACTACTTAAGCTCAAAATTTAATATAAGCTTGGGTTCTGGAAACGTCTATGCTGGTAACACAGCTCCTAATGGCAATTATGATTTTGATGTTGTAGGTATTGGACGCTCCTCTTCTGCAAGTCATACGGAAGGTAACTCTGCTGGTTTTATATTGTCAACGTTTAATGGAACATTAGATACGGATGGAGAATTTGTTTTGGCAGGTCATAACAATTCAGCAAACTCTGTTTCAGTTTCTAATTTGGGTACAAGTGTACAGCAGCGTTGGGCAAAGGACTGGTATGTAGATAGAACATCCGCAGGCGTTTTAGATGCGGCAGTTACGTTCGATTTTAGTGAAGGGATTAGTGGACTTTATCCTCAAAATAAAGACAACTATGTGTTGTTGAAATTTGATGGAACAAATTATCAGATTGTACCTATTGCCAATTCAAGTAAAGTAGTAAGCGGAGATCGAATTACCTTCCAGGTTGGAAGTACGGATCTAACAGATGGTCGCTATACATTAGGAACTATTGATGCCACCAATAGTCCGGTTAATGGTTCAGCTAATCGAATATGGTATAGTTATCAAACTGGTAATTGGAGTAGTCCCACTACGTGGACTCTTGACGGAAGTGTTACTCCGCTACTTGTCAATCCAAGCAATGAAATTCCAAGTGCGATTGATCAGGTTGTGATTACTTCCGGAAGAACAGTGACAATGGACATTAACAACACACAGACTGCAAGCACACAGGTTATTGGTTACTTGGATATTGCAGCAACCTCTGGTCATAGTTTTACAGCAATAAAAGGTAATGGACGAATTTTAATTTCGGGTGCTGCTGGCAGTGATAATTTTCCCTCCGGCACAACAACAGAATTTGCTGATCCCAGCATTGGAGGAACTGTAGAAATTTATGGAACGGGACTCAATCTGACTTCGGCAAGAACATTCAATAACGTGGAGGTTAATCTGAACGCTTCAGCAACGGTCGCAACATTACTTGCCAATTATACCCTCAACGGAAATCTTACGATAACGAGAGGTACATTAAAAATTAATGATAATGCATCAACTACAGCGCTTAACATTACGGTGAATAAGAATGTTGAGGTTGATAATGGTGGAAAGATCAGCGTGGGTACAGGTAATGCCCGCCATCAGTTTAATTTCTATGGTGACCTAACCAATGAAACTGGAACAATAGAATTTACAAACAGAGTTGCAGCAAACTATGCGGCAGAGGCAACCGATGGAATTGTAGATGCGAACTTTCTAAGCAGCACAGTCAATCAACAAATCATATGTAATGGAAGCACACGATTCTATAGAATCAAAATCAGCAAAGGAGTTGATCGTACCTATAAGCTGACATTAACAGCATCCGCGTCTGCTAATTTTGTTTTGTTTGGATATGCTGATGAAGACCATGGATCGATTGCTCAATTGACTACAAACTCAAATGCATTGGCCCTTCTTTATGGAACATTGGAGATTGGAACAAATATTCTTATCCCGGTATTGAGTACAGGCGGAAATTATAATATTTCCGAAGGAGCTCAACTATGGATAAATGGAGGCACTCTTCATAAAGATGCGGGCAACTCATTAGTACCGTATGGAATAGTCAGAGTAACAACAGGTTTATTAACAGCAACCGTTAATGCAGGTATTACTATCCGTGATAACGGAACAATAGTCGTAGAAGGAGGTACAGTAACAACCAATCAAATCAGAACTTCCGTAAATGGACCAACCAACATTGGAGGCTATGTGCAATCGGGTGGAACGGTTACAGTTGATGGTGGTGGTGCTGGTGGTACAGGTCTTGATTACTACGTTTTCAGTTTGACTTATCCCGGCAACGTGTTTAACATGAGTGGTGGTGATTTGATTGTAAAAGGAGCGCGGAGTGGAACAGGTGCAACCCGTGGTGCTATTTTTATCGCTTCCGATCCGGCAAACGTAGCCGTAACAGGCGGACGTGTTATCTTTGAAATAAGCAATGCCAATAATTATAAAGTTACTTCTCGTGCAGCCTTTTGGAATGTGTTAATGAGAAGAACGGCTAGCACTGGTACCGTTGTAGAACTGAACGGTGGAGACTCGGGCGCGACTGGTGCTGTGACAACATTGACCATACGGCCCCTTGTTGTTTTAAATGATATAACGATTCAGAGCCCGGTTAACTTCACAACCAATAATGCGGATGTTACCTTCAGTGGAAATTTAGATATTCAAAGTGGATCGGCCTATACGCCAGGAACAAACACAACAACCGTTACAGGTGTTGGTGTGAGCTCTTTAATCTTTGGCAATACGGGAACCAATCCATCACAAACCTTTAATAATTTCACAATCAACAAAACAAATGCTGCGAACGAAGTAGTTATTACTTCTGGAAATGTTACTACAGCAATGCTGGTGAACGGAACCCTTACCATAACAAAAGGTATTTTCAATTACTCCACTTTTGTCGCCTCTGCTCGTGGGACAGTAACTCTTGGTTCTGCAGTAACGGTTGGAAAAAGTACAAGCACGGGTCGCGTTTTAATGGATGGAACGGTTGATCAAACACTAAACTCTACAGGCGCTTCTATTTATAGTTTAGAATTTAATAATACAGATGCAACACCCGTCATAACATTGGCAACTGGAAACCTTACTGTACTGCGGACGCTAACAATGACTTCCGGACTATTCAATATCAATACTCGAAAGCTAACCCTCAGTGGTGCAACAGCCGCAATTTCAGGAAGTGGTTTTGGTGTAACAAAAATGATCCAAACATCAGGCAATACTTCAGACGGAGGTCTTGAATTATATCTTGATGCTAATGAAGTATTAACATTTCCTCTTGGTGTTTCAGGCAAGTATACTCCTGCCATTGCAACATTTACCTCCTTTAGCGATGATGGTTTAGTTAATATCATTCCAGTAAATGGAATATTGCAGACAACAGATTTAACAGGGGGTACGAGCATATTAGCATATTATTGGAGAGTGAATAACTCAAACTTTACCACTAAACCGAATGTAACGTATCAGTTCACCTATGTTGCAGGTGATGTTGGAGGAACCGAGACAACTTACGTACCGGGTAAGGTATTGGATATTTCACCTTTCACCCGATCTTTTGAAAATGATGTAAACAAAGTTGACGAGGCAACAAAAGTTATTACATTCAACGGTACGGGAACTGGATTTACATTAGAACAAGCTAATTATACTGCAGGAGCCACCACTCGATTTGGTGGAACGGTAAGAGTTTTCTATACTCGAAAAATAACGGATGCGGCTACTCAATCGTGGACAGACGGATCGTTGTGGACATTTGGGGCAAACGCCTCCTTCGGTGTTCATGATAGCAGGCAATCGAATGCGAATGCCTCACCAGGAGCTGGTGATATAGCTGTAATTGGCTGGGTGCCATTTGGAGATCCAGCTGGCAATAATGGAAATCCTCATGGAGTTTCATTGGCGAATACGCAATCCGTGGCTGAAGTTCGCTTCACTCAAATGCTTAATTCTTCTGGCAATCCCACATCACGAGTTTATTTTAGAAACTTTCAATTCCGACCAACGCTATGTTTGAATAATAATGGTGGAGGAAATCAAGGGCAGCTTGCCAGTGGTACAAAAGTTTCTGGCGAGGGTATGTTTTGGAATAGAAGCACTGGAACCAACTTATCCGATCCAACTTTTGCTGGGGTAGATTTAGGATCTTTCAATCTTCAAGATTCTTCATACGTTGTTTATGAAAGCACACTTGCAAATGCTAGCTACGCAAACACACCATCTTCTTTTCCAAACCTAATGATGGCAACTGATGGTTGGGGAAATCAGGATAAGAACTCAACCATTCCGAATAACATAACCGTAAATGGAGATTTAGAATTACTGGGTAACATCAATTTAGTTTTAAGCACGGGTGCTACTGGTGATATTACAGTAAATAGAAGACTCAGATTCTTTCGATCAAATGCAAATGGTAACGATAGTGGAGGTGGTGGTGAGTTGCGTTTTGGCAACACAGGTACTGCCAGAACAATATCCGTTTTGGGAGATCTCGTTTTAGGTAATGGTTATGCTGCCCTAATCAGCATCCCAACATCAGGCACAACACCAATCACTCATACACTTAATCTATCCGGAAGCTTTGCTCAGAATACAACTGCAGGTAATGGCTTTAAAGCTGGTACAAGTTCGACCAATGATCGCATCCATGTAAATTTATTAGGCTCTACATCTATGAGTCTATCGAATGCGGCTGGCGATGCTCCTCAATTCTATTCTTTAACAGTGAACAAAGGTTCGTCCATATCAACGACAGCTACGTTCAGTTCTAACTTTACCATTAACGGTCCAACCAATGCAGTCACAAAATCGCTTGTACTTCAAAATGGACTCTTTATTGTAAATAATGCATCAGCCAGTGTAGTACTTAGTTCAGGTGGTGGCGATTTCAATATTCCATCAACTGCAGGACTTGAAGTAAGGGCGGGAACAGTAAGTATGACTACGGCAAGCACTGGACTTACATTGGATGGATTACTAAGAGTAAGTGGTGGTAATGTTATGCTTGATGCCGGAGCAGGATTTAATAACTACATCGAATACTCCAGCTCGGGTAATTCAGCAATTGAAGTTACCAGTGGTACACTTACTGTGGCCTCTCAAATACGGAGATCCACCGCCAGCACAACAGGTGTATTAGTGTACACTCAATCTGCCGGTACAGTTGTGATCGCAAGCCGTGTTGCACCAACGACAACGCGAGGTGTTTTTGAGGTAACGAACCCAGGTAGTCAGTTTAATCATTCAGGAGGAAGTTTTACAATCGTTCAAGGTATAGTTAGCACAACGGTACCTTCATTGTTAATCGATCCAGCCAGCTCATCAATTACCAGTGGATCGACTATAACCATTGGTAATGCAAGTACTCCAAATACAACGAATGCGCAGAATATTGGAATTCAATCTACCGTTGCCCTAAATAACCTGACATTAAACAACGCAAGCAGTAGCAATGAAACCGTTAAGTTGTATTCATCACCTCTGATCTTAAATGGTAATTTAGATATTGCCACAGGTAGTACTTTTAATGCACTGGGCTTTGCGCTCACACTAAAAGGTAACATGGTGGCGAATGGAACATATACTCCTTCTGGAAATACAACGTATTTCTCAGGAGCAGGAGCAGCCGCTATTTCAGGAAGTAGCACCATTGGGTTTTACGATTTTGTT
>JBDTTT010000038.1:0-43874 GCA_039930485.1 Chryseolinea sp.
ACGAACCACTCTGTCATAAAATGCTCGCTCCAAAAAGTAATGATCTTATCGATTTTCTTTTTCTGAAACACTATGCACATGATACAGGCCGATTGTATTCGGATGAACGCTGGGGTGTAACAGGTGAAGCAGGTGCATTTCTCGATCCCCTTTATTCTCCAGGAACAGATTTTATTGGACTAAATAATTCATGGCTTTCTGATCTCATCTTGCGTGAGTTGAAGGGAGAAGATATCAGCGTGCGCGCCACTGTATTTGAACAGTCACATTTAGCGTTACTTGAAAATTGGATTCCCGTTTATCAGGACAAATATTTATTGATGGGCAACACCCAAATTATGGTGATTAAAATATTCTGGGATTGGGCAACGTATTGGTCCGTTCCGGCATTGCTCTTCACGAATCATGGCTTTACCGACATTAAAATTTTAAAAGAGCTTTTCTCAACACCAACAGGGCTTGGAAGAAAATTTGGAGAATTGAGTAAGCGCATGCAAGATCTTTTCAGTGCATGGCAACCTTATGACACTGAGATATTTTCCAATCGATATATTGATCCGCTAGACCTCGATTATCTAAAAGATTTTCAACATGGAATTACAACACAATATGAGACCAAAGATTTAATCGAGAAGATAAGGCAGAACATGATCATATTGGAAAAAGTCGCAGCCGAGATATTCCGTCATGTAAGTGCTCAGGTGCATGACACTCCAATGGATATGAAGGTTGATCCTTACGCTATTTGTCTCGAAAAGAAATCAGATAAAATTACAGAAACAGAAGGTATCGATGTTGATATGGATATCCGAAGGGATGTGATGAAGATGTGGTTTTACAAGAAAAAGCAATACGCATAATGAAGAACCATCCATCCATTGAACAAAAGTTAGAGAAAATACAAAATGTTTTTCAGCAAGCGCTCTACATCTCAACAGAAAAAGGTGACTTGGTTATTCAGGAGCATTTGAAAAACATCGATCAGGAGTTTAGAGCTGTTGCATTTGAGGGAGTGGCCATGGGTCTGGCAGTGAAGGATCTTTCAGAAGGACATCTGCAACAATGGCGTTCGTTCATGCGTGCCTCCGATCAGAGTTATGTTCCCCATATACATATTGGATTGGGCTGGGCTATTGCAAAACGTAAACTTCCATCTTTGTTCTTTCTGGATACTGTAAATCCGCTCATGCTATATCGTGTTTTAGATGGTTGCGGATGTTACGATGGAATATTTAAACAAATCCAAACGATCCAAAATAAAGTAGTGCCTGATTATATCGAAGAAAAAAATATTGATGCCTATGATCAAGGTATTGGACGAAGCTTATGGTCCGTTTGCAAAGGAGACCATGAGAAGATTAGTAATTTGATTCAAGGCTTTTCCCCGTCTCGTCAAGCTGATCTCTGGAGAGGGGTTGGCATTGCCTGTTCATTTGTTGGAGGATGTTCTGAGTCTACCCTTAACGCGCTTTTTTTTTCAGCCTCCGACCATAGCTTACAACTCGCTTTGGGTGCTGCAATAGTAGCCAAGTCCCGAATTCTAACTAATTCGGTTACCAAAGATTCTGAAATGACGTGCAGCATATGGTGCAATCTTTCTGTATTGCAAGCAAGAACCATTGCTGAAGAGCCTCCATACGCTATAATTCCAGAGGATGCCTACAAGCAATGGCTCAGGAAAATGGAGGCCCAACTTTTGCATAAACAGATTGATCCGATCCGTATCATAGATTGAAATATTTGTGCAACTTCGGGAGAAATGAAAGGACAGTTTGTGATCAAATCGTATAAAAAGGCAGTGGGATTGATCGATATTTATAGCAAAATCAATATTATTGTTTTTTAAACTTGGAACATCGCGCGCATGAGTGTTTATATCACACGGTTATCAAAGTATTTGCCCAATGATCCCATTTCGAATGAAGAAATTGAAAATGTTTTGGGGCTGATTAATGGTGCGCAATCAAAGGCGCGACCGCTAATCCTGCGAAACAACCAAATTAAAACACGCTATTACGCAATCGACAAAGCGGGTCGCTCAACGCATACCAATGCGCAATTAACCAAGCTGGCCATCGAGAAATTATTTGACAAAGATTTTGGCCTTGATGATGTTCAGATTATTTCGTGTGGAACAACCTCACCCGATCAACTTCTTCCTTCGCATGCGGCCATGGTACATGGAGAATTGGGGGGAAAACCAACGGAAATTAATTCTACGACCGGAGCGTGCAGTGCCGGTATACAAGCTTTAAAATTCGGTTATCTTTCGTTGCTTGCTGGCAATGCGGAAAATGCAGTATGTGCAGGTTCTGAAAAATTGTCCGTGTGGATGTTAGCGAAATATTTTAAAGAAGAAGCAAGCAAAATAACTGCGTTAGAAGGTAATCCGATTATCGCATTTGAAAAAGATTTTCTTCGTTTCATGTTATCCGATGGGGCAGGAGCGGTTTTGTTGCAAAATAAACCAAATGCTTCAGGTCTATCACTCAAAATTGAATGGATCGAACAACAATCTTTTGCAAATGAAATGCCTCCCTGCATGTACGCAGGTGCAATTAAAAATGAAGATGGAACACTTACAGGTTGGGCCGAGTTAGATCAGGATCAATGGACAGCGCAATCTGTATTTGCAATGAAGCAAGACACGAAATTGTTAGGTGATTTTATTGTGAAGAAAGGTGGAGAAATGATGAAGGCGGTTGCCGAGAAGAAAAAGTTAGACATTTCTACAATTGACCATTTTCTTCCACACTTGTCATCTCAATATTTTGCTTCGAAGATTGAGCGCGAACTGGAAATTCTTGGAATCAGCATACCGAACTCGAAATGGTTTACCAATCTTTCGAAAGTAGGTAATGTAGGAGCGGGTTCACCTTTCCTTATGCTGGAAGAATTTTTTCATTCAGGCAAACTAAAGAAGGGTGATCGATTATTGATGATGGTACCTGAAAGTGCGCGCTTCAATTATGCGTATGTTCTGATGACCGTGGTTTGAGCTGGATTTAGCATCATTATTCATAACTGACATGACCTGATGGCCACCAGAGATTCATCAAAAAAATGTAAATTTCGAAATGACTCAGCGGATATATATTGATACGTCTGTTATTGGCGGATATTTTGATGAGGAATTTGAATTCTATACAAAATTGTTTTTTGAAAAAGTTGAGCAAGGTAAATTTAAAGTGATCCTATCGGACATTCTTTTGACTGAATTAATAGGTGCACCTGAAAACGTTATAAGATTTTACCAGTCTATTCCCAAAGCTCAAATAGAGTATGTAGAACAGAATGTAGATTCTATTCAGCTAGGAGAGCCGTACTTAACTGAGGAAGTTGTTGGAAAAACTAGCCGGACAGATTGCCGACACATTGCTTTAGCAACATTAATCAATGCGGATATCTTAGTTAGCTGGAATTTTAAACACATTGTTAATATTACCAGAATCAGGGGATACAATTCCGTGAATACAAAATATGGTCATCGGATTTTGGAGATTAGAACACCAAGAGAAATTATAGAATTATGAAAACAAATTTGAAAATTCAAAAGACTTTTGACGCTGTAGCGTTTATGAGAAAGAGGCGAGATGAGATTTCAAAGGAAATTGAGGGAATGACACCCCAACAAGAAATTGAATACTTTAAGAAAAACGCTGCTAAGTTAGGGGTTAAAAATAGACTGTAAGAGCGGTGAGTACTTCAATTGTGTGTGCTTTTTTTGAGTGAAAGTCAATCTCTTTATAAAATAATTTGATATCTGATCATGAAAGAAGACCAAGTCCCGCAGGATAAAGAAAATCTCAACGAGGGTAAGCTAGCTAAGCTATATTATGCCACCGATGAAAAAGGGCATTATAAAAAAGTGAACAGTGTCGGTTGGGAGCCTGAGACCGTTGCTATGCAGCAAGCCTGGGATGTAGTGAATAACGAAGTAGAAGAGGCACGTTTGAAAGTGATTGATGGAAAAGCCAGTCCGGTTTTATACTATCTCAAAAAAAACATCATGGACTTTTCAATGGTAGCGAGCTATGTGGGCACGATGAGTTTTATAGTGCGATTACATACTATGCCATTCTTCTTTAGCAAGTTGAGCAAAAAGACATTGGAAAAATACGCCTATACATTCCGCATCAGCGTAGAAGAGTTTACCAACATCGAACGATTAAAACAAAAGCATGCAGGTTAATTTTACACACAAGCAATCTGCTCATTGTGAAAGCGGAGTGATCTCAAACTTAATGCGTTTCCATGGTCTCGACTTTGACGAACCAATGGCATTTGGTATTGGCTCTGGTCTTTTCTTTTCGTACATGCCCTTTGTTCGATTGAATGGAATACCAGTGGCGACCTATCGCATCTGGCCTGGACATATCTTTAAAAAGTTTTCAAATCGTATTGGTATTAAAATCGAACGAAGAAAATTCTCTTCGACCACCACGGCAATGACGGAGTTGGATAAGATGTTAGACAAAGGCCAACCCGTTGGTATGCTCACGTCTGTATTTTATCTTGATTACCTGCCTGCCGCATATCGTTTTCATTTTAATGCGCATAACATTATTGTCTATGGAAAAGAGAACGGCCGCTATTTAGTGAGTGATCCGGTGATGGAACAAACCACTGATATTGCATATGAAGATTTAGTGCGTGCACGTTTTGCAAAAGGAATGCCCGAGCCTAGCGGAAGAATGTATTATCCTGTTCAGATACCAGGAGAGTATCCACTTGAAAAGGCAATCTGGACCGGTATCAAGGAGACGAGTGATCGTATGACCAGAATTCCAATTCCATTGTTTGGCGCGAAAGGAATGCTTTATCTATCAAAACGTTTACGTCACTGGCCTGAGCGTTTGGGAAATCGAAAAGCGATTTTGTGGTTGGGTAATCTCATTCGCATGCAGGAAGAAATCGGAACAGGCGGTGCAGGTTTTCGGTTTTTATATGCCGCATTCCTCGATCAGTCAAGTGCGATATTAAAGAATGACGAGTTATTCGACATCTCCAAACAAATGACCGCCAATGGCGATTTGCTTCGCGACTTTGCGTACTATGCGGGTCGTGTTTGTAAAAATCGTACTTCCGATACAAAAACATTTTCTGAACTGGCCGATATGCTCGAAGCCTGTTCGCACCAGGAACAAAAAACATTCACGCAGCTTTATCAAGTCAGCAAATCCAAATGAGTGGAGCCATTGTTCAAATTGATAATGTAAGCAAGCAATACAAAGGCGCACAACAACCTGCTATTTCTCATCTCAATTTAGAAATCCAGAAGGGTTCTGTATTTGGATTGTTAGGTCCGAATGGTGCAGGTAAATCAACATTAGTAATGCTGCTCTGTGGTTTATTGAGACCTGATGAAGGTTCTATTCAGGTTATGGATTTAAAAGTAGGAGAGAGCAGCGCAGCCATACGAGAAAAGATCGGAGTAGCACCACAGGAGATAGCGTTGTTCCCAACACTTACTGCACATGAAAATCTTTTTTATTTCGGTCGCATGTATGGATTGCAAACTGATGTATTAAAGAAACGAATTGATGAATACGTAAATACATTTGGTCTGCAAGATAAAATGCACAAGCGTGTGCAAACCTTTTCGGGAGGAATGAAACGTAGATTGAATTTGATTGCTGCGTTACTTCATGATCCTTCTTTAATTATTCTTGATGAACCAACCGCTGGTGTTGATGTTCAATCACGCAATATGATTCTTGAATTTTTATTGAGTTTGAAATCGAAAGGCGTAACGATACTGTATTCATCCCATTTTCTGGAAGAGGCCGAAAGAATCTGTACTCACCTTGCTATTGTTGATGAAGGTAAACTGCTGATCACAGGAATTCCACAAGTTTTGTTGGGAGAAAATCCCGATTGCAAAAACCTGGAAGATTTATTTTTGAAACGTACAGGAAAAACCATGCGCGATTGAAAATCAGAGCTACCATATTTAAAGAGTTTTTATTACTTGTTCGGGACCCCGGAGGAATGGCGTTAATTTTCTTAATGCCATTGGCGCTTGTTATTGTGATGGCATTAATACAAGATGCTCCCTTTCGGGATTATCAGGAAATTAAGTTGGAGGTATTGCTTGTTGATCAGGACAATGATTCGTTGAGTCATAAAATCAAACGCGCTCTCGAAAGTTCAGGTAACATAACAGTAGTAAACGAAACTGATTTAGAGCGAGCAAATAAATTAGTGCAGGCCGGAGATTTCAAAGCTTCCATTGTTTTACGGAAAGGAACTACGCAATCTCTGAAAAAGAAAACAGAGCAACTCATTGGAAAGATTATTCGAAACATGGGAGTGGAAACCCCATTAATTGATTCGGTTGAAGCTCCTGCAGTTCAACTGGATTTGTATTTTGACCCCGCTATTAAAGTAAATTATAAACAGGCTTTGGGTGAAGGTATTGAAAAGATTGTAGCCCAGGTGCAGAGCGAGTGGATCATCATGGAATTGCAAAGTCAATTGAGTTCAGGTGAAAATAAATACCCGAAAGTAAAATTCAATCCGGGTGATATGATGGTGGTGAATCAGCAATATGCTTCTGATAAACCAAAGGAAAGACTAGCGCTTAATTCCGTTCAACACAATGTACCTGCCTGGACGATGTTCGCGATGTTCTTTATTTTGTTTCCGCTCGCCAGTAATTTTATTAAAGAACGAGAGGAGGGAAGCATGCTTCGCTTGCGCTTGATATCAGGCTCACAGTTTCCTGTTATTGCCGGTAAATTTTCATTTTACTTTTTTGTTTGCATGCTTCAGTTTGTATTGATGATTGCGGTTGGAATTTTTGTGATGCCTTCGCTCGGACTCAATAAATTGATTTTAGGTAATAATGTTTTTGGAATTCTGGTAACAGCCTGTTCCGTAGGAATGGCAGCAACAGGTTATGGATTATTGATTGCCGTTTTCTTTAAGACACCTCAGCAAGCACTTTCGTTTGGCTCTATTTCGGTGGTTATTCTTTCCGCTTTAGGAGGAGTTTGGGTCCCTGTTTACGTGATGCCTGAAGTACTTCAGACTATCAGCAAGTTTTCACCTCTTCAATGGGGACTGGAGTCCTTTACTGATTTGTTTTTAAGAAATGCGAATACCCTGGCGATATTACCGAACACCATTAAGTTGATGACCTTTTCGTTTGTGACATTAATCGCAAGCTTTCTCATTCATAAATCAAGAATAATTTCGTAATTGCAATACTATGCAGACCAAAGAAGAACTAGTAACCGAGCTAAAAGCACTCATCATCAAGCAACTGAACCTCGAAGAAGTTGCTCCCGAATCATTTGATGAAAATACTCCTCTCTTTGGCGAAGGCTTGGGATTGGATTCCATCGATGCCCTTGAACTTGTTGTGTTGCTCGATAAGAATTACGGCATCAAAATTCAAGACCCGAAAGCTGCGCGTAAGGTGTTTGAGAATGTAAGAACCATGGTGGAATACATTCAGGAAAACCGAAAATGAGTAATCGGATTTTTATTACGGGTTTTGGTATCATCACATCCGTTGGTAAAAACGCATCTGAAAATTTTGATTCATTAGTACACGAGCGCAGCGGTTTTGGTGCGCTTGAAATTCTCAAAACAGCTCATCATCATACCTTACCTGCCTGTGAAATCAAATTGCAGGATAACGATCTGTATGCATTAGCTGGAATAAAATCAGGACTTGGATTTACACGTGCAACAACATTAGGTTTGCTTGCTGTCAAAGAAGCTATTCAATCGGCCGGATTAACGGATCAGGAAATTAAAAGCTCGGGTTTGATATCAGCAACATCTGCTGGTGGCATTCGTGAGTTGGAGCGATATTATTCAGAGTTAAAGGATTTGAATCAGCATGGTGCTTTCGAAGAGTATGCAGACACAGGAAACCCTGGTCAGCATACCGAACGTATTGCAGAATACCTTAACATCAAAAAATACATAGGCACCATTAGCACAGCATGCTCATCATCTGCAAACGCGATTATGTTGGGTGCGCAATTAATCAAAAATAAAATTGTTGATCGTGTAATCTGCGGTGGCACGGAAGCATTGTCGAAATTCACCATCAATGGGTTCAATGCATTGATGATTTTAGATACGCAACACTGCCGGCCATTTGATGCGACACGAAAAGGATTGAATCTTGGTGAAGGTGCGGCATATGTAGTTCTCGAATCAGAGCAAACTGCAATTCGGGCTGGCAGAAAACCATTTGCTGAATTGCTTGGTTATGCGAATGCTAATGACGCGTTCCATCAAACCGCATCTTCGCCTGATGGTATGGGTGCATATCAGGCAATGTATGGAGCAATAAAATCGGGAGGCATAAATCCAGATCAGATCAACTACATTAACGCACACGGAACAGCAACAGAGAACAATGATCTTTCAGAAGGGCTTGCTATGCAAAAGTTATTTGATGGAAAGGTACCAACGTTCAGTTCTACTAAACCGTACACAGGACATACCTTAGCTGCAGCCGGAAGTGTAGAAGCCGCATTTTGTCTGATGAGCATGAAGCATGGATTCATATTTCCGAATCTGAATTTTAAAGTGCCAATGGAAGAGTTAAACATTCGACCAGAGGTAACACTGCAAAAGGGAAAGAATTTAAAGTATGTACTTTCCAATTCATTTGGTTTTGGTGGCAATACTTCTTCACTTTTATTTGGCGCGGTTTAACTATGGAAAAGAGAGCACGATATTATGTGAATGGATCGGGCATCATCTCGCCTCAACTAACTTATGATGATCAACAGTTTTTAGAAACGGTTCAGGAGTATCATACAAATGTTCTCACCTGCCTAACACCTGATTTCAAAGCATACATTAATCCTATTCAATTAAGAAGACTTAGTCGCATGCTGCGCATTGGCTTGTCTGCCGCTACTATTTGCATGCGCAATGCAAATACTCAGAAGATTGACGGTGTTATTGTTGGAACGGGTTATGGGTTTCTGATTGATACTGCAAAATTCCTTGAAGAGGTTTTAGGACAAGATGAAAAGCATGTAGCTCCTACTCATTTCATGCAGAGTACATACAACACCTTAGCGGGATTGGTTGCTCTTTCCATAAAATGTACCGGCTACAACAATACACACGTAAATAAAGGTTTTGCTTTTGAAGCAGCTTTGCATGATGCTATGATGCAGTTGAATGAAAACGCTGCATTGAATTTTTTAATAGGTTCGTATGATGAAGCAGATCCTGTTCAATACACAATTAATAGCCGTGTGAAACATTATAAGAAAGAATTCATAAGCAATTTGAATTTATTTGAGAGCAGAACTGATGGAACAATACAAGGAGAAGGTTCTGCATTCTTCTCTCTTTCTGCTGTACCAACAGAAGCTACGAGTTGTAGTTTGCTTGATTTGAGAATGATATTTAAGCCGGAAGATGAAAAGGAGTTGAATGATTCACTTAATCAACTCCTATCGGCTAACGAACTTTCTATCGATGATATAGATTTAATTATCTCAGGTGCAAGTGGAGATATAACAAATGATGCGTTGATAAATTCTGTTTGTCTGAAGCTAAGCGCAATAACACAGATTCGTTTTAAGCATCTTATCGGAGAGTATTGTACAGCGTCATCTTTTGCTTTTTGGTTAGGTGCATCGACATTAAAAAAGCAAGCGATACCTGAGGTAGTCAAAGTTGATCTGATGCAGAAACCGTTACCTATAAAACGAATTCTTATTTTAAATCAGTATATGGGAAGGAATTATTCAATGATTTTATTAGAAGCTTTTAATTGATTGCAATATGAGGAAGGTAGCAACTCACAATAATTTCAAAACATCCTTTATACTTTCAACTTGTCTGAAATTATCATGCTTGATTTCCATCTCAACCTTTTCATGCGCCCAGGTAGTATGATAGGGAACATGAATACCATGTCCACCGAGATTTAGCACAGGCAGTACATCCGATTTTAAAGAGTTTCCAATCATAAGAAATTCTTTAGGTTGAATGTCCAAATGTTTGATGAGTTTTTTATAGTCAGCTTCTTTTTTCTCCGACATAATTTCGATGTGATGGAAGTACGATTCAAGCCCTGACTTTTTTAATTTGCGCTCCTGATCCAATAAATCACCTTTTGTAGCCATCACCAGCCTGTACTTACCTCTTAGAGAAGTGAGTACTTCCGGAACACCATCAATTAGCACAACTGGTTTCTCCAGAATCTCCCTTCCATATCCAATTATTTTTTCAATCGAGTTTACGCTAATGGTTTTGTCTGATATTCGAAATGCTGTTTCAATCATGGAGAGCATGAATGCTTTTATTCCATAGCCATAAAGAGGAAGGTTCTCAATTTCAGTTTTTAAAAGTTCACGCGCTACGGTATGTTGAGGCAGGTAATCTTCCATCAACTCGAAGAATTTTTTTTCGGTTTCCTGAAAGAATGTCTCGTTGTCCCAAAGGGTATCGTCTGCATCAAATGCGATTACTTTTAAACTCATTTTTTTATAAAATTTCCTGAAGTTAGAAGGTTTAAATTAAACTTTAAAGAAGAGTGTAAATAGGGTTCCTTCATTTACTACACTTTGTACTTCAATACGACCACCTAATGCTTCGATTTGTGTTCGAACAAGATACAGTCCTAATCCTTTTCCTTCAACATGTAAATGAAACCGTTTGTATAAATTAAAAAGTTGATCATTATACTTCTCTAAATCAATGCCTAGTCCATTATCTGAAATGGTAACTTCTAGAAATTGATTCGATCGCTTTGAATTAATCTGAACCAGAAGAGGACGATCTTTATACCTGTATTTAATGGCATTACTGATCAGATTATAAAAAATACTTTCTACATAAGGCGGAAGCGATTGAATGATTTCAGAAGAATCCACATTCATATTGACAGTGGCATTGATGAGATGCAATTCAGGATCCAGTGACTTCACTACTTTTTTAATGATTTTCGAAAGCGACACTTCGGTTCGGATTTCTGTATTTGACTTTTGAATATTGATAATCAAACCAAGATCAGTAATGACGGTATCGAGCTCATGGCTTGATCGCAAAAGCAATTGGTGTATCGTGGATTTCTCCTCCGGATCCCGAGGATAATCTAACAATGAAACGAGACCTTGTACCCGCGCCAAAGGTGCTCGAAGATTGTGCGAAATGATATAGGAAAATTGTTCTAACCGGCTGTTGTGCTCAACTAGTTCTGAATTGGTTTGCCGCAGATTTTTTATTTGTTTTTCAACCTCCATCTGTAAATCTGCATTCTTTTGATGAATGAGGTTAGCTTGTCGTTCGATAATGGCCTTTGCTTTTTCGATTTGGTCTTGTTGTAAAATTAGCTGATCGTTGTGTGCACGAATTTCTTCGTTTTGAGAGGTAATCTCTTCATTTTGTGCCAGAACATCTTCGGTTTTTTCCTTAACTAATCTGTCGAGTCGTTCATTTTGATCCTGAAGAATTTGATTTTTTTCTATTTGTGTTTGTCTCAGTTCGTCTGATACTCGAAAAGTTCGTACTGCGAAATACGCCATGTATAATAATGTAGGTACCGCCAGAAGGAAGATCAATGCCTGGAGCAAATAGCTGTTGCGAAGCGCAGCCTCATAATTCTTCTTCGCTTCCTGAACGATGTGATCTTCAAATATATTGACATGAGCGGAAAACGTTTTATACTTCAACCATAGATCGTAACCTTTATCCCGGGCCAAAAGCGCATTAAACTCGTTCATTTTTTTTTGTTTGATGAGTTCCAACATCACATCGGTATATCGAATATAAGACCATACTGAATCTTCTAAGACTTGAAGTTCCTTCATATCAGGATATCCTTGATTAAGAAGAGCATTCTCTAGCCTTGTAAAAATCTTTTGTTGAGTAATATGAATGGAATCGGTTACTCCCAGGAGCTGTGGGTTATTGACAAGCGCATATCCGCGAATACCCAGATCGAGTAGATGCAAATTCCGGATGACGTCTAATGTATTGAGTTTGGCACTCTCTGCGTCCTCCTGGTTTTTTTTGTTTCGTTCAATGATAAGACTGTTTAGATAAATAAGACCAATGTTAACAAGCAGCAATACGGCAATGAGACTAACAATGCCATATAGTACTGTGGACCGATATTTTGGAATTTTGTCCATTGCCTATTTCTATAATTTAAATTGCTTTGATTAATGCTATGATTGAGACAGAATATTACTGATTTGCTATTTTAAGTGATTCGATCAATGGATGCAGTTTTAGATAGAGAACATTGACTCGTTAACCTTTTCTAAGTACTGACGACTTTAGTTAATAATTTACAAAATTAATTGACCAGAAGGGCCTCAAGTCGATCAAAGTTTTGCTCGTTCGCATCGACAACAAACGCCTTTACCCTTTGACACTCCTCACCAGAGTCAAATATCATATTAAACGTAACAAGGGTTTTGCTGAATAGTTTTTCAAATGTTGCAACAACTTGAAATTCATGGCCAGAGATATGGTTCCACACCAGCCTTTCAGGGCTTTTTATTTCTAAGAAGATACTTTCATTTTCATAGTTCGCGCCATCAGGTCCATGCATGGTTAAACTCCATCGGCCTCCTGACTCTAATTTGAATGTGTGAAATGTATTGGTAAATCCTTTTGGCCCCCACCATACTTTAAGTTGTTCCGGGTTTGTTCAGGCTTCAAATACTTTTTCTCTTGGAGCGTTAATTATTCTTTTTGAAGTGATTAAACAATCGGGAGAAGGGTTGATTATTTCTTTTTCCGGAAGCATAGCCCAATACTTTTGTTATGTGGGGATTATCTTGTTGAACTGCAGAGATTAGCGAATATGCTATTTAAAAATAAAAAAAATGTGCGGTCTGGAATGGTCATAATAATCCTTCCCATTTCAAACCACACAATTGAATTTAATAAACCTCTAAAGAACAGTACTACTTCTTTTTGTATTTTTCTGTGCGCTGATCCTGGATCACACCCTTCCAATTCAAACCAAAGCCGAAATCATATTTGTTCCCCTCTGAATCTATATGACATTCCATATCATGCGGAACATCTTCAAATTGTTTTTCAACAATCTCCATGTTAGCAGGAATCTGAAGTGGGAGCAATGCAGATGGTTCCGTAACTCCAGTCAGGATTTCCAATAGGGCTTGATCCTGAACTCCAAAACTGGTGAGGATTGCGTTGGCTTGTTTTTCAAATTCTGCATACACCGATGGATTAGATAAGTGAACCGAAACAATAACAGGTTTACCTTTCATCTTTTTATAGGTATCCGTCACCATGCCCAAGTCAGTCGTGTTAATGGCATTCGATTTTTTATTCTTGTAGGTACGATTTGTGAATTTTTCTAATTGATCACCACCTGCGATACTGGTATCACGCGCATTCTTCGCTACGTATTCACCGTATTGTAAACTGATAGGCACATAACCTGTTCCACCTTTCTTTGCTTCTTCGCTATCGTAGCCATTTCCCGAGCTTGCGCCATCGATAAATACCAGTGCTACATCAGCTTCATCAGGGTTATCTGTAACCTTGAAATATTTCTTTACAATATCCAAGCTTACCGGGTAATCTAATTTTTCAGCAATTGGCATTCCGAGAAAGTTTCTTCCAGCGGGTGTAAACTTCTTAGGAATGTAAACAGTCTTGTCTTTTTGAAGAGGCAATACATTTCCTTTGTTCTTCACCATCACAATGGATTTCAACTGTGCATCGTACCCCGCTTTCATAAATTCGGCATTTCCAACAATTGATTTGGACTCGTCTACATTCAAGTAAGGATTTTCAAAGAGACCTGGTCGGAAAATATTTTTGAGTAAGCGCACGGCTGATTGCTCAAAGCGATTGCGCATAAATCCTTCACCATGTTCTTTCACTCCCATGTTGTATGCCTCGATCACTGGACCCATCTCGTTGTTTCCTCCGAACTGATCTACACCGGCCATTAGAATTTTATAATGTCGTTCACCAAGCGTTAGTTTTTCAACTCCCCATGATTTTCCTGTTATGAAAACATCAACAGCCGTTTCATCTGCAGTAACCGACCAATCTGTACATGCTACACCATCGTAATTATATTTCGTTCGGAGCAAATCGTTGATGATGTATTTGTTGTAGCTGTTGCCTACATTTTCATGATTTTTTGTATCCTGATTATACGAGATGGTGTAGTATGGCATCACCGCAGAAGCCATTCCTGTTTTTCCATTCAGTTTAAAGGCACCATTGACAAATGGAAGAAGATGTATTTCAAAATTATTTCCTGGATACACCGCATACTTACCAAATCCATAATGTGCATCGCGGCCCGCTTCTCCTGATCCACCACCGGGCCAATGCTTTACCATTGCATTTACACTTTCATATCCCCAGCCATCGGCAATTTCTTTTGCACCTGTTGAAGTTTGAAACCCATCAATATAAGCGCGTGCCATGTCCGTGGCAAGTGATGGGTCTTCACCAAATGTTCCACTGAAACGGTTCCATCGTGGATCGGTTGCTAAATCGATCTGAGGCGATAGGGCTGTTGCAATTCCCAACGCGCGATATTCCTGCGCAGCGATGTGCCCAAAGTTTTTCGTAATCTCTGCATCAAATGTAGCGGACATACCGAGTGAACTTGGCCACATAGAAATTTGCCCACCAGCACCTGCATTGAATTCTGCGTTGGCAATAGTTCCATGACGCGGATCTGAACTGGTGTTTGCCGGAATACCTAAACCAAGACCTTCCACTAGTGCCTGCATGTTGTTGTTCCATTGTGCTGCAACTTCAGGACTTTCAACCCTGGTGACCAATACATGTCGAAGGTTGTCATCTGTTAAAAACTTTTTTTGCTGATCGGAGAGATCGGATGCCTTTGCTCCACTTTCCTCAAATGTTTTTCCATCATTATAAGTACTCGCCATAAAGCCACGACTTCCACCCGGAAGAGATTGATGACGACTGTATAACATTAAACCGGCAATCTGTTCAACAGACAATTGTGATGCGAGGTCTTTCGCACGTTCATCGGCTGATAAACGCCAGTCTTCATATTTATCGAGCTTGCCATTCTTGTTCAAATCTTTGAATGCAAGACGATCGGCAGTAATGAGTTTTACTCCAGAGGATGCTGAGTATCCTAATGTTTTGCCGCCCTCGTTTTTTACAATTTTAATTCCGTTTGATTCAGTCTCTGTCCACTTTGGTCCGCAACTGAATAACGTGAGAAAGGTAAGTGCGCAAAGTGATGAAATAATTTTATTCATACGTCAGTAGATTATTTAAGAATTCCATTTAGATACTTAATGCTCGCGGTAATACTTTCAATGGCATTAGGCGGCATATCGTGCTCAACAAATGGATGCACCAGTCCGGCAAGTTTTGCATTGTCGAAAATTCTTTTGAAGTCAATTACACCACTACCAACAGGCATGAGGGTTTTAAAATCTTTATCGAAGTCTTTTACATGCCACAATGGGAAACGTCCTGGATTCTTTTTGAAAAGTTCGACAGGATCTAATCCGGCTTTTGAAACCCAGGCAAGATCAAGTTCCATTTTTACCTGTTTATCAATTTGTGATAAGAAGAGATCGTATGGAACAATGCCATCAACCATTTTGAATTCAGCATCATGGTTATGATAGGCGAGTGTGATTCCAGCTTTCTTACACGCTTCACCCGCTTTATTTAAAATGTCTATTGAGCTCTTCACGGCATCACCCGTTTTAATGTCGATGCTCGCACAAACAAGATACTGAACGCCACCTTCCGCTGCTTCATCAATCAATTCCTGATGGTTGTCTTTTAGTGTTCGCATCTTTGAAAAACCTTCTGGCAACTTTACATCCGGTGGTGGAACGAATGGAGTTCCCATCACATGGTGTGATCGCCATCCAAGGCCAAGGTCATTCGCTACTTTAAGAAACTCTTTTGGTTTCAAGCCATAGTATCCGCCTTTCATACTGAAAGCGGATTCTAAATCTTTATAGCCGAGATCAGCAATTTGTTTGAGAATACCGTTAAGATCATTATCGATTTGACTAAAGAAAGTAAACAACTGTATTCCAATGGGCCGGGTTTTGGGGAGCACATTCGCCCAGGATACTTGTGAAAGTGCCATTCCGCCAAGCGCCAGTGCTCCGGAGCTTTTCAAAAAGTTTCTTCTATTTAGCATATCATTGCATTTTTAAGGGGGAGGTGTTAGATCGTTACCTTACAAGGATACAATATTTTTCATTGTGTAAATTATACACAACTAATTATTTACATTAGCGGTATGAGCAAAGAGATTCCGGAATTAGACAGAGATTTTGTAGAGAATGGCCAAAAAACCTATTTGCGCCACCTTTCGGTGGATTGTGTGATTTTTGGCTTTCATGAAAATGAATTGAAAGTGCTGTTGATACGATGGAAAGATGGCCCGTGGTGTCTGCCGGGTGGATTTGTGAAAAAAGAAGAATCACTTGACAAATCAGCTTCACGCATACTTCATGAACGCACAGGTTTGGATGATATTTTCCTTCAGCAGTTTCATGTATTTGGTGATGCTAATCGCGAAAAAGACAAAGAAGAATTTAATTCGAAACTAAAAGACAGTTGGATTATGGATCGCTTTGTCACCGTGGGGTATTATGCACTGGTAGAGTATTCAAAAGTAAAACCCAAACCCGATTGGCTTTCGGATGAATGCAGTTGGTGGGACATTCATTCGATTCCTTCTTTGGTATATGATCATAACGAAATTTTAGAGAAGGCACTTGACGTTCTGCGACAAAGTTTAAATGATCATCCTATTGGTTATAACTTATTGCCAGAGAAATTTACAATGCCAGAACTACAGCGGTTGTATGAAACTATTTTAGATAAAGAGATCGATAGGAGAAATTTTCAGAAGAAGTTATTGAGTTTGGATATTCTGGTTCGTTTGGAAGAGCGAAAAACAGGCGGAGCGCATAAAGCACCATACCTCTATCGCTTTGATAAACGAAAATATGACCGTGCTTTAAAGGAGGGATTGACAGGCGGATTTTAGATTTTCAGATTCAGTGCATGAATTAAAAATTTTAAATGTAATACTGAATGTATTAGTTTAATTTGAAATAGAACTCACCAGTAATATTCGAGCTGTCCCAGGTGTTTTGTTTATCACCAGAAAGGCGCAATACATTAGCCCGAACATCTTTGAATACTCTTTCAATTGTTAAACCTGGTTTTTTCATGGCTTTTAGAAGTTCCTGAGTATATAAGCCATTTCGACCAGATCCATCGGCAGCAACTGATCCGGGAGCTGTAGCATAGGCAATGAAAGATCCTTTTGCTTTTTTCATTTCACCCAAACCCTGGTCGCCTAATGATCGGGTAAGCGATGGAAAAGGATTATTGCGACAAGCGTCCAAAATAACAATGTTCATTCGGGAATTAGATCGTTCCATGTTGGCAAGCACCATCTTTTGAACAGGGAAGCAGTACCGGGAAATGTCATCTTCAAATTCAATCGAGGCATCAATAGGAACAAGAAAATTCTCCTCTTCATTCCGAAGACCGTGGCCAGCATAGTAAAATAATGCAACCGTGTTCTCCCGATCTGCTGCATCTACCTTTTCTTTAAAGCGAAGCATGGCGGCCCGCATTTGTCCGTAGGTTGCATTGGTAACTAAATCAACAATGAAATTTGATCTGCGTAGTTCTTCTGCCATATCTGTGGCATCGTTTACAGGGTTTTTCAATACACCAATGTTCTTAGGGTAATTTGAATTTCCAATAACTAAAGCATACCGTTTTTCATTTCCATACAAGTCTGCCAATGTTGGTTCTTTCGGTTGTGTTTGAACAGGCACGACTACAACGGGTTCCTGTTTCTTTTCTTCAACGGGTGGAGGGGCAACTTCTTTTTTCTTCGTTTGATTGGCTACTTTAGTATCCTCTTGCACGGTGCTTCTTGAGACTGATCCAGTTTTATCCAGCCGGTCAAGTTGTTGTCTTATTTCAGCGTTGTTGGGATCTAACTGATAGCTTTTCTTGATATCCTCAAGAGCAAAGTTCACGTTACCTGCTTTTGTGTAAACCATGCTTCGTTCATAGAGAAGTTTAGCTTTTGTTTGTTGATCTACACTCAATTCTCTTAAGGCGTTTGAGTAGCATGATGCAGCCTCAGGATAGTTCTCCAGGTTGTCATAACATTTTGCCATGAACCAGTAGATGTTTCCTTTGTTGGGGTGGTTTAATAATATCGTTTCCTCAAAATCGGATATGGCATTATTGAACTTTCCAGTTTTACTATTTGAAAGTGCTCGATAATAGAAGGCATCGATATCAAATTTCTTGTCGCGTAACGGCTTGCTTAAAAATTCAGTTAATAGTTTAATGCAAGCTTCATAATTCTTTTCCTTGTACTTGCTTACACCATCTTCATATAGCCTGTATTGTGCAAAACTGTTTTGCACCAAGCCTATTAAAATGAGAATAAAAAAATACCTGGTTTTCATGATGTTTAAAAATTAAAGGCCATTCCTAGTTTTATACTGACTGCACTAAATCCTTTTTTCACAATCGGAAACTCATCTAAAAATAGACTGTAGTCTCCATCATAATAATCATTATCTTCTTCATCAAATTGATAATCAATAATGTCTTCATCCTTCAAGAAACTTTCTGTTGATATATAGGTAATGGGTAAGGTATAACTGAACGTTGCCTGAGCAAACACCGATATTTTTTTTGCTGGTTTGAATTCAACACCAACACCGAGATGAGCGCCCCCTGAAACACGACTATCTGCTGCTAGCGCAGGGTAATCATTGGCTGTGTAGGTCTCACTACCATCATAATAATCATAATATCCAGATCCGGATTCATCATAATAAAGATCAACGTTTTCTTCTACTTCACTTCTGGTTACATAGGATACAAAGGGATTTACAATTCCATAAACTGAAAAAACAGTATTGTCGCTGACCGGGATAAAATTCAACTTTAAATTTAACCCAAGCGAAAGTATTCCTACATCTCCTCCTGTTTGTGAAAGTATATAGGTGTAATCAGAGTTGTAGCTGTAATAGTATGGATATGTTTTTGAGTCATCATACGCGAAACCAATATAGGATAAGCTTGGTCCCCAGGAAAGAAGCCTGTTGGCTCGCTTTAAAAATCCTGTTTCAAAATTAATGCCCACAGAATAATCGCCTAAATTTTTACCAAGGGTAAAGGATGGGCCAAGAGAAAAATAAAGTGTATTGCTTCGTTCAAATCTGTCTTTCACTTCAACAGTTCCCTCATCTTGGGCGAGCGCCATGGAGGATACAAAAAAGACCAAGCCAAGTAGACTGTATAATTTCTTCATAAAGATGGGTTTGATGTATTGGTTAAGTTATCTAAAAATCAGCAAAAAAGCCAGATCGTCCTTATCTATGTCTTTATTGAAACTTAAAATAGAACTCACCAATGATATTTGAACTATCCCAAGTGTATTGCTTTTCACCAGAAAGACGCAGCACATTCATGCGAACGTCTTTAAATACTTGTTCAATGGTAAGTCCGGGTTTGTGAAGGGCCTTCAATAATTCCTGAGTATACAAACCATTTCTTCCACTACCATCAGACGCAACGGAGCCTGGGGACGTGGCGTAGGCAATAAAAGATCCTTTGGCTCTTTTCATTTCTCCCAACCCTGAACCAAGTGAACGTGAAGTAGCTGGGAATGGATTGTTGCGGCAAGCATCGAGTATAATAATGTTCATGCGTGAATTCGATCTCTCCATATTGGCCAACACCATGTTTTGCACAGGGAAACACATGCGTACAATGTCGTCTTCATACTTCACATCAGCATCAACAGGTACCAGGTAATTTTCTTCCTGATATTGTACACCATGCCCCGCGTAGTAAAATAATCCTACCGTTTGATCAAGCGGACCATTGGTGAGTTTCTCGTGAAATTTGCGCATTGCTTCACGAATCTGAACGTACGTAGCGTTGGTGAGTAATTGCACTTCAAAATCTGATTTACGCAATTCTGTAGCAACGTCTGTCGCATCGTTTACCGGGTTCTTTAAAATACCTACTGACTGAGAGTAATTACTATTTCCAATAACAAGTGCATACCGTTTTTCATCTTTATACAATTCGCCTAAAGCAGGAATCATAGATGTTACCGGAGGAGGCTGCTGAGTTTGTTCTTGTTTTGGAGTCGTCTCAGCTGGTTTTGTTTTACTAGGATTTGATTTTACAATGACTTGCGTCTTCTTACTCTCAGTACCACCACGACTTGCCGTAGTGGTTGGTTTTCCAGTCGTGGCCTTTGCAATTTCAGCATTTGATGGGTCCAGCAATTTTGCTTGGGCAAGATCTTTCGCTGCAGCTTCAGTATCACCAAGACGCGAATAAAATTGAGCACGATCCGCTAGTATTAAAGCCAATGTTTTTTTATTCTTGGCAGCAAATCCCTCCGCTTCTTTATAAGCCGATTTTGCTTCGGAAGTTTTGCCGAGCTTGTCGTAGCATCGCGCTTTATACCAGGTTACTGTTCCTTTATTGTAATGGTTTAGTACCAGGCTTTGGTCGAGGTCGGACAAGGATTTTTCGTATTCGGCTTTGTGAAAATAAGATTGGCCGCGGTACGAATAAAGGTCTTCGTCAAAGCGTTTATTATGGGATGGATTTCCCAGAATTTTTGAATAAAGTTCGATCACACCATCGTAGTCTTTTGCCCGAAACTTGGCAATACCCTCATCGTATTCTTTTGTGTCTTGAGCAAGCGTTAGACTGGAGACAACGAAGAGAACGATGATACTCAACAATACGTGTTTCATGGGAAGTGTGAATTTGTATAAACAAAGATACGTATACGGCAAAAATTAAAGAATCGTTTATGGAAGAGTTAATTTAAGGCATATTGCAAAAAGTGCTATTTTTAGGCGATTTCAATTCATGAGAAAGACCATCCTCCTTTTTTTGCTGCTCCTCTTCCTTTTGCCCTCGTGCAGCAAAAGCTCCAGCCCGTCCTATAAGATGGTTAAACCCAAGTACCACCATCGCTGGTACGACCGTAAAAAGGACAAACATACTAAGCGTGTGAAGTCCGTCAAGATCGTTCGCTAAGGGAAAGTTAATTGTTAATCATTAAAGGTTAATGGTAAGTAACCACATTTAAATGGATTGACTGATATTACTAAAAATGGACCGATAACCTTTTACCAATAACTGTTACTGAAGTCCTTTAAAAAGTAAATCCAAATTTCTTCTGAAGTATTGTTTGATTGGACTCTGTTGGTTAAGGTGAGCTGTAATAATTCCACCATAAAAAATGGTCAGCAATAAGTTGGTGATATCGCGTGTATTAATGGTTCGTGTGATTTCTTTTTTGAAGATGGCTTCGAGTGTAAACTTTTCCAGCATCTGGTCAAGAGAGAAAATATTCATCGCGCTAACGTTTTCAACATCGGGGTAAATTAATTTTTTTTCTTCTACCTTAACAGGGAAAGGTTTGGGGGTTCGCTTCAAATCAGAAAGATAACTCACCAAACTCAACATCAATCCAGGGTGATCTTCACATTCTTCGCTGGCTTTGTCGAACAAATAATACATTCCCTGTAATCCTTCTTTTGGTTTTTGGTTCAGATCAACGGATCGGGCGAAGCACCACATCCTGAAATAATAAAGCAGAATGTCTTCCTTTTGAGGAAAGTATTTGAAAAGCGTAACCTTCGAGATTTTCACTTTCTCACAAATATCATCTACATATAAATCTTCGAATGATTTCTTCCCTATCAGTTTCAGCGTATGATCAAGCACTTGTATTTTGAGTCGTGCGGCCTTTTCTTTTCTCAGGCTCATGTTATAGGTAATGGTTAAGGGTTAATCAGTATAGGTAAGAAGTGAAAGGAAAGTATAGTATAGCCAGTTTTCCAATCCATGATGGAATTAATACTTTTATGCGGACTTAACCAATAGCCAAATGATAAATCGCATTATTCCACTTTTATTTGTCGGATTAGTAGTCGCTTGCCAATCGGTTCCAACTAAAAATACAGAACGACAAGTAGGTTTGATTTCCAATTCGGCTATGGTAGTCTCTGCACATCCACTGGCTTCCAAAGCAGGTGCCGATGTTATGCGCAAAGGTGGCAATGCCGTTGATGCAGCCATTGCTACACAACTTGCTTTGGCTGTTGTTCATCCTTCTGCAGGTAATATTGGTGGTGGTGGCTTTATGATCATTCGACAAATGGATGGATCACTCAATACATTAGACTATCGCGAGAAAGCGCCATCTGCTGCAACAAGCACCATGTATTTAAATGAAAACGGTGACGTAATTCCGGGCTTGAGTGAAAGCGGACAACTTTCTGCCGGTGTTCCCGGTACAGTAGCTGGGTTGGTAGAATCTCATACGAAATATGGAAAATTACCATGGAATGAACTTGTTCAACCGGCCATCGATCTTGCCTTAAATGGTTTTTTGCTTACACAGAAAGAAGCAAATGGATTGAACTACATTCAGAATGATCTTAAAAAATACAATTCGGTTTTACCTCAGTTTTTGATCAATGAAAAATGGGAAGCAGGCGATAGCATTCGATACATTGATTTAGGTCATGCTTTAGAGCGCATTCGAGACAATGGCCTGGCGGGATTTTATGAAGGCAAAACTGCCAATGACATCGTTGCAGAAATGCAAAGAGGTAAAGGATTGATTACGCACGAAGACCTCAAGAATTACAAACCCGTTTGGCGTGCACCAATTGTTGCACCCTATAAAGAGTATAAAATCATTTCAATGCCACCACCATCAAGCGGAGGGATAGCATTAACACAGCTTTTGCGATCGGTAGAAAGTTATCCAATAAAAGATTGGGGACATAACGATACAAAAACAGTTCACTTAATTGTTGAAGCAGAACGCAGAGCATATGCAGATCGATCGGTTTATTTAGGCGATCCTGATTTTTATGATGTACCTGTTAAACAACTTACCGATAACAAATACATTGACGAGCGCATGAATACTTTCGATGCTAAGAAAGCAACGCCAAGCAGTGCTATAAAAGAAGGTGTATTCGCTCAAAAGGAATCAGATCAAACAACTCACTTATCCATTGTTGATGCTGAAGGTAATGCCGTTTCGATTACGACAACATTAAACGATAGCTATGGATCGAAAGTAGTAGTGGCCGGATCGGGTTTTATTTTGAATGATGAGATGGATGATTTCAGTGTGAAGCCTGGTGTACCGAATATGTATGGTGCAGTGGGAGGAGAGGCCAATAAAATTGTGGCAGCAAAACGCATGTTAAGCTCCATGACACCAACCATAGTGGAGAAGAATGGAAAACTTTTTATGGTAGTAGGAACTCCGGGTGGAACAACCATCATCACCTCTGTTTTTCAAACCATATTAAATGTAATTGAATTTAAGATGACCATGCAGGAAGCTGTATCTGCCAAACGATTCCACAGTCAGTGGTTGCCCGATGCAGTTTTTCCGGAAGATGGTGCGATAGATAGTGTAGCGTTAAAAAATCTAGGAAGTATGGGACATCAATTTCAATTCAGAGGAGAGATTGGCCGCGTGGACGCGATACTCGTTATGCCCGATGGAAAACTGGAAGGTGGTGCGGACCCAAGAGGAGATGATGCTGCGAATGGATTTTGAGATAAGAGAGTGCGCTGTGATTATAAAATAAAAAAGAGCGAGGAATTTAAATTCCTCGCTCTTTTTATCTTACTGTTGCTGAATATTAGGGCAGATCATCAATCAAAGCAACCAGATCTTCTTGTGTAATGATGTGCAAATCACTATCACTGATTACCTCTACATGATTCTCAACGATAGTCGAGCTTTTAATTGCATAATGTATTTCATTATCAATGATGCTGACCAGAATAATGTGAACATTCAGTCCAATTGGAATTAATCCATAGTGTTCTGTGAACCGATTCATTTCGTCATCATATTTATCGAATCTTCCAAGAGCAGTTGGTTCACCATCGTAAACAATAAACAAAGCGCAGTTGGTGTTATCATAACCGTCCGGAACTTCAACGAAGATTGTAGTCTTAGGGCGCGGATCATTATACCATTTATCAATATTGGTCCAGCCGAATTTACTTTGAATGGCATAGTATGCTGAGAAGACGCCACCAGTACCCTGAAACTCAGCGATCTCAATCTTGCGATCTTTTTGTTCTACCCACACCATCTTGCAGGTATCGCTCTCGCATTCTTTAACACCATCGAACATATTCATTTCAACGTCAGGACCTCCTGTATTATTTGTAGGAACAATGATTGTATATGTACCTTCAGGTTTTAATACATTTCCGTCTTTCGTAACGTTCACATAAAATTCGCCACCAGAAATGAGCACGTCTTTGTCGCCATTATCTTTTTTTCCAATGGTTGATTTTTGTGTAAGCAACATTGAAGAACGCGTGTAAATTTCAATGAGTTCGATGTCGACAGTACCAGTCACCACTCCATTGGCCGCAGTTAAGAAAGCGCTGGAAGGAAATTTAACGATCGTTCCGTGAGTTCCTTTTATTTGTCCGCCTGCTGTAGCGTCAATAGTGAAGTGTTGCGTTTTAGCTTCAATGTTTTCATCGGTTATAGCTTGAAGTGCAGCGGCATCTGGTTTTGGTTTTGCCGGAGTCTCCGAATCATCACAACTGGAGAGCGCCATGAGAAGCAAACTGATGCCAATAGCGATTATTAGATTACTCTTTTTCATACCTGTCGATTTGGTTTTATGCGGATGAATAAGCCGCTATGATGATTGGTTACCCGCAAACATTACAATTGTCGGTGAACAACCTGATAGAGGGTTAGACGAACTGATCCCAGAAATGAGATTGTTTTTCAATATTTCCGTCTGTAACCTTTCTTTATTTCTTTGGTATCTTAATGCAACCCGCATTGGGTGCAATGGTCTCTTACCCAAAATATTTTTATATGATTAAAAGTTACCTTCTTGTGGCTGTTCGAAATATTTTCCGGAACAAACTTTTTTCATTGGTTAATATTCTCGGCCTTGCCTTTGGTATGTGCAGCGCCCTGCTTATTTTTTTGTGGGTAAATGATGAACTCAGTGTTGATCGTTTTCATACAAAGATTGATCGCTTGTATCGGGTAATGGAAAATCAGCAATATACTGATGGCCGACTCTTTACTTTTCAATCGACTCCCGGGCCAATGGCTCCCTTCATAAAAGAAAAATTTCCAGAGATAGAATTGGCAACACGCTGGTCGTGGCAGGTAACGAATTTGTTTCAGGTCGGTGAAAAAGGCTTTCAGGAAAAGGGTTTTTACGTTGATCAGGATTTTATTGAAATGTTTTCTTTTCCATTTGTAGCAGGCGATGTGAAGACGGCTCTGAAAGAAAATAATTCCATTGTGATCAGTGAAGCCATGGCCAAACGGTATTTCGGTAATGATGATCCCATTGGGAAATTATTTTCAATGAACACGAAAAGAGCATTGACGGTGACCGGTGTTGTAAAAGATATCCGGAAGAATTCATCTCTGCAATTTGAATACCTGCTACCATTCGCACCATTCATGGAAGAAAATAAACAATGGATGGATCAATGGGGAAATAATAATATCCGGACTTTCTTAATGCTTAAAGAAGGTGCAAATCCAGAAGACTTTTCTGCCAAGCTGAAGCATGAAATAAAAGAACACGATAAAGAATCGAATGTTGAATTGTTTATTCAACCTTTTGGTGATACCTATCTATATGGCGAATATGAAAACGGAGTTCAGTCGGGTGGACGAATTGAATATGTAAAGATATTTTTCATCGTAGCGATTTTTGTTTTGGTAATCGCGTGTATCAATTTTATGAATCTCTCCACTGCGCAGGCAACGAAACGTGCGAAGGAAGTTGGATTGCGAAAAGTAATTGGTGCTGTTCCAATGCAGCTCTTCCGTCAGTTTATGGGTGAGTCATTTTTAATGGTATGCATCTCTGCCGTACTGGCGGTGCTGTTTGCATTTTTGCTCATTCCAATATTCAATGAGATCACCGGTAAGGGACTTAGTCTGTTATTATTAGACAGAAATATCATTCTTATCTTTATTGGCATTGTATTATTCACTGCTTTTGTTGCAGGAAGTTACCCGGCATTGTTCATGGCTGATTTTAAACCCGCACAGGTTTTAAAAGGACAATTAAAAAGTGGAAGCCGCGCTGCCATTTTCCGCAAAGGACTTGTGGTTGTGCAATTCATTTTCTCTATTTTTCTAATTATCAGTACTACAGTAGTATTCCGTCAAATGAGTTACATGACCAATCGTGATATTGGATTTGATCGCAATAATTTATTCTCTGTGTGGATGGAAGGTGATACACCCAAAAATTTTGAGACCCTACGGGCGCGACTGCTTGCAGAACCGGGCATTGAAAGCGTATCGGCTTCGAGTCAGTTACCCATTGAAGTTGGAAACTCTACCTCAGGTTTGCAGTGGGAAGGAAAAGATCCGAATGCCCGCATTTTATTTTCAAACATGAATGTTGATTTTGATTTCATTCAAACCATGAAGATGACCATGGCCGAGGGAAGACCATTTGATCGGAGTTTAATTACCGATAGCAGCAATTACATCGTCAATGAGAAAGCGGCAGCAAAGTTTGGTTTTAAGAATGGCACAGCCGGACAAGACTTAACGATGTGGGAAGAGAAAGGAAAAATTATTGGCGTGGTGAAAGACTTTAATTTTGGTTCACTGCACAGCGATATTGAGCCACTTGTAATGCGTGTTGATCCGGATTGGATGAATTGCTTACTCGTTCGAGCAAAACCAAGCGAAACGGAGACCGCGCTACGTGCTGTGGAAAAACTGTGCAAAGAATACGCACCGGCTTATCCGTTTAAATATTCATTCCTCAATCAGGATTGGGAAGAGTTTTACAAGGCAGAAGCGCAACGCGGAAAAGTATTTAATACATTGGCGGTTCTCTCCATTTTCATCAGTTGTCTCGGCTTGTTTGGACTCTCTGCATTTTCTGCTGAACGCAGAACAAAAGAACTAGGCATACGCAAAGCATTGGGTGCATCTGTTCCAGGCCTGGTAAGTTTAATGAGTAAAGAATTTTCTATACTTGTTTTAATAGCAGCATGCATTGGCTGTCCGGTAGGTTGGTGGATGATGGATCAATGGTTGAAAGACTATCCATTCCACGTTGAGGTTGGAGCTATTACACTTGTGGCAGCAACGTTAATCTGCCTGATGGTTTCGATGCTTACCATTGCTTATCATTCCCTTCGTGTTGCGACCACCGATCCAGTAAAGAGTTTGAGGTACGAGTAGATGAATCTTCTTGATGTTGAATTGAGTAATTAATTTATTTCAAATAAGCGTTCGGAATATTTTGTGACGAATAAACAATTCCATATTGATGTTGCAGCAACTGGGTAACAACATTGGAGATTGTTCTTTCATCACGATGCATTTGCGGAAGCAGACCCATCATGGAGTAGCTGATTGGATTAACGGAAGGTATCAATGTTTCCCAAGGATATCCTTTACCCCAAATGAAACCCTTTGCGGTTATTTCTAAACTTGCGGATTGAGTGAGTAGATAATTCAACATTTCAATGGATTGATTTCCATTTTGGTTGACCGTATGGAAGATGGGCGTTTGTCCACCAAATCCATATTCATCAGCTCCTGCCTTTGCATTTACATCTGCTCCGTTGGCAACAAGAATTTCTGCACAGGCAACATGATTAAACTCTGCACAAATATGGAGAAGGGTCACTTCAAATAAAGGAGTGTATGCGCAGCGAAGAGAGTACCGGGTTGAAATAGCAGATGGATCATTCTGAAGATGAAGCTCAAGCGATTTAGCATCATTCAAGAGAGCAGATAACAAGATCTTATCTTCAAACTGTAAACCATTGTCAACGAAAGCTTGTACACAATCTTTAAATCTTGGTGTGCGGGTATATTCGCTGGTAAGTTCATAGATCAGAGGTTCATTTCTGAAAAGATCATTCGGACTAATTCCTTGCGAAAAGCATTTCCTGATTCCATCAACAGAATGAAGTTCGATCTGCTCAACAAGTTCGTTTAACTTGTCCATGGTTTAGTTGTTGAGTAAAAATGAAGTGGCACACGCAAAAATAGTAGGAAGGCGTTTCTATTTTCCTCTCAAACTATTCATCACTTTATTAGCGAAAACAAAGTCATCCAATTCTTTTACGCCTGAGTGGGTGATATCATTCTTTGTTCCTTCCCAAAGTTTTTGTCCTTTATAGATGAACATAATTCGTTCACCAATTCCCATCACGGAGTTCATGTCGTGTGTAACGACTATGGTGGTGATATCAAAGTCTTCAGAAATATCCTGAATCAATTCATCAATTAATATAGAGGTCTGCGGATCAAGGCCCGAATTAGGCTCATCGCAAAAAAGGTAATTCGGATTGTTCACAATCGCGCGCGCAATACCAACACGCTTCTTCATACCACCGCTTATCTCCGATGGCATTTTATGATTGACATTTTCCAACCCGACACGTTGCAGACAAAAATTAACGCGATCGAGTTTTTCATCGGGCTTCATGGTAGTAAGCACATCCAGTGGAAACTTTACATTGTCCAATACATTCTTTGAATCGAACAACGCACCACCTTGAAAGAGCATACCCATCTCTCTGCGGATTTCCGTTTTTAATTCATTGTCGCCCGCATAGAAATCACGGCCATCATAAAACACCTGACCAATATCGGGCTTCACTAAACCGACAATACATTTCAGCAATACACTTTTACCCGTACCGCTGGCGCCAATAATAAGATTCGGTTTTCCTTTTTCGAATACACCACTAATGTCGTTCAATACCGATTTGTCGCCAAACGATTTGCTTATGCTCTGAATCTTAATCATGGGTAAGGAAGATTTGAACCAGTGAATATTCGGCTAACAAAATGGCAATCACGCTGCTGGTTACAGCTTGTGTGCTGGCAATACCAACTTCGAGCGAACCACCTTGCGTATAGTAGCCTTTATAAGAAGAGATAGACGAAACCAGAAAGGCAAAAACTGCAGCTTTTATCAAGGCAAACGTAACGGTGAATTCATTGAAGGATGATCGTATACCATAAATATAATCGTGTGGCGTAATCACTCCTACCAGCGTACCTACAATATATCCGCCTGCCAATGCGCATACCCCGGCAATGATTACCAGTAGGGGATACATTAATATGGAGGCAGTAATTTTTGGAAGTACTAAATACGATATGGAGTTTATGCCCATTACTTCAAGCGCATCAATTTGTTCGGTGATGCGCATGGTACCTAAACCGCTGGCCATTGAAGAACCAATTTTACCGGCATAGATTAAGGCCATAATGGTTGGTGCCAATTCAAGGATCACCATTTCACGAACCACTTGAGAAATCACGTAGTTAGGCACCAGTGGACTCACCATGTTATATGCTGTTTGAAGCGTAGTCACCGCGCCAATAAAGGTAGAAACAAGGGCGACCAGAAAAATAGAACCTATACCAATGGAGACACACTCTTCCATTACGAGTTTATAATAGGTCTTAAAGGTTTCCCGGTTTACAAACAATTGGCCGAGAAAAATGAAGTACTTCCCAATCTCTTTAATCATAGACGCAATAAACAAACAAAATAGTATTGATCTTCATGAAAATATCAAATTGTAGTGCGGTGAATGATGAATTTTGATACGATTTATTGAAAATCATAACCCTGGTTTGACTAAGATATTAAAAAAATAAACTTGGTTTTAATTTCCGATCTTTTGAGAAAATAGTGCACCTGATATGAACAAAGTAATAGTGGTAACCGGAGGAACAAAAGGTATTGGACTGGCGGTGATTGAAAAATTTGCTGCTCAGGGTTTTGATGTAGTAGCATGCGCCCGAAACGCTGCCGAGTTGGATTCACTTGGAAAATCCATTGAAGGGAAATATTCAGTAAAGGTATTTACAAAGTCAACGGATATGGGAGATAAAGTTCAGGTAAATGCATTTGCTGATTTTGTTCTCAGTCTCCATCGCCCGATAGATGTATTGGTAAACAATGCTGGCTTTTTTATTCCCGGAGAAATATCCACAGAACCAGACGGCACATTAGAAAGTATGATCAATGCGAATCTCTACAGTGCATATAACCTCACGCGCGGATTAGTAGGAGAGATGAAGAAAAAAAAGTCAGGACATATTTTTAATATTTGCTCCATTGCAAGTTTTACAGCGTATTCAAATGGAGGCTCATATGCCATTTCCAAGTTTGCCTTGCTGGGGTTCTCAAAATGTTTACGAGAAGAATTGAAGAAGTTCAACATTCGCGTAACGGCCGTCATGCCAGGCGCTACCAAGACCAGAAGTTGGGATGGAATCGATTTGCCTGATGATCGGTTTATGCCAGCAGAAGATATTGCAGAAACTATTTTTTCGGCTTACGCTCTTTCAGGTAGAAGTGTGGTAGAAGAAATTGTTATTCGTCCACAACTAGGTGATATTTAAGAGCTTATTTTCCTGGCGCTCCAAAATTTTTGGAAGCATCATCAATCACTAACACCCAATCTTTTCCATCTTTCGGAGGTGTGAACGAAATGGTTCCATTTCCTTTTACAGATTTCGATGCCATCGCTTTTCCATTTCGAACATCGTACCACCAGATGTTTTTTGACGATCCTGAAATTTTACTGAGATCGATTTTAATAGATTTGTTTTGCGGTAAATAAATCATGGCATATGACCTATTCGCATCACGCGTAGCGTAAACAAGATCAATATAAGTTGAGCCAACATTTGACTTGATCAAACTCTGATCTGCAATGCGGGATGTATAGGGTCGTGAAAGCATTAGGTTTTTCAAATACTGCATTTCATTTGCACCTTCAGCACGCGCAGCTTTTTTCCAACCAATAATCGTATCGCCTACATTAATTGGAGGATGAAGTTCAGTGTTTAGAAATTGCCAGATTTGATGATGACCATAAGTAACACCACAAGCACCAGCGAAAACGCCACGATAAATTCTTGCGCGTACATCATACGCAGTAAAGTAACCACGCTGCCTGGTCCACTTACCATCCCATGGATTAACAGGATGATCTTCATAGCAAGGTTCCATATCAAGTGTAGGCTTTGTTGGTTTGAATGCTAAATCTTCTGTTACCCATCTCCACGGATCAGACTCGCGCGAGCCGTGTCCGGATTGAAAAGCATTAATATCTAACCATGATTCGTTGTGAACATAATTTGCCGTGCGATATTCTCCACCGGAAGGATGGTAGGTAATGAACGCTTCTTTGCCCAATACATCTTCAATACCTTTTGCCATGGCGCGCCATAAAGCAACATCACTTTGCTCGACTTCATTACCCTCTTTCTTTTTCTTGTAAACAGCAGGACGATCACCACCTAAAATCCAGATGATATTCCATTGTTTAGCATAACGCTCTGCAAGAATTCGCCCATAGGTTTCTGCATTTTGTAGATTGAAAATAACCGGACCTTCTCCCCACATCACGGTCACCTTATCTCCCCAAGTTGGCAGCAAGCCAATATACATTCCTTTTTCAGCAGCTTTGTTGATGATGAAATCAACATGGTCCCAATAATCATATTCATATTCATTCGCAGGGTTATTTCCGGGTGTGATTAATAATTGAGTAGGGTCTTCATTGTTGAGTGGATGATCACCATATCGATTTGGTTCGCGAATGCCATTGAACTCGGCAAGAGCAACCGCTTGTAATACATTGAATCCCTGTTCACTTCTAATGTTGATGAATTGTTCTGCTTCCTCGCGCGTTATGCGATGAAACAATTCCCAATCAGTATCACCAAGCCAGAAAAAAGGCTTACCATCTTTGGTTTGCAAAAAGCGATTGTTGTTGCTTACCTGAATTTGTGCCTGGGTCACAATGGTAAAAAAGAAGAGGAGAACAACGATGGCTGGTTTTAGTCTGAACATGTTTTGAGACTTTAAAGATTTATCAATTTCGATCCGAATGGGCTGGAGGCAATGACCTAAGTTGATATTTACTATGCACCAAATCAAGTTTTTTTAGATTTAGAGCACAGAATCGCTCTTTTCACTTTAGTTTCTAAAGTAATTTTGATCAACCATTTGCTAAAAAGCTTTCTTCCTCTATTTTTGCACCTCGATTTTAATTCAAAGGACAGCAATCCACGGGTTGTTGTCAGAAAATTGAAGTTGAAAAGCCTCCTTAGCTCAGCTGGTAGAGCAACTGACTTGTAATCAGTAGGTCGCTGGTTCGATTCCGGCAGGGGGCTCTTGATAATCAAAGAGTTACATTTGTAACTCTTTTTTTGTTTTAGGCAGTTAAAAGTATTTTTAAAGTCTACTGGATAAAGATATCATGCTGACAATCCTTGTCATGCATCCTCTTAATGTATCAACTCTTAATTATCTCATCTTAGCGTGTTCAAAGCATTTTTCAGAGGATTAAAGGCAAAGGTATAAATGCTATCTTGAAAATATATGCCATTCGCTTAGCAAATAGTTAACGCTAATACTATGAGAGAGTCGACAGATTTTTGTTTGCTATGTCAAGAGAGAAAGGCAAAAAAGAATTCTCATTTGATACTTTAAAACACTGACAATCTAATAATCAATTTAACAATGAATAAAACAACTAAAGATATAAGAATTGCAGTTCTAATTGACGCAGATAATATCCCGTCAACCAACATTAAATTAATGATGGAGGAAATTGCCAAATACGGAACTCCCACTTTCAAGAGAATTTATGGCGATTGGACGAAACCAAATTTAACTAGCTGGAAAAATATTTTGTTAGAAAATGCAATCACACCCATACAGCAATATGGGTATACCACTGGAAAGAATGCTACTGATTCCGCAATGATCATTGATGCGATGGATATTCTTTACACAGAGAAAGTAGATGCATTTTGCATTGTTTCAAGCGACAGTGATTTTACGCGGTTGGCTACACGATTACGAGAATCAGGAATGATGGTGATAGGATTAGGTGAGAAGAAAACACCCAACCCGTTTATAGTTGCTTGTGACAAATTTATCTACATAGAAATATTAAGCATACCTACTGATGAATCTTCTATTGAAGTTGAGTTGGCTAATGGAAAGAAGAGCACGAATGTTAAAAGAAAAGAGACTCTTAAAAAGATTGATAAAGGAACGATCAACTTAATTGCATCTACTGTATCCGATCTAGCGGATGATGATGGTTGGGCATTCCTGGGTGAGATAGGTAACCTTATCCTAAAGAAGCAACCAGACTTCGATCCCCGAAATTTTGGATTTACAAAGCTGGCCATGCTCATAAAAAGTATTGATAAATTTGTTGTAGATGAGCGCGAAACAGAGAAGAAGAATATTAAACTTGTTTACGTGAGAGTCAAAGCATAAATAAATCAATCGTAGAAAAAGTATGAGTAAGATATTCCGAGCCATCAGCATCCGTCAGCCTTTTGCAGAACTTATCCTTATGGGTAAGAAGAAGTTTGAGAATCGATCTACATTAACAAATATTCGTGAACGTGTTTATCTCTACGCCAGTATGCAACAGGGTGGATCAGAAGCTCAACTAAAACAAACTGGCAAGACGTTTGAGAAATTACCGAAAGGAATAATAGTGGGTTCAGTGGAAATTATTGATTGTAGAGAAACTGAAGATGGCTATGCTTACAAGCTGGCAAATCCAAAAAGAATATGAAAGCTACTCAAGCATAAAAACCGTCCGTCTCCAAAGTTTTGGATACCTAAATTTTGAACTCTATCTCTACTACGGTAGAGTACTCGAGTATGCATTACAGGAAATTCAGAATACTTCAGCCCGCTCCGCCCATTCTAACCCATTTGGCAATTCTATCGTATTGAATTCAAGATGAATCACTCTTCGATGCTTATCACTGATGGCTTTAGATGATGAATGAAGGAGGAGAGGCTTCATGATGTGAATACCACCTGACGCCACATCGCATATATAAGGAATGCAATTTTGTGTAATCAGACTTATTTCGTCATCCGATAATTTCTTGTTATGCGATCCGGGCACAATTTTCAACGCACCATTCTTTTCATCTGTATCATCTAAATGTATTCGAATAGTAATGGTGTCTTTTAAAATTTCCTCTGGAGGACAGACGCCATGTACACCTGATTTCTTTGTCCAACCTGTAAAACTTTCTGTTTCGATTCTGTCTTTAACACTGATAATAATATCCTGATGCCAGGTTACATACCAATTCGATTCCGGAGTCTTGTCAAAGAAAATGGCTTTGGTGAGGAATAGCTTTGGGTTTATCTTTTTGATAATGTGCAGCAGATTGTTTCGTAACGCATGTGTGATCCTCTGGTGCGTCCCCTGGAAAAAAAGAAGCGACCAAAAGCTACGGTTATATAGATAGTGTGAGGATTAGTTCAAGATTTCAATACCCATCAAGAATGGTGAGAAGAATTTTCAAGAATGCACGGAATATATTTTCTTTTTACCTTGTACAAATTTATTTACTTTGAAATAAAGCATATAGGTAAAGGTGAAATATGAAAAGAAGATTACTAATCCTGATTTCCTTAGTCATCAGTTGCTCTTCTTTTGCGCAGCGATTCAAATTATATTCACAAATTGATGGCATTCCAAGTACTGAGATTTATAGTTTGTGTCAGGATCAACAAGGTTTTATTTGGGTGGCCACATATGGGGGTCTTATCCGAATAGATGGGTTAGATAGTAAAATATACAAACACAACCCGAATGATACTTTTTCGATCAGTTCGAATATTCCCAATACATTGTTTGAGGATTCTAAAAAGCAATTGTGGGTTGGTTCAAATATCAGCCTGCAAAAATATAGTGGCAAATCGGAGCAATTTATCACGTCTTCATTGCAGCATAACAACATCAGATATTATCCGTCTATTCACAAAATAAAGCAAGATAAGCAGGGTAATCTTTGGTTAGCCAGTTCTCATGGATTGATAAAGTTAAATTCAAAAAATAGCTCAACGCTCTTCCTGAATTCAAAAAGCGCCAGACAAACTGAATTGAAAATAGATCAAATCAATGATCTGGAAATAAACGAAGACGAGATATGGTGTGCTACGGAAGAAAAAGGCATACGGATATTTAATACTACCATTAATGAATTTGTAGAGAATGCATTGATTACTGGAGCTAAAAGCCCCTTCAGAAATAATTCCATTATTTGTTTTTTAAAAGATCGTCACGGGAACTTGATAATCGGAACACTCAATAAAGGTATTTATGTTTATCACCCGCACAAAAACCGATTGAGGCATTTTGATCTGTCGAGTAACGAATCCTATACTTTGACTGGCGGGGTATTATCAATGGTAGAAGACAAAGAAGGAATAGTTTGGATTGGTACGGAGAGAAATGGATTGAAAGTACTTGATATACTAAACAATCAATTGCGAGATGCTAATCACTTGATTGACGTTGATAATATTCTAGATTCAAAAATTACATGTTATATAGATAGAGATAATAATCTATGGTTAGGTATTTCACACATAGGCGTATACCTAATGAAAGCAAACTCAAAACCTTTTTATATACTTAACAAAAGTAATAGCGGTATAAGCAATAACAGTGTAAACTCAATATTGCTGGATCATCACAAGAACGTATGGATTGGAACAGATGGAGGAGGACTCAACCGTCTGTCTCCTGACTTTTCGAAAGTAAAAGTATTTAATAGTAATGCAAAAGATAAACACTCATTATCGGATAATGCTATTGTTACTTTATTGGAGGACGAAGATAAGCAAATATGGATCGGATCGTACATCGGTGGATTATCATTGTATAACCGGACGTCAGGTACCTTTACCAATTATTTGATCGATACAAGTGCCTATGGCAGGAATAACAATTTCGTTTCCGCTATTATCCAGGATACACCCGGAAAGCTACTAGTAGGAACAACGGGAGGAGGCTTGTATTCTCTTGATAAAAAGACAGAAGAGATAAAAAAAATTGAGGCAGTAAATACGTCATCCGGAAAAGGAATACTCCCTAATTATATTGCTTCTCTTTTGAAAGACGCAGAAGGCAATCTTTGGATTGGGAGTTATAATGGTCTTTTTTACTGGAACAGGGAAAAAGATCTCTTGATTGAATTTAGTAAGGCAAATGGCAAATTTAAACTAGGTGAAGCAATCTATACAGTAGTTGAAGATTCGTATGGAAATGTCTGGGCTGGGTCTGATGGTGGACTAATTCAATTCAATAAAAAAAAGGAGTTGGTTAACATTTTCACAATTGAGAATGGTCTATGCAGTAACACGATCTATGGAATAGAACAAGACAGCAGGGATAATTTATGGATATCTACCAACAACGGTTTATCCAGGTTTGAACCTCGAAGAAAGCTTTTTTTAAATTTCTATATGCAAGATGGCTTACCGAGTAATGAATTCCGTCCGCAATCATCCCACAAGAGTTCTGTAAATGAGCTGTATTTTGGCACCAATAATGGGTTGCTATACTTTAATTCTGAAAAAATCATTGTCTCTAACGATGTCCCAAAAATTATTCTTCAAAATTTAAAAATAAATAATACCAGTATTGAAGTTGCACCCGACAGTAAAACAAACCCCATTTTACGCAGCGCGATCGACCACACAGAAAGCATATGTCTTAACTACAACCAAAGAAATTTCTCCATCGATTTTACAGCGATTAATTACACGGCCCCTGAAAAGATTAAGTACGCCTACATGATCGAGGGTTTCGATGAATCCTGGAACATCGTTGATTACAAGCAACGAAGGGCAAACTATACCCATTTGAACCCCGGAGATTATGTTTTCAGAATAAAGTCCACGAATGCTGATGGAGTCTGGGCAGACAATGAAAGGTCGATGAGCATTACAATCGAGCCACCCTTTTGGAAATCAAATTGGGCAATTGTATTGTATTTTTTGTTGTTTGTATTAGCGCTGTATGTTTTCAAAAGACTTATTTTAATTCGCGCAAATTTCCGCAATGATTTAAAGGTAGAACGCTTTCAGCGTGAAAGTATGGAGAAGCTCAACCAAACAAAGCTTCAATTTTTTACTAATGTTTCACATGAGTTTCGTACGCCTCTTACACTTATCCTGGGGCCCATCCAGGATTTAATTGACGGGAAAGGAAGAGGTAAGGAGGAGCGAGATAAATTGCTAACCATTAATAACAATGCAAATCGGTTGCTCCGCCTGGCAGATCAGCTATTGGATTTTAGAAAAGTCGAATCAGGAAATTTAAAACTTGAAGTTTCGAAAGCCAACATTGTCAAATTCATTCAGGAAATTAAATTGTCTTTTGATGCTATGGCTGCCAATTTGAAAATTGATTTTTCGTTAACGGCTTCTTCCCATGTGATCAATGCTTGGTTTGATCCTGATCAGTTCGAAAAGATTATGTTTAATCTCCTATCTAATGCCTTTAAACATACTCCTGAACGCGGTAAAATTACAGTGAAGGTTAACGCAGAAAATGAAAATATTATAATTACAGTAGAGGATAATGGCAAGGGCATTAAGCGCGAACATTTTGAGAATATTTTTCAAATCTTTTTTAGTTACGAAGAAGATAAACATCATAACGGTACAGGCATTGGACTAGCGCTTACAAAAAGCCTGGTAGACGCCCATCACGGAATACTTGAATTTGAAAGCGAGGAGCACTCCTTTACCAGGTTTGTAGTCAAACTCCGTTCAGGTTCAATGCATTTTGCTGCTGATGAAATTTCTCCCATCGCTGGAGATATTGAGAGTATGGATCATTATCCTTCTCTTGTTTCAGATACTCCGTTTAATGAAATAGAATTAGAAAAGGCACACTTTGAAAATGATTATCCCATGCTATTGATAGTGGAGGATAATGATGAAGTGAGGAAATATATCGGATCAATTTTCAAAGATTCGCACAATATAAGAGAGGCGGACAATGGCAAGGTGGGTCTAATGCTGGCCCTGGAAACAATACCCGACCTTATTATTAGTGATATTATGATGCCTGAGATGGACGGTATTGCGTTTTGCTCACAACTAAAATCCAATATAAAGACATCCCATATCCCGATTATTCTTTTAACAGCACGAACTTCTTTGATCTTTAAAGTGGAAGGACTTCAAACTGGAGCAGATGATTACATCACTAAACCGTTTAATCCTCACCTGCTAAAATTAAAAGTGCGCAATCTTATTCATACCCGTGAGGTATTGAAAAAGATGTTTCACGACAATAAAATACTAACACTTGAACCCAGTAAAGTGACGATGACGTCAATTGACGAGGTTTTTTTAAAACAGGCGCTCGAAAGTGTTGAGCAAAATATGGGTAATCTTAAATATGGAGTCGAAGGTCTTTGCAAAGATGTCGGCATGAGCAAATCACTGCTTTATAAAAAGTTGAAGGGATTGACAGGGCAGTCAGGAAATGAATTTATTCGTACACTTCGCCTGAAGCGGGCAGCACAACTGTTAGAGCAAAATCAATTTACAATTGCAGAGGTGACCAACTGGGTTGGATTCACGGATTTGCAATATTTTCGCGATTGCTTTAAAAAGCTATTTGGTGTTATACCTTCTGATTACGTTAAGGCAATTGCAATCACCGTAAAAGACACGAAAAAGGAAAACAGTGATAATGAATGACTCCTCATCTAATGTTTAGAGGTTACTCTGATCGTGTTTGCAACAAGTTCTCTTTGGTTCTCAGTGAACACAAAAAAGAAATCTCTTATAACTGCCAAAGTTGGATGGCGACACCTTTAAATTAATGAATTCCTACAGCAGATTTCAGATTGCAAACGTTTCCCAATAATATTCTTGCTGGATATCATTCAATAGGGTGTAGGTTAACAAAATATCCTCAATAAAGCCTTTTTTCGAAACAATCGATGGAATAACAGATTGCACTGAGCCTGTTTTTATTGATTTTAATCAAGGACACCCGTTTGTGAAATCGTTTGTCCCCTGAATTTTGGTGATTTGCCAAGCTTTGTACTCTTGCGCGCCACATACCTTCGGTCCAAATGTAATCTCTACACTTAAAGACCAAAGCATATGCTGAAGAAACAAAGAGGCCCTTAATTTATGGAGCATCCTAAAGCCGATGCTAGTGCACGGGCTTAAAGTCAACTCTTCAATGGAATCCACTACTACCAGATAGATAGCATGCTTAATGGATAGCGATGAAGATTGAAATTTTAACGCGATCGATTTAATCCCGGCTCTTAACAATAGCTGGTTTGTAAAATGAACGAATAGATTCATATGACTTCAAAAAATTACGGAACGAAAAAAAATTATGGAAAATATTTACTTTAAAAATTATTGTAGGTGGATAAGCCGGTTCTTTAGGATTACTGCCTTTGGTTTGGTAGCAATGCTATTGAGCTCGAATGCATTCGCTCAGGATGGGCAAGTGGTAAAAGGAAAAGTAACAGGATTAGTAGACAATTCTCCAATTCCAGGAGTAAGCATCTTAATTAAAGGTAGCACTACCGGTACAACCACAGATGCGAATGGTGATTTTTCAATACAGGCGAAACCATCAGATGTCATTGTGTTTTCATTCATTGGATACCTCAATGAAGAAATAGTAGTTGGTAACAGAACTCAAATTGATGTTTCTCTAAGTGAATCTATGGAACAATTATCAGAGGTTGTGGTAATTGGTTATGGTGTTCAGGAAAAGAAATTGGTAACAGGCGCTACCGTTCAGGTTAAGGGTGATGATATCCAGAAGCTAAGTACGGTCTCACCTATCGCAGCCTTACAAAGCCAAGTTCCGGGTGTGAATATCACAAAAACTTCAGGCGAGCCTGGTGCCGGTTTTAAAATACTTATTCGTGGTGCCGGAACCACTGGAAATTCAGCGCCCTTATATGTAGTTGATGGTGTTATCAGAGGTGATATTAGTTATTTAAACCCTGCCGATATTCAATCAGTAGACGTTTTAAAGGATGCAGCTTCAGCCGCTATTTACGGTTCAAGAGCAGCAAATGGTGTTGTGTTGGTAACTACTAAGAGAGGAAAAAAAGGCCAGAAGATGTCTGTAACTTATAACGGATACTATGGTGCACAAAATGTATACAAAAGACTTCCGCTTCTCACTGCGAAGGAGTACATGGTGATTCAAAACGAAGGACAAGTAAATTCAGGTTTGAAACCCATTGATTGGGAATCGCAACTTGCTCCCGGTGATTATGAAAGAATTCAAAACGGAACATGGAATGGAACTAATTGGCTCAAGGAAATCGAAAATAAAAATGCACCGCTCCAAAGTCATGCGCTCACACTTGCCGGAGGATCAGAGTCATCAATATTTTCAGCGGGTTTGTCATATACTTCACAGGAAGGTATTTATGGAAAGCCTGTGCAATCAGTATATGATCGATACACTTTCCGGATTAATTCCGAGCATACTATTATAAAAAGCAACAGCAAGGAATTTGACATCCTGAAGATTGGACAAAACTTAACGTACAGTTATACAAACAATCATGGGATTGGTACAGGAAACATGTGGTGGAATGATATTTATAATACAATACAATCCGATCCACTATTACCGATGTATGCAACGGATGCAGCAGATCCTGCATATCCTTATCATTCTCCTATTCCATGGAATTCACTTGCGTCAAACCCGGTTGGAAGTATGGTATATGGAAGAGGGTCTAATGAAAATAAGAGTCATGCACTAAATGCGAATTTCTATGCGGAACTACAACCCTTGAAAGGTCTTACGCTCAGAAGTGCCTTTTCAGTTAGCCCTGGTTTTAATTCATACAGAGGTTGGACTCCTACCTACAACTTGGGACCTAATAATAAAAATACTGCGAATGGTGTTTCTCAAAGTATGAGTGGAGGGTTAGGTGGATGGCTGAACACAAACACGTTGAATTATAAATTCTCCTTAATGAATGATCATCATTTGGATGTGCTGGTTGGACAAAGTGCTGAACGATGGGGACTTGGAGAAAGTCTTAGTACTTCAAATAAGAACAGCCTTTTTAACGACTTCGAACACGCCTGGATATCGAACGCAAATGTTAACACTACTGCTACCATCAGTGGGGCTCCGTGGCAAAAGGGAGGCATGTTGTCTTTCTTCGGTCGGGTAAACTATGACTACAAAGACACGTATCTGCTTTCTCTTATCATGCGTAGAGACGGTTCATCCAATTTGGCGCAAGGACATAACTGGGATAATTTTCCATCGGTCTCTGCAGGTTGGGTGTTGACCAACGAAAGATTTTTCGAGTCAATAAAATCGGTGGTAGACTTTCTTAAAATTCGTGGCAGCTGGGGCTTAAATGGAAATCAAAGTGTTGCTCCTAATCAGGATCAGGCTTTGATCACGTTTAATAATCCGGGCAGTAACGTTTTTGCAAACTATTATTTCGGATCATCAAAGATTACTCCATCCCTTGGAGCATTTCCAAATAACATCCCCAATAAGAATTTGAAATGGGAGACAACGGAGCAATTGGATATTGGTTTGGATGCAACTTTCCTGAATTCTAAAGTCACTTTATCGTTTGACTATTATAAGAAAACCACTCACGATTGGATCGTGGCTGCACCAATATTGGCCAGCTGGGGTGTGCAAAATGCTCCTTCTATTAATGGAGGGGAAATTGAAAACAAAGGAGTTGAAATAGCGCTCGGATATAACGATAACATTGGTAGTGATTTCAGATTCAGTGTAAACGGTAACATCAGTTTCAATCATAACCAGGTAATGCGACTCGACAATTCACAAGGAATTATCAATGCGGTAGGCGTTAAGCTTTGGGGTAATGGAACGTATGTTGCCCGTGCCGAAGTTGGTCATCCTATCGGATATTTCTATGGTTACAAAACTGCTGGAATTTTCCAAAATGTGGCTGAAATTCAGAATTATAAAGACGCTGAAGGCAACGTTATTCAACCCAATGCAGTACCAGGTGATGTTAAGTTTGTTGACACGGATGGTGTAGGTGGCATTACTGAATTTGATCAGGTTTCAATAGGTAATCCTAATCCGAAATATACATTTGGTTTGAACTTAACAGCCGCATACAAGGGTTTCGATTTATCTGTTAACTCGTATGGTGTTGGTGGAAATCAAATTGCCAGGAACTGGCATGATGCAGGTAGTGCTCGTAACAACTATACCACCGAAATATTGGGAAGATGGCATGGTGAAGGTACTTCGAATACAATTCCTAGAGTAACGAGCGGATCAAGTATTAACCAAACCTTCAATTCTGATCTTTCCATTGAAAATGGATCCTATTATCGGTTAAGTAACCTCACACTGGGTTACAACTTCAAAACACTTTTACCATCTATGCCTTTAAATCAGTTCCGACTATTCGTTACGGCTCAGAACTTATTTACAGTCACTAAATATTCAGGTATGGATCCTGAAATTGGGACTAGTACAGATGACGGAAATTATGGTTGGTCAAAAGGCGTAGATCTTGGATTTTATCCAAACCCAAGAACGTTTATGGTAGGAGCAACTCTTCAATTTTAAATAGGATAAAAAAATATGAAAAAGATATATTTAATTTTAGCATCAATTCTCTTCTTCGCAGGATGCAGTGATTTCCTGGATAGTGAGGATCTTACGAAAAAGACGAGCGGAAACTTTCCAGGTACTCCTGCTGAAGCTCAGCAAGCTTTAACAGGTATTTATTCAGTTCAGAATACGGTTGGTACTGGCTGGGGTAACATTTTTCTTTATTCTGAATACATGTCAGATGATCGATTTGGTGGCGGTGGTCAGCACGACCCAAATCCACAAGCTGCAAATTATTTCTTAGTTGCCAATACCAATATCATGTCTGGGCTATGGGCAGGATATTATCAAGGTATTTATCGCGCCAATACACTTTTGAAATCGTTAGACAACGTGGCAGGATTACCAGCCGCAGATAAAAAGCAAATTGTTGGTGAAATCAGTTTTCTTCGAGGTCTCTATTATTTCGACTTGGCGAGATTGTTTAGTTCCCCCGAAGTAATTGATGGTCATCAGGGAACAGTACCGCTGTTACTCAGTACGGAACCTGTCGATCTTCCCAGAGCCACAGAAGAAGCACTATATGGTCAAATTGCTTTTGATCTGAAGGTTGCTATCGATTCAATGTCATCTGAGCCAATAACTCCTGCGTGGAATGCAGCTAATTTAGGAAGAGCCTCAAAATGGGCAGCAGAAGGAATGATGGCCAGAGTATTCCTTTTTTATACGGGGTATTATAATAAAACTGAATTACCATTGGCCGGTGGTGGTTCCATTACCAAAGCACAAGTAATCACATGGATCGAGGATTTGATTGCCAACAGTGGACGTTCTCTTGTGCCTGATTTTAGAAATCAATGGCCATACTCCATTGATCAGGATTCATACAAATATGCGAAAGACAATGACCTTAGCTGGGTAGGCGAACCCAATAACCCTGAAAATATTTATCAGGTTGTGTTTACTGGTTTTTCTTCCAATGTGTGGGGTGAGAAATCAAATTATGTAAACGGATTTTTTAACACGGGACAGAGAGACTCTGAAGCGCACTTTGTTATAGGTCATGGATGGGGCTTCGGACCTGTTAACCCAAGGTTGTATGGAGAATGGCCAAATGAGGATTTAAGAAAGAAAGGATCAATCTATTATGTTGATGATCCAAACGAGGGTCTTACCTACGTCAAGGCTGCAGATAATCAATGGAATGAAACCTATTATCTGGAAAAGAAATATGTACCAGTAAACGTAAAAGATAATACAACTGGCAACCCAGTGAATTGGTGCCACAATCTGTATCCAGGCATTGATAATAATATTCAGTTGGAGAGTGTGCAGAACATGGTACTTCTTCGTTTGGCTGATGTTTACCTGATGGCTGCAGA
>JBDTTT010000039.1:0-43733 GCA_039930485.1 Chryseolinea sp.
ATGGAAGAGATTGTGAAGAGGATTACGACTATACATTGAATTTTACGCTTCAGGTTCCGGCTTCTGTTCATCTACAGTTAAGTACGATCAATGATGGTGACATTCAGGTGGAGAATATGAAAGGTAGTGTTGATGCAGACAACATCAATGGAAGCATTAAACTCAGCAATCTCGTTCGCGAATCTTCTGCCAGTACAATCAACGGAGATGTGGATATTACGTACTCTCAAAATCCCGACAAGGCGTGCCGCTTTTACACTTTGAATGGCGACATCAACGCTTACTTCAAAAAAGATTTAGCAGCGAGCTTGAGCTTTGAAAGCTTCAATGGAGAATTCTATACTAACATCGATCATATTGAAACCTTGCCTGCCCTGGTAGAAAAACAAAAAGAAGGCAATGGCATAAAATATAAAGTGAATGGCAACCGCTACAAAATTGGAAAAGGCGGTGCACTACTCGACTTTGAAACCTTTAACGGAAACGTCTATCTAAAAGAAAACTAACACAACAAATTAAGTACTGACCAACAGAAAATTAAAATCGGAATTATGAAAAAGCAAATATTAATAATCGGAATTATACTCATTACATTCGGAGTAATACTGATTACATCTTCCATTGCATCGGCCCAAGCTAACGAATTTACAGTTCCGCTGAGCGATCCGGCAAAACGTGGAAAGCTGAAAGCCAACATCAACTATGGCTCCATTACAGTAAAAGGAACCGCTCGCAAAGATGTATTGGTAAAATATAAATCAGTCGAAGATGATGAGGATGACAACGATAATGAGAATGATAATGATAACGACAATGACGATAAACACAATCACCGTGTGGATGTCAGAGTAGATATCAACGGGGGTTCAGATAAACCAAAATCGAAAGATGGTTTGAAACGAATTTCGGGTGGTGGCATTGATCTTGAAGTATCAGAAAATGCAAATGCAGTCAAAGTGAAATCCGATTCATGGAACCATAAAATAAATGTAGAGATTGAAGTGCCCTCTGGTTTTGATCTGGAGGTAAGCACATACAACGATGGCGATTTGATGATTACCAATATACAAGGTCAAGTGGAATTGACAAATTACAACGGTGGCATCACAGCATTGAATATTTCAGGCTCTGTAGTGGCTACGTCTTACAATGGTGAGATAAAAGTAACATTCGATAAGGTAACAGATGGAACACCGATGTCATACTCAACATTCAATGGAGATATTGACATTACTTTTCCAGCCACGCTGAAAGCATCTCTGAAAATGAAGACTGAGCAAGGTGAAATTTTTACTGGCTTTGATATGAACATCAAAAGCACCGGTCCTATTCAAAAGAAAGATGCTAAGTCAGGAGTATATAAAGTTGTAGTCGATGAGTGGAAATACGGTGATGTAAATGGAGGTGGTGCCGAGATCTCAATGAAGAATTACAATGGAGATATTTACGTAAGAAAGAAATAATCCCTTCAACATAAAACAAAAAATGCCAGATTCATAATCTGGCATTTTTTGTTTTATTTAACTACTCTTTATTTATAAATCTCATTCAATACAGCCGCAAGACGAACGCCTGCCTGATTGATTCGTTGACGAGCAATGTGAAAATATTTGTAGGAATATAAATAACCAAGTTTTCCATTTCCATAATCATATACCTGTTTGCGATAGCTCATACTTTCATCAGCCCATTCGCGCACAGAAGATTTCTGCCACTTTGCGAGCGTAACAGCATCGGGTGCAATTAAAGACTGACCCAATTCGGTGTAGCTTAATTTTGTGTCATCGATCATATCGCTATCCCAAACACGATGAAGGTTACTATCGGTACGAAACCACGTTACCTTTATATCATTTCCACCGCGATCATTTCCACCACCAACATGAAGAGGTTGATGAATATCACCAATTAAATGAATCAACATTTTAACATGCTCTTCCTCCTGCTTTGCGTTTAACTTCTTTGATTTCAATTCAGTAACAATGCGTTCGATCGTTTCGATTACATCACCCTTTGCGTTCTTCTCACTTGCGGCATAAGTCTCTCCATCCTGAATCGTTACCCAATGCCAATCCGATGCATAATCGTAAGTAGAGTCTGATCGAATATCATCCATCCAGGTACTGGCCATAGCAATCGACTGGCCTTTCAAAATGCGTTCGAGTTCTTTCTTTGCTTTTTTGCTAAGGTATTTTTCAGCAACGTAACCAGTGGCTCGATGTCCGGTGGCGCCCCAACTAAAACCATTAAGGCTAAGGAATGTAAAACTGATGGCAAGGATTATAATTCTCATTTTCATATCTAAAAAAGTTGAGCGCAAGTTCTTGCAAATTCTTACAATCTGAAATGGTTACCCTGTTAATTTATAATCATCTTTATAAACCTTCATTCTTGTTCCATAATCGGAGTTATAAACGGATGAGGCGATCGAAACCCGGCTTTTACGGTTGTTCTTAAATGTATATCTTTCGTAAAAGGCGATTCTATGCCACAAAACGTTAAACTCTCTGCATTCCTTGTTGCCAATCAATTTGATATAAAAGCCATCAAAGCTTTTCTCGACATCAAGCCCTTGGCCGACTCTTCATCTGAGTTGTTCTATGAATTTGCCGGACAGAAGTATCAATACTTTTTCAACTTTGGTGTGGTAGTGTTTTCGGGTTATACCGAAGATGAAATGAAATGGGCGATTAAAACCGTTCAGTCGTTTCAACGAGACCCCAGTAACAGCTGGATGCGGGATGACCATGAAATCAATGTGCAGGAAAACAGTGGAATTGTTTTTGAGTTTGATGAGCTCACCGTAGATAAAGTCGACTCAAAAGTGATTCGCATCACGATGTTTAACCTTGCGCAATCGGTAGCCCTTGATCACTATCACGGAGTTACCGAAAATCTATTGACAGAAGTGAAAGGTTTTGCTGATCAATTGGAACGCACAGGTAAGTTGAAGATCAGTCGCAAGAATATGATGCGATTTTTGGGTCGTGCATTGAATACTCAAAACGACATTGCCGAAAACATTTACATCTTCGATGCGCCCGACCTCGTGTGGGATGACGAATACCTTGATAAACTCCATCAAGGGCTAATGAAGCATTTCGATTTACGTGTTCGGTTTAGTGAAGTAGAATACACGCTTCGCATTATTGAAGACAATCTTTCCGTGTTTCGTGAAATCATTCATCAACGCGAAAGTAATTTATTGGAATACATCATCATCTTGTTGATCTTAGTAGAGGTATTCGATCTGATCATTACAAAAATCTTAAAGATCGCAGCGTGATGGCGGGTCTTAAACACAATCCATGCATAAAGAACTCGTTTTAGGTTTTGATATTCAGGCGCAGCCGGATGAAGTTACTTGTGGGCCAACCTGTTTACATGCACTCTATAATTATTATGGAGAGACCATTCCATTAAAACAAGTTATTAAGGAAGTAAAGCAACTGAAGCTGGGCGGAACGTTGGCTGTGATGTTAGGCAATCATGCATTGAAGCAGGGATATAAAGCACACATCTATACTTATAATCTGAATGTATTTGATCCTACCTGGTTTAAACACTCATCAAAAAAAATGGTGCAGTATTTAAAAGAGCAAATGGAATTTAAATACAAGCGCAGAAAACTAATGGTGGCATCACAGGCTTACATCAAATTTCTCGAATCAGGAGGTGAGTTACGCAACGTGGAATTGGATGAAGATTTAATAAAAGATTATCTCAAACGATCCATTCCTATTCTGACTGGATTAAGCGCTACTTATTTGTATGGCACCGCTCGTGAGATCCCACAGTTTGATATTTATGATAGTATAAAAGGAGAACCCGCAGGACACTTTGTTGTTATCACCGGTTATGACGAAGATAAAAATTGTGCTTACATATCGGATCCTATGGAACCAAATCCATTAGGAAAAGGACAAGTGTATAGCGTAAGTTTCTCACGATTGATTAACAGTATAATGCTGGGCATCGTTACCTATGATGCAAATCTTCTGGTGATCGAACCACGGAAAGGAAAAAATCAAAACAAGAATTAAGTCACTTCATGCTTAAAAGCGCTATACATCTAAAATTGAAAAGCATGAATAGAATCAAGTTGCTCGCATTGCTTCTTATCATTTCAGTTTACCCAATATGTGCGCAACCCACCATCAGTTTTACGTTTGATGACGGTGTAACGGATGATATGCCGGGCTATCCATTTGAGCAATGGAATAAAATGCTACTGGATCATTTAGACAATGCAGGAATCAAAACTGTATTTTTTGTAACGGGGTTTAACAAATTAGATAGCAAAGGCCAATTCCTATTAAAGAGTTGGAATGACAAAGGTCACAAAATAGGTAATCATACTTTTTCGCATCTCAACTACAATAGCAAGACTGTGTCCTTTGAAAAATTCAAATACGAACTTCTAAGCACCGACACGATCATTAATAAGCTAACGAATTACTTTCCAATGTTTCGGTTCCCTTATTTGAAAGAGGGTGAGACAAATGAGAAAGTACAACTTTTTAGAGCGTTTATGAACGAGCATCATTACAAAAATGGTCACGTCACCATCGATGCCTCCGATTGGTACATTGATAGCAGGTTAAGAAATCGATTAAAGGCAAATCCCAAAGCCGATATTGAAGGTTTCAGAAAGTTCTATCTGAAGCACCTATATAATAGAGCAATGTATTATGATGATCTTGCTTTTAAATTGACAGGTCGTCATATCAAGCACACTATACTATTGCATCACAACCTTGCAGCATCCTTATTCTTGGGCGATCTAATTAAAATGTTTAAAGAAAAGGGATGGAAGATCATTGATGGAGAGGCAGCTTACGCTGACGAAATATTTACAAAAACTCCGGGAACAATTCCAGCAGGAGAAAGTCTGATTTGGGCCTTGGCAAAGGAGTCTGGAAAATTTGAAACGATACTTCGCTATCCAGCTGAGGATGGTGATTACGAAAAAGATAAAATGGATAAATTGGGATTGTAAATTCATATCACCTTTAAATACGCACGACTATGAAACCGCTGAGCAATCAAATGAATAGAAGAGGTTTTGTTCGAACATCGCTTTCTGTAGGAGCAGGTATTGCCGGCTTAAGTCTGATACCAACAATTGGGTATACAACTCCAAATGCACCTGAGGAAAGTATTCATATTATTGGACCGCGTGATGGATTCAGTCCGCAAATAGGAACTCTTTTATCGATGATGACGTGGATGAGAACCGTAATGCTGATGTCAGTAGAAAATATGAAGGTTGAAGATCTCGATTATCTTCATGATGCAAAGTCAAATACAGTTGGTGCGATGCTTTTGCATTTAGCAGCCACCGAGCGGAATTATCAGATCAGCACGTTCGAATGGAAAATTGATTTCAAAGGAGATGGAAAAATTAACTGGGATGCCGCGATGAGTCTAGGGGACAAGGGAAGAGAATCCATAAAAGGAAATACACCGGATTATTATGTAAACATTCTGAATGAAACACGTGCTAAAACCATAGAAGAATTTAAAAAGAGAGATGACAAATGGCTTGCGAAAGTTGATCCTCATTTCTTTCAGGATAAACCTACTAACAATTATTGCAAATGGTTCCATGTTTGTGAACATGAATCCAATCACAACGGACAAATCAAATGGATAAAGAGTAGAATGCCGGGTGCAAAAGCTGAAGAATAAATGTTTTATGAAATAACGAAACATGAATCTAACCTCATCAACAAAATAAAAACCCGTTAACCATGATGCCCAAACTGATTATTGTTGAGAATCCTGATCATTGGAAATTCAATCATGAAGATGTAGAGGTAATTACACCTTCAAAATACATTTCAGGCGAAGAGTATCAGCAAACCAAAGGACTAAAGGTTATCAATTTGTGTAAGTCCTATCAATATCAGAGCATAGGCTATTACGTATCACTGCTGGCCGAAGCACGAAAACACAAAGTTCTTCCGGGTGTATCTACTATTCAGGACATGCGTTTCCCGTCCATACTTCGGGAAGACTCACAGGATTTTGATGATCTTATTCAATCCGCTTTTAAAAATGAAATGCAGGATAAAGTTGAGTTTGATATTTTCTTTGGTATCACCCAGCATGAACATCTCAATAAACTCAGCAAACAATTATTTCAATACATTCAGGCTCCGTCATTGAGTGCTACGTTTGCCAAACGAAGCAAATGGGTTTTGCAAAGCATAAAGCCTCTAAGCTTGGGCGAAGTAGAAGAAGAACACAAAGCAATCTTACGTATGGCGCTGGAGAAATATCTACAACGCAAGCGCGATGTTCGTCCTGATAAAAAGAAATATGATCTGGCTATTTTAATTGATCCTACGGACACTAATCCACCCTCTGACGAAAAGGCTATTCAGAAATTTATGAAGGCTGGTGATCAGGCAGGCTTTAACGTGGAGCTGATTACAAAGAATGATTTTGATGAATTGATTCAATACGATGCGCTATTCATTCGTGAAACAACCTATGTAAATCATCATACCTTTCGCTTTGCAAAAAAAGCGCAGTCGTTAGGATTGGCTGTGATCGATGATCCCGAATCCATTTTAAAATGCACCAACAAAGTTTATCTCAATGAATTACTGACAGCCAATAAAATTCTCACACCAAAATCATTTGCCATCAGCAAAGAGAATTACAAAAGTCTTCCTGAGAAATTGGCTTTCCCCTTTATTCTAAAACAGCCTGACGGTGCATTCAGCAAAGGCGTTTTTAAAATCCACGATGCTGACGAATACAAACATGTATGCAGCACCATGTTTCAAAAATCAGAATTACTTATTGCACAAGAGTTCTTACCTACACCTTTCGATTGGCGTGTTGGCATTATAGATGGTCAGCCTCTATATGTATGCAAATATTTTATGGCCACTGCGCATTGGCAAATTGTAAACTGGAATACTGAGAAACAAAATCAGGAAGGCGCTGTAGAATCTATTGCGGTGGATCAGGCTCCATCGGGGCTTTTGAAAACTGCATTGAAAGCAACAGCATTGATTGGCAAGAGTCTGTACGGTGTTGATATGAAAGAAGTAGATGGCAAATTTTATGTGATTGAAATAAACGATAATCCCAACATTGATTCAGGCATTGAAGACAAAATTCTAAAAGAGAAATTATACACCACCATTATGGATGTATTTCTGAATAAAATCAAAATGGACAAATGATGTTACGGTACGACAAATCTTAAATCGCAAATCATAAATCAATTCCATAACTAAATAATACAACATGCTTCACTTATTTCAAGCCTTTGGTGTCGAATTGGAATACATGATTGTAGACCGCGACACCTTAAAGATTAAACCCGTCACAGACGAATTACTCAAACATGAGTTGGGTCAATACGGTAGCGATGTTGAGAAAGGAATAGTCAGTTGGTCGAATGAGTTGGTATTGCATGTTGTTGAGTTAAAATCAACGAGAACAGAAAGCGATCTACCTACATTGATGAAGCAATTTGCTGAAAATGTAAAATACATTAATACGATTTTAAAAAAATGGAATGCCATGCTAATGCCAACAGCTGCACATCCGTTTATGAATCCATCGACCGAAACAAAGTTATGGCCTCATGATAGCAATGAAGTGTATGCCGTCTACAATAAGATTTTTGACTGTCGCGGACATGGTTGGTCTAATTTGCAAAGCACTCACCTCAACCTGCCGTTTTCGGGTGATGAAGAATTTGCAAAGTTACATGCTGCCATTCGGTTAGTACTTCCTATTCTTCCTGCACTCTGCGCCAGTTCTCCGATTCTTGAAAGCAAACGCACAGGTGTATTGGACACACGATTGACCTACTACAAAGTCAATCAGATTCGTATTCCTTCCATTACGGGTCAAATCATTCCCGAACCCGTCTTCTCAGAGATTGATTATGAAAATACCATTTACAAAAAAATAAGAAGCGACATTGCTCCATTTGATCCTGAAGAAATACTAGATCCAATTTGGGTAAACTCACGAGGTGCCATGGCACGCTTTGATCGCGGCTCCATTGAAATTCGTGTTATGGACATACAAGAATGTCCTGCTGCTGATATTGCAATTGTTACATTAGTAATAGAAACCATTAAAGCATTAGTAGCTGAACGATTCATTGATTACAAAACACAAACCACCTGGACAACGGAATCGCTTGTCGCAATGCTTGATCAAACTGCATCAAAAGCACAAGATGCGCAATTGAACAATAGTGATTACCTCCGTGCATTTAATTTTCCATCATCCTCTGCAACAGCAGGGGCTTTATGGAAACACATTGTTGATGATCTTCTTCACAATGGGAATGCTGCAATTAAAGAATGTAAATCAGTACTCGATGTGATTCTTACAAACGGAACATTATCACAGCGCATCATTAACGCCCTTGGCAGTAATCTATCCAACGAAAACATGGTGAAGATTTATAAACAACTTAGCGATTGCCTGGAGGAAAATAAACTGTTTTTAAGTAAGAGTTAACTACAGTATTTAAATGAAGGGTATTTAAAATGGATTTTGATTCTATCTTAAAAAACATTGGCAAACATGTAACTCTAGAGAAAACTGAGATCGATCATTTCATTTCTCTACTCACGATTAGAGAAATCTCAAAGAAAACATTCCTCTTACAGGAAGGCAATCGTTGTTCAACTATCAACTATGTTCATTCGGGTATTCTACGTGCCTATTGTCATGATAAAGATTTTCACGAGCGCGTCATCATGTTTGCTGTTCAGGATTGGTGGATAACGGATATTCATGGATTTGCAGCTGGTAATCCCGTCATTGTAAACATAGAAGCCCTTGAAGATAGCGTTGTGTTTGAATTGCAAAAGAACGATCTGGATGAGCTCTATATAAAGGTTCCAAAATTTGAACGGGTTTTTCGAATCCTGATGCAGAACTCTTACATAAGAGAGCAATTGCGAACAACACAAAATTTAACATTGCCAGCAGAAGAACGATATGTAAATTTTGTGGCAAAGTATCCACACGTTTATCAACGCGTCCCTCTAAAACAAATCGCTTCATACTTAGGCATTACACCAGAGTTTCTAAGTGTGATCAGAAAAAAGAAAGCAAAGTGATTTCTTAATATACCTTAAGGATATTCTTTTCCATATGTATTTCCTTTGCCTCAACAAAAAACACAACTATGTTCATACTTATTGCAGGTCCGCATCGCAGCGGCACAAACGATCAACCCGAATTGATGAAAAAAAACTTAAGACGATTAGAAGAAGTGTCTCTGCCATTGTTTCGAGCAGGACATATTCCAATGATTGGCGAGTGGGTGGCTTTACCTTTACTTCGAGTGGCAGGTTCTAAAAAACCAGGCGATTCAATCTATGATGAAATTGCTTACCCTGTTGCCGAACGCTTGCTTACCAAATGTGATGCCGTACTTCGTTTAGAAGGTGAATCAAAAGGTGCCGATCAAGATGTGCGAATAGCAAAAGAGCGCGGACTTAAAGTCTATTACCGTTTGGAGGATATACTCAAAGAAGGTAAGGTTTAGGCTTCCTCAAAAAATTAAAACGCTTTTTTATTGATGTGATTTCTGCTTCTTCTCAAACGAAAGGCCTAATGATTTGATCCAATCATTAATAGCATCTCTATCTTCCTGACTTATCTTGGCTTCCTTGTGAATCCATAAATAAGAATCAAGGGGCATCCAACCTTCATTAGTGGCATCAAAAATTTCTTCAAGCTTATGGTAAGCTTTTCTTTCCGAATAGGCTTTATATTCGGAAAAGTTAAGTTCTTCCTTTCCTTCATTTACATGATGCTGCATCCACAAACCAACGGGTTGAATGTTGGTATACCATGGATAGTGCGTATTGTTACTATGACAGTCATAACATTTCTTTACCAGTATCTGATGAACGGGGTCAGCGATGGCATATTTCTTTGAGATATCATTCTCCGTGATAATTTGTTCTGAAACATTTCGGGTCGGGCGAACAAATTGCAGTAAGATCAAAGCAGTCAACAAACCAATTCCAATTTTCTTCTTCATGTGATCAATTTAAAAACAGAGGTAAGTTAGTCATGTATCACACAATTCAGGAAAGAAATATTTTCATCCCGATAAACAAATAGCCCAGTCAGAATTCTGACTGGGCTATTTTATCTCAACGATTGGGGATAACAATTCATTGATTGTTCATAATTACGTTATTTTTTTGTGTCGTTTGATATTGTAGCATTTGGTCCAGTTGATTCGAACACAAATCCTCCATATGCCACGTTACCATGCTCACCAAGGTCAAGACCCTCCATTTGTTCAGCATCGCTTACGCGCAAACCAATGGTCTTTTTAATGATGAAGAAAATAATCAACATCGCACCAAAAGCATAAACAAACACAGTTCCAACTCCTACCGCCTGAATTCCAAGTTGCTCAAAGCCGCCACCAAAGAATAAACCATCTTTGATTGCAGTTTCTTCTGACCAATACTGAACGTCAATGGCCCGCTGACCAAAGAGCCCAACGCATAGAGTACCAAACGCTCCACAAACTCCATGCACACTAACAGCTCCAACTGGATCATCAATTTTTAAAATTCTTTCAAAGAATAAACAAGAATAAAAAACCAGCACACCAGCGATAAGTCCAATAATCACAGCACTTCCTGTACTAACAGAAGCGCAAGGAGCTGTTATTGCAACGAGTCCGGCAAGCGTTCCATTCAATGTCATTGATAAATCTGGCTTCTTGAAAACAATCCAGGAGATAATTAAAGCTCCAATAGCACCCGTAGCAGCAGCAAGCGTTGTGGTAACAGCAACGTGCGAAACACCTCCAATGGCAAGCAAAGTGGAGCCCGGATTAAATCCGTACCAGCCAAACCATAAGATGAAAACTCCTAAGGCGGCCAATGGCATATTGTGTGGGGTGATCGCATTGATCGATCCATCCTTATTGTATTTTCCTAAGCGAGGTCCTACCAATATTGCACCCGCTAATGCAGCCCAGCCTCCAACAGAGTGAACAACCGTTGATCCTGCAAAATCACGCATACCCATATCACTCAAAAATCCACCGCCCCATATCCAATGTCCGCTAATCGGATAGATTACCGCTGAAATAACGCAAGAGTAAATCAGATAAGAAATAAGCTTCGTTCTTTCTGCCATTGCTCCTGAAACAATAGTTGCAGCAGTAGCGGCAAATACTACTTGAAATAACCATGCGGCACTTGTGCTATATCCAGACAAGTCAGTTGGTGCATCTGCTGAGGCTAGAAAAGACAGAGCCGAATCAAAACCAAAAAAATTAGAATCACCACTTGAATACATAATGGCATATCCTATTCCCCAGAAAAGAACAGCGCCAAAACAGAAATCAAGTAAGTTCTTCATCATGATGTTTACCGAATTCTTCGCACGCGTTAAACCCGTTTCAACCATAGCAAATCCAGCTTGCATAAAGAACACAAGAAATGCACAAAGGCAAAGCCATATAATATTCGCTACGCTCTGTGGAAGCGATGGCTCAGGACCCGGGGCAGCAGCGTCTTGAGCAAATGACGGCATTGTTATACTAAGAAGAACAAAGACAAGTGCAGGCCATAGCGCCTTAGGGAAACCCTTTCCCCTTAGCTTTTCAGAAGTAGATGTTGAGTAGGTAGGTTTAGTATTCATAGGTATTAATTTTTTTAAGATAAGATTGAGTTTGATTGATTATAAAGCTTTATCACCCTTCTCCTTTGTGCGAATTCTATAGGCATCCGCTATGTCGTAGATGAAAATCTTCCCATCACCTACTTTTCCGGTATAGGCTGTTTTAAGTAAGCACTCAACCACTGCATCGAGCTTGCTTGTTGGAATAGCAATTTCCAATCGGGTTCTTGGAATAAAGCCAACATCGAATGTGGTTCCTCGATATTGCTGAGATGAAGGGTGCTCCATACCAATACCCTTAACCTCCGAAAAGGTCATAAAGCTTATACCAATTTTGGCAAGCTCCGTGTGTACTTCCTCGAACTTTGCAGTTCTAATGATTGCTTCTACTTTTTTCATGGTTAGGTTTGTTTCGTACTATAATTGTGAAATTTTATATCGTTTTTATCGTTACATGCCTAATTTTCAACCCTATTTAGTTAAAATAACACTAAAAAAAATAGATATAGGGTAAATTTTAAACTAACACGATTGCACAATACTTTATTCACAACATCTGATAATTGCCTAACAATTGATCGGAAGAGCTAGCGTTAACTTTTCAATGAAAGGTTTAGGCAAAACGACTTTGACGATGTGGTCCTCGTTAGCTGTAGGGAAGAAATCCGAATATTAGGTAGTCCAGATCAAAACGGAACCGTACAAAAAGCAGACCCGACTATTATAGTATAATAGAATCATCGCATCGTAAGGATGCAACTACATTTACAACCTACCTGAATTTGTTTTCTTCAATGGCTCAAGCAGATACTCCAAACCATTGAGCTTAATCTCATAAATCGTAGCAAGCAACATACCCAGCTTTCCTGCAGGAAACCCCTTCTTGGCAAACCACTCCAGATAGTGTATCGGCAAATCACAAAGTAAACTTCCCTTGTACTTTCCAAATGGTATTTTCATGGAAACCAACGTAACCAATGCATTGCCATCCGGAATAGCTTCTGGTGTATCCATTTGCAATTTCTCTTTGAGATTAATTTACACCGGGCTGTTTCAGCACAAAACCGCTCTTCGCTTTTTCAGTATCTACAATCTTTTTTACATCGGCCAGGAGCTTCTTGGCGTCATAAATGATCCCGTCTTTCACGGTGTACTTTACACCTCCTACACGGACTACTTTATTATCATCTGTTAGCTTAATAGCACCTGTTCCATACAACACCTGAAAATTCTGAAGAGGATTTTCTTCGACAATTACAAAGTCAGCAAGCTTGCCGAGTTCTACCGTTCCGATCTCCTTTTCTTTTCCAAGTGCTTGGGCGCCATACAAGGTTGCAGAGCGAATCACTTCCAATGGATGAAATCCAGCCTCACGTAACAATTCTAGTTCACGTATGTATGCGAAACCATAAAGTTGAAAAATAAACCCAGAGTCAGAACCAGTTGTTACCCGGCCTCCTCTGTTTTTGTATTCATTAACAAAGGTCATCCATAATCTGTAATTTTCCCGCCACTCTATTTCTTGCTCCGTTCCCCAGTGATGCCAATACGAGCCATGGGAAATTTTGCTCGGCTGATAAAATGCCCACAAACTTGGTAACGTATAATCCTCATGCCACTCCGCTCTGCGTGCCCGTTGCAAATCACGATTCGCTTCATAAATATTAAAGGTAGGATCGATCGTAAAATCAAGCGCGAGCAATTCATTCATTACCTTATTCCATTGTTCTGAATATGGAGGTGCTGCCTGCTTCCAAAGTTTTCCGGCTTCTTCAAAACGATGTTGCTCATTTTGATAATTAAAATCGAGTGGATAATTCTGCAACGTCTGATCAGTAAACAACGCTTCAGGTAAGCCATACCAATGCTCCATGGAAGTCAATCCCGCTTTCGCAGAGTTAACAACATTCCAGCGCGCAACACCCATTTGAGCATGATGACAAGCAGAGCGTAAACCCAATTCTTTATTCTTTCTCAAAGCAGCATCCATAATCTGCGGTGCCGCCCCAAAGAACTTAATTCCATCAGCGCCTTTATTTTTATTATCAACTACCCACGCAACGGCTTGCTCAGGTGTAGAAATTCTTTCCTTGCTTCCTTGCCCGAATGCTGTGTATGCTAGAATTCGAGGAGCAGTAATAGAGTTTACTGCGCTTTTCTTCTTTTGATCGAGCACCCAACCCAAACCATTTCCTGCTGATGGATCACGAATGGTGGTAATGCCATGCGCCATCCAAAGTTTAAATACATATTCTGCAAGGGGCGCGTGATCTCCACCGATATGTCCATGCATATCGATAAAGCCCGGCATCAGATACATTCCCTCTGCATTTAATTCCTTTCCACCTGGCTCAAGCTTTGGCCTGCGATCAGGATTAATGGCTACACCTGGATAGCCAACCGTTTCAATAGAGACAATTTTATTTTGCTTCACCACAATATCAGTCGGGCCAATGGGCGGTGCGCCTGTTCCATCAATCAACATGACGCCACGAATAATCAATTGGGGATATGGACCGTCTCCATCTTTTACTTCAGGTGCTTTCTTTACACTTTCGTCTTGGGCATACCCTGAGAATGCAATAGAGACTAAAAGGATTGTAATGAACTTCTTCATAATCTTTGTTTGACCGTTTCAAGCTAGACAACTTTCCGATAAAAGAAAATGACATAAAAGCTCTTACCCATCATCGGTTACAAGCCTATGGCTTTGCTTCTTTTTTTCACCTTTTACTGTTGTTGGAGTTTGGCGTATTGAAGTCACCCTCGTGGCAGGAATGGGAAACTATAGAAGACATACAGGATGGATACAGAACGCTGGGTCGCTATAAGGTCTGTATAAGGTCGCTGTAAGGTGTATGGAAGCTTGCTCTCTTGGAACCGGGTTCGGGAGTGATAATGCACTGATAGCGACACGTATCAATATAAAAAGTTGTCATATAAGGTCAAATCATACCGCTTTCATTTTCACTGCTGAGCCACATCGCAAGAGACTGGACAGGGCCGATTTTAACGAGGCTTATAGAAACTTAAAACCAATTGTAATTCGGCATTTAGGCACAAATCAGAAATCTTATTGGGGAAATTAAGAATAAACCGGAAGACTGTTTTACAATCATCAACACCCAATCTGTTACCAAATTTACAATCTCCTACCGTTTTCGGTTGAAATTATACCTGAACTACAACGATTTCGGCAATTTTTATTCAAAACCGGTTTAATTTTTACCCTATATGTTAAATAATTGTGACAAATATTAAGACGCCCAGTACGTACTACAACCAAAAACTAAACGCTTATGAAAAAATCAATTGTCTTTCTGGTCTTACTCATCGCCATAAGTATTATGGCGGTCTTTATGCCAGCGGTTCCCAAACAGATCATTACCGAAGGTATCAATTCCGGTGATGTTGCGTGGATGTTAGCCGCCACTGCCTTGGTTCTACTTATGACTCCCGGGCTAGCTTACTTCTATGGTGGAATGATTGATACCAAGAACATCATTGCCACAATGCTGCAAAGCTTTATCGCCATGGGCGTTATTAGTGTTTTGTGGATCGTGGTTGGTTTCAGCCTCGCCTTTGGAGAATCTCAAGGCGGTCTTATTGGTGATCCTACAACCTTCTTCATGTTCCAGAATGTATTGGATGGAAAACCCTGGTCACTTGCACCTACTATTCCTTTAGTATTGTTCGCATTCTTCCAATTGAAGTTCGCTATCATTACGCCAGCCTTGATCACCGGTACTTTTGCCGAGCGTATCAAGTTTAAGTCATACTTATTATTCCTTGTTCTTTTCTCTTTATTAATCTATGCTCCATTAGCACACTGGACATGGCACCCTGAAGGTTTCCTTTTCAAATGGGGAGTGCTTGATTTCGCTGGTGGAACAGTAGTACACATGTCAGCAGGTTTTGCTGCCCTGGCTGCCTCTATCTACTTAAGAGATAAAACAGAAAAGAAAACAACGATTTCACCAGCCAACATTCCTTTCGTATTGCTTGGAACAGGTCTATTATGGTTCGGATGGTTCGGTTTCAATGCAGGTAGTGCATTGAGTGCTGGAACTTTAGCTGCTTCTGCTTTTGCTACAACCAACACGGCCGCTGCTGCTGCTGGTCTTGCATGGGTTTTATTTGATGCAGCTCGCGGCAAGAAACCATCTGCTGTTGGATTCTGTATTGGTTCAGTTGTAGGTCTTGTTGCTATTACACCTGCTGCCGGTTTTGTAACAATCCCATCCAGTTTATTCATCGGAACATTTGCTGCCATCATCAGTAACATAGTGGTGCATTGGAAATCAAAGACTTCTTTGGAAGATACTTTGGATGTATTCCCTTGCCACGGTGTGGGTGGACTAGTAGGTATGGTAATGACTGCTTTACTGGCAAACACCGCTGTAAACGGTGCGAATACAACGGGTAACGGACTTTTCTTTGGTGACACTGCCTTGTTCATCGTACACATGAAAGCGCTTGCCATTGTTGTGGGTTACACTGTAGGCGGATCGTTCATCATATTGAAAGTCGTTGACCTGATTTTCAACTTGAGGATCTCTGCAGAAGAAAAGAAAGTGGGTTCCGATTTCAGTCAGCATGGCGAAAATCTGTACCCGCTAAAGGAAGAATTTGCCTGATAAACTCAATTCGTCCGGCTCGAAAAACCGGGCGAATTTTTGAAAAAATATCTCATTAACCTAAGCTGATTCTTTAAAAAAAATCAAAACTATCAATCAAACCCCTTAATCATTATGAAAAGTTTATTACTTCGAAGTCTTTTATTAGTAGCCCTACTTATCACATACCAATTGAGCTTTGCACAAGACCCTGCACCGGCAGCAGAAGAACCGAAGAAAGAGGAAAAGACCTTTACCCTTTCCGGATCAGTTGACACCTATTTCCATGCTTCTCTTAATACAGAAGAAGTTGCACCAGGTACATCATTCTCCAACTTAAAAGGATTTTCAATCGGTATGGTGAATCTGATAGGATCATATGCTGGAGAAAAGGTTGGTTTTACTGCTGACTTGGTTTTCGGACCAAGAGGTTATGATGCTGTGTTTGGACCAGCCTATTCTTTTTCGGGTAACCCTAGTTTCGGTCAGCGCATTATTAACCAAGCGTTCGCCTACTACAAGTTTAATGATGTAGTTACCTTAAACTTAGGTCAGTTCAATACTTTCGTTGGTATGGAAACAATCACACCTGTACCGAATACTCATTATTCTACTTCTTATTTATTCACAAACGGACCCTTCAATCACACTGGCTTAAAAGCTGATTTCACTTTCAAAAATGGTATGGTCGCAAAACTTGCCATCATGAACCCTACGGATCTTGTCGAATTTAATCCAGTGAGTACCTATACAGCAGGTGCTCAGGTTGGGTATGTAAATGGAAACGGTGGTGTTTGGTTGAATTTTTTATATGGCGATCCTGATGGAAAGGATAAAGATTATGCTGATCCTACTGACAACATCTTCGGCAATCTTTTTCAGGCAGACTTGACTACCGGATGGACATTAAGTGAGTCTTTTTACTTAGGAGCAAATGCATCATACCGAACTATTGCAGCTGATGATTCAGGTCTTGATCCAGTTCAATTTTATGGAATTGCATTGTATCCAAAGTTAACACTGTCAGAAAATTTTGCTCTTGGGTTAAGAGCTGAGCATTTCATAGCGAAGAATGGTTACCCTGTAGTAACTCCTTTCACACTGGATGCTGATGGTAATGGAAGCGTAACAGAATTTACTTTATCAGGAAATATTATGTCAGGAAATCTAAGAATAATACCAGAAGTTAGATTGGACGCAATGGCTGAAGATAGTTATACCAAAAAGGATTCAGACACTGCTGAAGCAACAAACACAATGTTAACGTTTACGCTTGCCGCAGTTTACAAATTCTAATTATTAAACAAAACCCGGATGATACTTCAGACGGTCATCCGGGATTTACAATAACAATCAAAACGTAACTACAACGAATATGTCAAAATCAAAACTTGAGTATATCTGGCTCGATGGATACAAACCAACTCAGAGCCTTCGCAGCAAAACAAAAATTGTAAGAGAATTTAATGGCGCATTGGAAAGCTGTCCGGTGTGGTGCTTCGATGGAAGCTCTACTGAACAAGCACCGGGTGGTTCATCTGATTGTTTACTTCAGCCGGTAGCGATTTTCCCAGACCCTGCTCGCAAAGATGCATACTTGGTAATGTGCGAAGTAATGAGTCCGGATGGAACTCCACACCCAACCAATGGTCGCGCTACTATTGAAGATGATGACAATGATTTCTGGTTTGGATTCGAACAAGAATATTTTTTATGGAATACTGAAACAGATAAACCTCTTGGTTTTCCATCAAGCGGATTCCCTGCACCACAAGGTCCATACTATTGCTCCGTTGGCGCAAAGAATGCTTTTGGTCGCGAGATTGTAGAAGAGCATCTTGATCTTTGCATCGAAGCAGGAATCAATGTAGAAGGAATAAATGCTGAAGTAGCAACAGGACAATGGGAGTTTCAGATTTTTGCCAAAGGTGCAAAAGCTGCTGGCGATCAAGTTTGGGTTGCTCGCTATCTTTTAGAAAGAACTGCTGAGAAATATGGCATCGCTATTAACTGGCATTGCAAACCTCTTGGTGCAACGGATTGGAACGGTTCTGGCATGCATGCTAACTTCTCAAATGATCTATTGCGTAACTGCGGATCGAAAGATGTATACGACACCGTGTGTCAGGCTTTCGCTCCTTATGTAAAAGAACATATGGAAGTATATGGTGCTGATAACCATTTACGTCTTACTGGTAAACATGAAACCCAATCGATGGATAAATTCTCTTACGGTGTATCCGATCGTGGAGCTTCTATTCGTATTCCGATTGCAACGGTTGAAAATAATTGGAAAGGTTGGCTTGAAGACAGACGTCCTAATTCCGCTGCAGATCCTTACAAGGTAGCTGCCCGGATTATTAAGACTGTGAAGACAGTGCCGGCTTACGCGACTGCGAACGGTCGATAAAGATTACCCTTTCAGGGCGTCTGGTTGTAGTTGAAGTCGGGTAGCAATACCCGGCTTCTTTTTTTGCCCTCTACTTTATATTTTTTAAAACTTCTTTTTACTTTCGGTCACGATATACATGCTATGATCCATCCGCATACCGAACTTCAATTCATCAGCACAGAAATTGGATATGGAGTTGTTGCCACAAAGTTCATTCCGAAAGGAACCATTACATGGGCCATCGATAAACTCGATCGCATCTTTACACCTCAACAAATACAAAATATGGAGCCCGTTTATCAACAGGTTCTGGATACCTACTCGTATCGCAATCCGGAAGGCAACCACGTGTTGTGTTGGGACAATTCGCGATTTGTAAACCATAGTTCCAATTCAAACTGTATTACCACTGCTTATGAATTTGAAATCGCCATTCGCGATATTCATCCAGGAGAACAACTTACGGATGACTACGGCTACCTTAATCTTGAAGAACCTTTTGATGTAGTGCCAGAAGAAGGTACCGATCGACACACTATTTATCCGGATGATTTACTGAGACATTATCACATTTGGGATGAGAAGCTTCTCAGTGCTTTTGCTTTGCTCAAGGATGTTGAACAGCCACTTTGGAATATTTTAAGTGATAGCATCAAAGAAAAAGCAACCCTTGTTGCAAAAGGTCATGATAAAATGGATTCGATCTTAAATTGCTATTGTCCGGAGCACGGAAAAATTAATGGAGAAGCAAAGCTGATAAAAATACATTCCCCGAAAGTGGCCTATCCCTTTTGATCTTCCTGCGATCCGATGAAGATCATCAGTTCACGTTCCATCTTCTCCCTATCCTTCCATAAATTTCTGCTATACACACGATGGTGTTTCCAATTCTTTTGCGTGAGCAATGCCGGAGTATAGGCGTACGTATCTTTTGGCGACAAGCTTGAAAAATAACGACCATCATCAGTAAGAATAATACCTACATATTGATTTCTTTGCCGAACCGGAACATCAGCAAATGGTAGCGCATGGTTTTCAAATGAATATTCTTTCAATCGATCTTCTGCCCATTGCTGCAGGCGGTTGCTCAGATACCAATTGCTATTTTGCTGAAGCACTATTTGCTCTAGCTTAAATTCTTTGCGATCAACTTGCCGAACATATTCCAAATATTTACGCAGCAACTTCGGACCATCGTTCTTAATATCTTCAATCTTAAGTTGCTCTGGCCAAATGCTGGTGAACAATATTATTTTTTCGCGCGCACGTGTAACGGCAACATTCAATCTATTCTCTCCTCCTGCTGCGTTCAAACTTCCGAACTGCATCATCATTTTTCCTTTCTTATCTGGAGCATAACCAACTGAAAAAATAATGACATCCTTTTCATCCCCCTGAACATTCTCAATATTCTTGACAAAAAGTGAAGACGGAATAGTTTGTCCCGCTTTCATCGCCTCCGCTTCCAAAAGATCAAGCACCAGCATTTGTTGTGGTGCATTAAACGTAACAACACCAATAGTTTTGGAGGGTTGTTCCCTCAACATACGCATCACACATTCAACAACGGCAGTCGCTTCTATTACATTGGTTTGAGATTCCCAAACACCCTCAACTTTACGATACTGAATTGCGGGTTGATGTTGATTGAAAATATGACGATCAGGTAGCAATTGCAATCGTCCATCATAGAAGAATGTATTCGAGAAATCAATCAGCTCAACTGACTGGCTTCGATAGTGACCTTGCAAATGAACAGTCGGGAGATAGCGTTCTGTCAATTCAAGCAGTGAATCAATTTCCAGATCAGGGTTTTCTTCATCACCATCCCAACGAACATGATACAATTCACTTGGACGGAGTTGTTTATCATCACCGGCTACAAGAATCTGTTTTCCCCGATACATTGCCGGCACACCGCGCTCAGCAAAGCATTGTGAGGCCTCATCAAAAATAACAAGGTCAAATAATTCTGTCATCGGAAAAATAGCAGAGACCGATTCAGGCGAAGCCATCCAACACGGAATAAGTTGAAATACTTCATTCTGAAATTCGGATATTACCTTTCGAAGCGGCCATACCTTCTTTTTCTTTGATACCTGATGTTGTAAATCGCGATAGGTAACAAGATTATTCAGGCGATTATACTCTAGTGCATCATACACTTTCTCACGTGCGCGCACCATTAAAATCTCTTTGCTTAATTTTTGTTTTTCTGCTACGCTATACTGAAGCTCGTGTTCTATCTCTTCCATCTTCATGGTGGAAACCGATCGAAGAATGGGATACTTCGTTTCGATATGATCAATCCACGCCAATCGCAAACTATTTTGAAAAAGAGTTTCAATTTGTTTGGCATCCCATTCTTTAAGATGGCTATTCAGTTTGACTAAAACGGATTTTTCAATTAACGATAACTCCTCTTTAAGCTTATCGTACTCACAGATGTTGTCAAAATCTTTGCGTAATGTCTTTGTATACAACGATACCAGTCCAGCATCCTCTGAAAGTTGACGCACTTGATACGCTGATAGATGAACCAGCCAGCTTGCTTTTTTTTCTGGTGTAGTTTTTACAATAGAAAGCAACTCATGCAGCATGGAAATGAATTCCTTTCGGGAATACATCTGCACATTAATTCCTTCCTTTATCTCACGTAGTGTATTGAAAATGATCTTCGCGCGAATTGCAAACTTTTGTTTTTCAAACCAGGCTTGAAGTGATTTCTTCTTGTAGTCGACAGGCAATTCAATTAGCCAGTTCTTATCCTTTAATGATGTAAGGTGGTGCTCGAGATTCAGTCGATTATCAATGCGTTGCTCTAATACATTTAATCCAATTTTATTGTAAGACAATCCGTTTGCTACCAACACACGTTTCACTAAAAACTTATCATCCGAAAATAATTCCCAACGCATCAGGCGGATAAAATTCTTTCGCGCTCGCATTCTGTATTGCAATACATCCTGAAATTTTCCGAGTTGATCGTTTGTTACTGTTGACTCCGGATTCTCCCCATCAAAACAACTTAGGCTTACGCGCTCAACGTTTGCCAGCCAAAGCATTGATGTTTCATCATCCTTTTCCGAAATCATCGTTTGAAAGAATCGATAGGTATCTTCATCCTTCAAGGAGGCAATCATACCCAATACATCATCTTCTTTTAAATGGAGAGATTCCGCTTCTTCCAATCCAAGTTTAACACCAATCAACTTTTCGGTCTTTTCACTCAGTTGTTTTAGATAGACCGGAATATCGCTCACCGCATGTCCAATTTCTTTCTCATCACCCAATCGAAATGATGCAAATGATTTTCGCTCACGCCATGGATAATCTTCGGCATCAAACCAGGAAGCATAATTGCTATATATTTTCAGCTTGCGAATAAATTCATTCAGTTCAGGAAAAGAAAAGAATTGGTATTCCTGTTTGATATTGATGGAAGCATGATGAGGATCGGAAGTGAGGTATAATTCTTTTACCGAGATTCCACATTCTTTATCATCAAACAAGGCGTGTTTAAATTCTTCGAGCTCTTCCGTTAATTGATCGATCTTCCTGCAGAGTTGAAAAAACTTTCGCTCCGTATGAATGACGTCAATGTTTCGATTGCGCGCTTTGTATTCTTCAATGCGACCAATCTGATTATCGATTGCCGTAAAAATTTCTTTTCGATCATTTCGAAAATCGTGAACAAGACCAAGAAAATCACCAACGCCCATATCGCGCAAGCGATCGTAGACAACATCTAACGCTGCGCGCTTCTGACAAACCAACAATGCCTTCTTGCCTGATGCAATAGCATCCGATAATAGATTACATATCAATTGAGATTTACCTGTGCCCGGTGGACCTTGCACAACAACGGATTGTCCATTTTTTATTGCCTTGATGGCATTCTCCTGATAAGCATCCAGTATAAAAGGTGTGAATAGCTTTTCTTCCTTAATTGGACGTTGTTGGATATTGTGTGATGAAATACCTTCACGATCATCGAATGTGTTTTTCTTTAAGAAAAATTCTTCAAGATCCGTAATGGAATTGGTTTCAATCAGATGTAAATAATCCGGAACTAACTGTGAACCTGCCTGAGGAAAAATGCCCAACACTGCCTCCGGAAAAAGTTTAAGCTCACCATTGCGATGTGTTTCCTCAAACCCTTCTTTTTTAAATTCTTGAAAAGGTACCAGCTCATCGCGAAAATTATCCGGATTAAAATTGAGCTCAACTTTATCTTTCAAGAGTTGATACAATTGCGTTCGGAAAACAGTGCTATCAGAACTGAAGTCATCGAAACTGGTGTCAATCAATTCTTCATCAAGCTTTACTGCATTGAAAAAAGAAAAGGCGAGCAGAAAAGATTTATTAAATGATATGCCGGCATCCTGACGAGGTTGAAGCACCCAATGCTGACCTTCCTGAACAATGGAGACTGGAAAAAAAAGCAGAGGGCATCGAACGATTGAACCATCCGCAAACTTTCCGTGCACAAAAGGCCAACCGATATGCAAATCGTTTGAACCGCGCTCCTCAAAAATAAAGCGATCTATTCGTTGCAGGCGTTTTAATTTCTTGCTCGACTCGTTATTTGCCTCAACGCGACTATCTAATACCTGACACAGTTTTTTGTTTTTACCAGCGATCAGCGCGTTAATGATTTCGAAAGAACGATCACCATTTAGAAAACTGAATTCGTGCACATCGATTAATTGCTCCGCATGCAAGCGCAACAATACCAACGATCGGTTATTGCCCGAAAGATTAGTAAGCCTTCGCAGATAAGTTTGCAATGTATGCTTGGTAGATGCTGACATGTTAAAATGGACGATCGATTCGGGAAATAGATTTCGGATCAATCATTGAATTTCAAATATGGCGCGATTTTCCGAATGGTTTCAGCTTCTACACCGAGTATATTCCCAATATCCGCCAAAGCCTTAAATTCCCCATGTTGAAATCGATAGGCTACAATAGCCTTGGCCTCTTTGTTCGATATGTATGGATGAATGGCGAGTTCTTTTTCGCCAATTGTATTGATATTGATTTTAGAGGGATTAAATCCGCTTTCAACAAAGGATTGCTTCTCCAATCGGTTTACAATTGTAGAATCCAATCCGTATACCTCCTTCAATTGATCCATTGCAATAAAACCGCCTAACGCATCACGATATTTTAGTATTCGAAAAGAAAGTTTTTCTCCGATTCCATAAATCTTTTTGAGTTGAGCCGTATCGGCAAGATTCAAATTAAATTTCTCAATTGATTTTTTCGCAAAAGACTTGGATTTCAATTCAAGCGCTGGTCTGAATTCTAATTTTTCCGGTAGCGCTATAAACGAATACAGTTGCTGGTAATGAGTGGTATCAACTCCATATATTTTAAGCACATCCGACTTTACTTTAAATGCCCCTCCCTTCTCTCTATAATGTATCATCCGGTTCGATGCGCTTTTTGAAAATCCAAGAGTTATCAGATCATCCACTGAAGCTTTGTTAGGATTGAAGGAAAAGAATTTCGGTCTCATGATCCTTTCATATGATCCTTTCGGGATAGAATCCTGCACATCCCACAAAGCAATAAGGCTATCCAGCTTTTGCCTGTCCTGAGAATAATCTTCTGTACGATTCGTAATCCACCATCTCCAAACCGGTTCAGAAAAAATTAGAATAATCATCAAAGGCAATAGAATTAGAAAGGCATTGGTTTGCGAGTTCGAAAAACCAAAGAAGTTTCTAACCCAACGTTTCACTTTAATCATATAACAGCTAACAAAGGTTAGAAAAATACAAAAAAGTTACTGGCGAATCCAACTGAAAGACAAGGCTTTAAGAGTATCAATAAAAAAATATGGAGTACCGAAAATCCAATCGTACGACCTACTTCGTAAGTCATGGAAAACAAACCTATGAAAACATTAAAAACAATTACCCTTTTTGTGTTAGTGGGATTCGTTGGACTCTTTGGTTACGCCAACATCCGACAACTTTCCATTAGCGAAAAATTAAAAGCGGTCCATCTGGCTTCCTTTACCTTAAAGGGAAATTTAAACTCGGAAGAGAAGCTCGCACTCGAAAAGAAAGTAAGTGCATTGGCAGGTGTAACGGCTTGCTCAGTGAATCGTGAAGGAAATATAGTCTCCGTCATTTTTTATCCTGAGCAAACGAATGAAACTACACTAGCATCCCTTCTTTCCAATCAGGGTAAGTTAACCGTCACTCAAAAACAACTTGCTATATCTGGCGGCTGCCCTGTTCATAAAGTGAATGCCAATTTCAGCGCCTTTGTGGCGGTCCTAGATATTCGAAACTAAAAACCCAATCAAACTTTTATGCTTATGAAAACAACATTGTATCGAGGTCTTTTCGCAGGACTATTATTTGCATCCATTTCTATTGTTACCAGTTGCAGCGATGATGAAAAAACCGTTGTCCCAGAAACACTTTATACACGATTAGGAGGCATTGAAGCTATCTCTGCTGTAACCGATAAATTCCTGGCAAACGTTGTTGCCGATAATGTTATCAACGAACGATTTTCCGCGACAGTAGCAGATGAATTTCGTCTTCGGTTACTCCGAACAAACCTTATCGATCAGATTTGTGCTGGTGCTGGTGGTCCTTGCCAATACAAAGGCCTAACCATGATGGAAGCCCATGACGGAATGGATATTAGTGTGGCGGAATTCAATGCTTTGGTTGGCGATTTAGTAGCCGCTCTTGATTTTTACCAAGTACCTACCACAGAAAAAAATGAACTTTTAGCTGTACTTGGACCTTTACAATCTCAGATTGTAGGACAATAAAAAATGATGAAAAGTACCTTCTCTATCGCCCCCAAGCTTATCACCTGGGGGCGATTGTCTTGGTGCCTATTTATACTGATTCTAAATTAATGACTAATTGACTTTTGTCACTTGGTTTTTTCGTCAAGGCTATACTTTTGCACATCAACTATGACACAGAACTTTAAAGCGCTTGTATTGACTTATAAAACGGCTCCTCTTGCCGTGCGCGAACAGGTTTCGTTAAATGAAGCCGCAGCGAAGCAACTTCTTCAATTTATACGTGATTTTTCAGCTGCCTCCGATGTTTTAGTGGTATCGACCTGCAATCGGACTGAAATCTATTATGTGTCCGAAAAGGACTTTTCAGTTGAGATTTTTAAGGGATTAGCAATTATTAAGAATTTAGACTCGGGCTTTGAAAAGCATTTTGCTTCGTTGGAAGGTATTCATGCAATTCAGCACTTATATGAAGTAGCCATTGGCTTGGATGCCCAAGTAGTTGGCGATTTCCAAATCTCAGGACAGGTAAAAAATGCCTACCAGTGGAGTGCTGATGAAAACATGGCTGGACCGTTCCTTCATAGATTAATGCACACTATCTTCTTTGCGAACAAAAGGGTTGTTCAGGAAACTTCCTTCCGGGATGGAGCTGCCTCTATTTCGTATGCCGCTAAAGAATTGGCAGAGGATTTAGTTTCCACTACGCGTGAGCCAAGGGTATTGGTTGTAGGTGTTGGTGAAATCGGTCAGGATGTTTGTCTTAATATGATCAACAGTGGTTTCAAGCAAGTGACCATTTTAAATAGAACAATGGATAAAGCAGAGAAGCTTGCACAGCGATGTGGCTTCGCTTTCGGCAGCATCAATCAACTCAAAGAAGAGATTTCAAAAGCTGACGTTATCATTAGCTCGGTTTCTGGAAATGATCCCATTATCAATCGTGAATTGCTGAAAGATTTAAAGACGCTTTCTCCAAAATATTTCATCGACCTTTCTATGCCAAGAAGTGTTGAACCTTCTGTCGAAGAAATTCCCGGAGCGGTTGTGTACAATCTGGATGACATTCAGGAGAAAACAAATGAGGCCGTTGAAAAACGTAAAGCTTCTATTCCACAAGTAAAATCGATCATCACAGAGTCCATCAGCGATTTTGAAGACTGGTCAAAAGAAATGGTGGTTTCTCCAACCATTCAGAAATTAAAAAATACATTAGAGCAAATCCGCAAAGAAGAACTCGCCCGTTTCTTAAAGAATGCCAAAGCTGAAGAAGCTGAGAAGTTAGAAGAAATGAGTCGCTCACTGATGCAGAAAATTTTAAAGTATCCTGTACTTCAACTGAAGGCCGCGTGCAAACGTGGCGATGCTGAATCGCTCACCGAAATGTTACACGAACTTTTCAATCTGGAAAAGACTGAAGAGAAGAAGCACTAAGACCTCCAGACTCTTTATCATTTAAGTTCCCTCCATCTCTTTTTTTATCCTGTAATTATCTTTCTCTACCTTCGACCTATTCACTAAAGACCAAAGGCCCTTGGCGACTGAGGAAGAAAAATTTACGAGTCTGATCAACCAACATCAGGGACTTATCCATAAAGTCTGCATCATGTATGAAAATGATCCAGACGTTCGAAACGATCTTTTTCAGGAGATTGTCATTCAATTGTGGAAGTCATTCGGATCTTTTCGGGGTGAGGCAAAGATTACAACCTGGATGTATCGCATCGCACTCAACACCGCTATCTCGGGCTTTCGTAAGCAGAGTCGAAACATTAAGACGGAAGATATTCGAGAATCTCACTTCAACATCTCCGACAGCGGAGAAGACAATCGTGAAGAAGATTTTCAAAAACTACAATGGGCCATACAGCATCTCTCGGAAATTGAACGTGCCATGATTATGATGGCGCTGGAAGAAGTTCCCTATGAAGATATTGCCGAGACGATCGGTATAACCCAAAACAATGTACGCGTACGGATGAACCGCATTCGCGAGAAATTAAGAAAATTGATGGACACGTAACATGGAACTGGACGAGCTAAAGAGTATCTGGAAAAACAATCCGCCTGGCTTTCAGTCGAAAGATGAAAGCGAGATTGCGTTGATGTTAAAAAAGCAAAGCACATCGATTATTGAAAAACTAAAACGCAGTGTTTGGTTTGAATTAATCTTTACACTTGTGGCGGGTATTGTTATGCTGATCTATGCTCTTACATTACCTTCTGGCGCACTTAAATGGACTTCCGTTTCCGCATTGCTATTATTCGTTGCCTACTTATTCTATTACGCCAAAAAACTTACGATGTTAAATCGATATGCTTCGGCTCACGAGAATATTAAATCAAATCTGGAATTGCTCGTCACTAATTTAGATAGCTACCTTAAATTCTACAAACGCAGTTACACCATTTTATACCCAATCTATTTTTGTTTAATGTTACTCTTTATTGGTTTGGAGCGTGGCGCTGACGAATTTATTGCTGCCATTACAAAGCCTGAGAAAATTGTTACCCTCATTCTCCTTGCTGTATTCTTCTTCTTCTGTAGCACCTGGCTTACAAAATGGTATCTCAAAAAATTATACGGTAATCACCTTGAGAAACTAAAAGGCTTGCTACACGATTTAGAGCAATAACATTAATCCAGAAGTTTTTTTAAAGCTTCATTCAACGAAGCTGATATTTTCTCTTGATTGTCTTCAGAAAAATATTTCTGATTGATTTCAATCTCAATACCTGCATAATCCTCATCCACAAATTTTGCTCGAAGATAAGTTGTGAAGCCATCGTCTATTCCAGCATACGGTTTATTAAAATCAATTTGAAAAGATGGTAATGTAGGCAAGAGCTTTTCACGAAGATGAGCGCTGCATTCAGACTCAAGTTTTCTCAAAGGGTCAAACAACAAACCGATATCCGTTCTTCGCTCTACATTGTTTAGTTGCGGAGTAAAGGTATGAATAGAAAGATGTAACACCGGTTTGAGCAATGATTGAATAAATGACTCAACACTATTTCGATATGGAAAATAATACTGCTGTCTGATCTTCTCTTTTATATCATCAGGTAACGATTTCGAATACGCAGAAAAAAGTTCAGTGTTATCAATCGATCGGTTTGCTTCAATGAGTAAACGCGTAACATCACAATGAAACAGAGGAGAATTTCTTTTTGAAGCAAGTAATCGCGCTATTTCAATAGCGCCAGGATCCCATCCGCAATGCGATTGAAGAATCTGATCAGCACCATCAAAAAGAGATTGATATTCTTTCGGCACATCATTACCGGCATGTTCGCAGGTAATGATGATGGAAGAGAATTCTGGATGCATCATTTAATCATGATGAACAAAAAATCTACTTGAAGCTAAAGCCGAACCCTACTGTAACCGTATTGTACTTTTGAAGTGTATAGTCTCCATTAATGTAAAACGGTCCAAGCTTTAGACGAACGCCACCATTCAGTTTCAGTCCATTGTTTTTAAAATCAATGGCGACTGGATCTGTAACGGTAAAAGAAACGGGTGTCGCCTCAATTACATAGTCACCCAATACGTCTACTTTTGTCTTTACCATCTGATAACCTACTCCTCCATAGACCGTAAGCACGGAAATCTTTTTTGAGATCAAAGCCTGAATAATGTAGGAGTTAAGAGCGTATTTCATTTTTCCATTTTGACTATCTGGTAACTCATCATTAGGATCAGAATTAGTCAAATCAGTATTGCCGGAAACATTATTATACGCGAGCAAAACCGAAAGATCAAACGGCATTAGTTTAATACCTGGAATGTGTTGTTTGATGTCGTGCATTACACCAATACCCAGCATTTTGACTTTCGAACCACCCACGGTTTGCTGAGGCACAAGTCTGAGCTTGATATCAGTATTTTTAATTACCCCCACACCCAACTGAATCATAGGAACAGGGACAGGTGCCTGACCAACTCCAATTGCTCCTTTAACATCTAATCCTTCCGGTCCGTTTACATCAAAATCCTGTGATGGCAAAACCCCACTTCCATCTGGATCATAGGTGAAAGTGTATCGTGTTTCATCCTTTGGTCCCATAATAGAAGGAGCACCCGCGCCAGGATTGTCGATGTTGGTAAAGGTGTATTGTGATGTTAATCCTAAGCTGTTGGGGTTAAAGTAATTTCTTGATGGTGGCAGAAAGACAGTGTTCAAAGAAACGCCAATGTCCACGCCAAAAGATTTGTGTGCTTTAGCTGTCGTATACCAACCGCCCGTCATTCCGTAGGAAACTCCCTCAATAGCTGGTTGCACATAGGCCGTAATTAGTTTGGAAGCATCTTCAGGTACAGCTTTCAAAAAATTAGATATATCCGATTCGTTTTGAGCATACGTTGCCGTTGGAAACAGGCTGGCACTGAAAATAATCATTAGAATGATCCCGCAATTTCTGAACTGATGCTTCATTGGTTAGTCTTTATTTATAAATCCTAAAGTAAAGATAATTGATCTTTAAGTAAGTAAATAGGGTGAAATTTCTTTGTTAAAGACAGAGCTTTGTACTTTTACAACGAATGATTTTACTATACAATGCACTCCTGCTCTTCATGCGCGCTGGCATTCAACTAGCCGCGTTATTTTCATCAAAAGCAAAGGCTTTTGTATCCGGAAGAAAAAATGTTTTTAGAGAGCTTGAACAAAAACTTCACCCCCCCCATCCTCGTGTTGTCTGGATTCATTGTGCATCCCTGGGAGAATTTGAACAAGGCAGGCCAGTCATCGAAGCTGTTAAAAAAGAATTTCCCGAAACCTTTATTCTCCTTACATTCTTCTCTCCTTCAGGATATGAAATTAGAAAGAAGTATGAGCAAGCGAATCACGTTTGCTACTTACCCTGGGATACGCACCAAAATGCTGAACGTTTCATATCAATAGCAAAACCTATGCTCGCCATTTTTGTGAAATATGAATTCTGGCATCACTATTCCCTAGCATTGAAGAGTAAGAATATTCCGATACTATCCATCTCATCCATTTTTAGAGCAGGTCAATTGTTCTTCAAATCGTATGGAACCTTCTATCGCAACATTTTAAAAAACTTTAGCTACTTCTTTGTTCAGAATGAAGTGTCATTACAACTTTTACAAAGCATTAATTTAAAGAACAGTGTTCTTGCGGGAGACACACGATTTGACCGGGTGAATCAGATTGTAAAACAAGGAGAAGAGATTCCAATTGCGAAAATTTTTAAGGGCGATCAAAAAGTTTTTGTTGTCGGTAGCTGCTGGTCTGAAGATCTTGAAGTACTGATCCCAATGATAAATGAAAATAAACTAAAATTTATTTTAGCACCACACGAACTATCTGAATCCTTTTTATCTGAAATTGAAAAATCATTGGAGGTAAGTTCAATTCGGTATTCTCAAGCGGATGGAAAAAATCTGGTGGATTATCAAGTGCTCATTATTGATAACATCGGTATGCTATCAAGACTGTATCGGTATGGAGAATTCGCCTTTATTGGTGGCGCCTTTGGTAAAGGATTGCACAACATCTTAGAAGCCGCATGCTATGGTGTTCCCATTTTCTTTGGTGATAAGAACTATGAAAAATTTCAAGAGGCTACTGATTTGATCAATCGCGGAGGCGCATTTGAAGTACATGATTTTTCAGATTTAAAATCAAAATATGAAATGCTGAATACACCCGAAAGTTTTCTGTTAGCCTGTGAAGTTACACGACAGTATGTAGAAGTTAATCTTGGTGCTACCGAAAAGATAATGACCTACATTCGAAAATTATTTAAGACATCATGAAGGGAATTGTACTTCGCTCAACCGGATCGTTCTACGATGTGCTGGCAGAAGACGGCAAGAAGTATAATTGCCGCATGCGTGGTAAAATCCGGTTAGATGAAATCAAAGAAACAAATCCCGTAGCGGTAGGTGATAAAGTAATCATCGACCTTGAACATGAAATTGGTTCCATCATTGAAATTCTTCCACGTGAAAATCACGTACTACGACAATCGGTAAAAAAGACTGGGCACTCCCATGTGCTTGCAGCCAATGTAGATCAAGCGCTTGTTGTTGTTACCTTAACCTACCCGCGCACTTCTATTGGTTTTATTGATCGATTTCTTGTAACAGCAGAGGCATATCGAATACCTCAAATTATTGTATTTAATAAGAAGGATTTATTGGACGAAAAAGATTTAGCCAAACAAGAAGAGCTAATGATGTTGTATGAAAGTCTTGACGTGAGATGTTTTTCAGTTTCGGCTTTGCAAGATGATCAGCATGAGGTTAGAAATGTCCTTCAAAATAAAATTACATTGGTAATGGGGCATTCGGGTGTTGGGAAATCAACCTTGCTCAATAAAATTTCTCCTAAGATTAATCAGACTACTGGTGATATTTCTGATTTCTCGAATAAAGGAACACACACTACCACTTTTGCAGAAATGTTTCCATTGGATGCAAAGACGTTTGTTATTGATACACCTGGTGTAAAAGAATGGGGCTTGGTGGATATGAATCAACAAGAACTTTCAGATTATTTTCCAGAGATGCGCAAGCTGAGATTGAATTGTAAGTTTGGCTCGCGCTGCTTACATTTAAATGAGCCTGGTTGTGCAGTCTTAAAATCAGTAGAAGAGGGAATGATTGCCATTACGAGGTATCAAAATTATATGAGCATGATTTTGGGTGAGGATAACCGAAAATGAAATACACCATCAATAAATCTGATCTTCAGTATTCTGCAGGTGGAAAGACATTTCGCGGAGACGATCGCGTATTGTTGAGCTCAGCCATTGACCTGACGGCAAAAACTGCATGGGCAAAACAAGGATTTACTATTGAAGATTTATTTAACGAAAGTGATTTTCAAATTTTTAAGGCAAACACAAAAATGCTTTTATTAAAATGCTGGCGTGATGCCGGACTTTCTCTATCAGAAGATTTTTCGTTAGATCAATATCACAAACTGGTTCACACAAAAGAGAAACATTTAGAGGCAATCGAAAAAACAAAGTTGCTTACAGTAGAATCATTTCCCGTTGACATCCATATTTTAGAGAGAAGAGTCTCTCAGATATGTAAGGAAGAACTCATCGTAAAAAATCCATACGACAACCAATCCATTTTTCATTTTCGGGTAATTCGTCCACAGCAGCCAGATAACAATCCGCTGCATCGTGATGTGTGGTTGGAAGACTACAAAGATTGTATTAATCTATACATTCCAGTATGTGGAAGCAACGACTTATCATCACTGATTATCGTTCCAGAAAGTCATTATTGGCCTGAATCTAAAATAGAACGAACACTTGAGGGCGCAAAGATTGGAACTAGTAAATACAATGTTCCTGCCGTAACCAAACTAGATTCAGAAGCAACGTTTGTGCGTCCGAATCCGAAGGAAAATGAAGCTCTTGTTTTCTCCCCGTATTTAATTCACGGAGGCTCAGCCAATCTAAACAATGATATCACGCGCATTTCCATTGAAGTTAGATTTTGGAGAAAATGAAATTACTTCAATTTCTATTTTTAATATTCACAAAAGGATCTCTCAACCATTCTTCCTTTAACTTTGAAGAGGAGCGAAGAAAAATATTAGCCTCAGTTCCTAATAAAAAGTTGAGTAAAGATTCTGGCAATGCGAATAAGATTAAATCGAAATTGCTAAACACAAAGATTGGTTATTCACTAATCTCCAATCTAAGTTATTTCCGACATGCAAGACAAATGAATGTAATGCTCTTTGTCTCTTCAGCAAAGCAGCTTGTCTATATCAGAATTTTAAAATCAGCTAGTACCTCCTTACTAAAAGAACTTCTTCCAACCATTGACAAAAATTTAGAAGGGTATTCGCTTTCGGATGACCAAGTTGATGCACTAGCTTTTCGTTACTTAAAAAAAGAGCTGACTTTAGAGGAAGAACCCTATTCAAAATTTGCATTGATTAGAAATCCATTTCATCGAATCGTTTCTGTCTACCTGGATCTTTTTGATCCCAAAAGCGACCACTTCTCTTATGAGAGCTATTGGTTTGGAATATTAAAAAGTAAAATGACTTTTCAGGAATTTGTAGAGACCATTTCTCAAATACCTAATTTCCTCAAGGGTCCTCACTTTGCTCCGCAGCAATACATTCTCTCCAACATCACGCCACTAAAAAAGATTTCTTATTTCAGGATCGAAAAGGATCAGGAGGCTTTGAATAACTTCTTATCCAAACATGGAATTAATTTGCCTCACAGAAATAGGCATGGTGAATCTTACAACCACTTATCTTTTTACACTACATACCTGGTGAACAAAGTCTATGATATGTACGAACAAGATGTGGTGATCTTCGATTACAAAGCGGAATACAATCAGCTTCTCAACTTTGTTTCAAATCAGGAAAACCGAATGGTGTGATACAGATTCCGAATCCATTGAAACGGAATTGGTAAATGACGAATGGCTATGAGTGTTCGATCGATCCAGCTCGGTTTGGTTAATTCAGATAACAACTCAAAAAATAACTTTGCTTCATTTATATTTTTTGAAAACACCGATTGCCTGATCTCATATCGAACACGGATGATAAGGGCCTCAACTTCTTCTGTGTTTCTGTTTAGTTTCTGAGCCTTCTTACAAACAAGATACGTGGAATGTAATTGCTTGTCACCGTGTTTATACCAGCCTGTTGACATGGAATTATTCGCTCTTCGAATTTTAGTTAACGATTCATTAAGAAAGAAATATCTAAATGAACGGGAAGACCTAACCCAAAAATCAAAATCTTCATAGGCAAGATTTTCATCATAACCCTTTATTGCTTCCAGCACAGTCCGTCTTACCATCATTGTTGGTGAAGCAATAAAGTACCTGGATAGAACCTTCGCATATACATCACCTTGTGGCACTTCCTTTAATAGTCGCTTGCGGAAAAGGTACTCATAGTGTTGTCGCAAAAAAAATCCATCTTCATTTACATAGGTTGCATCTGTGAATACAACTCCAACATCTTGTGGCAGAGACTGAAACTGATCGATCTGTTTAGCGATCCGGTCAGACGTCATGATATCATCAGTCGCAAAATCAATAATGAAATAACCTTTCGATAAAGCGAATGCCAAATTAAAAGCCTTACAATTACCAACATTTTTTTTGATCGGGAGAAATTGGATTGAAGGAAATTCAATAATCAATCTCCCAATTACCGATTGACTTGAATCATTGCTGGCATCATCCACTACAATGATTTCAATATTTTTATAGGTCTGATTAATTACTGAACGGATCGCCTCCTCTACAAACCTCTCATGATTGTAGCTCAGACAAATAACAGATACAAGTGGTTCGTTCATACAATCTTCTCGAATGAATATTTCACAGCATGATCAGCCCCTAGTTTCAATTTAAATTCAAGTAGTCCTGTGTTTACTTTATCTCCAATCATTGCTGTACCCAGATCAATCAGCGGAATGTGATTTGAATAACAATAATCATGAATGCCTTTTACTAAAAAAACAATAGGACTATAATCGTCATAGAATGCTGCATGATCATGGTAAAAATCATAGAGCACTTCATTGCTTATACGAATGCAGATCGATGCAGCAACAAGCTGCTCGCCATCCTTCACCGCAAATAATAAGATCTTATCAGGAAGCTGAGAAGCTAAGTCACTTATCTCCTCTAATGACATGGAGAGTTCATATCCCTTTTCTCTCCGGCATTTCAGAAGAAATAAATAGACACCTTTTAATTCACCAATATCGACACTGCTAAACTGAAAGTTGCTTCGTGTTGTTTTTTTCAATCGTTTCTTTTTTGAATAATGAATTCGATCATCAAAAGATTCCGTTACTCTTAAAATACATCCTTCTTCTTTCTTTGATATTTGAAAACCAATTGTACGCAAAATATCTTCAGTCAAACTAAATTCATTTTCGTCACTTAATCGCAACGGAAGTTTGATGAGTATTTTTGTTGCTCTTGACTTTCGCAATTGCTGCTCGGTGAATTTCACAAAACTTAAAATGATTTCACGCTCAAGACCCTCACGTAAATTGAAACCTCCATGTGCTGCTCTGAATGGACTTTGTGCAATTCCATTGCGCAAATGAAAATGAACAGCACCATCCACTGTATAGCTCTTTTGATTTAGTATATAAAAAGAATGCCAGTCGCTTTCAGATTGTAACTGCCGGTGGGCACGTTGATTGAATAATGATTCGGTAAAAGAAAAACTATACCGCGATGGAACAGGACCTTCGTGAAAAATGAAGTCTTCCAATGAGTATTAATAAGGTATTCCAAGTTTTTTGTAAATAAAATGCATGAGCCATGCAGGGCCAATCAGCAGAAACTGAACATCCTTAAAGAAGGACGGTTTCTTACCTTCTACTTTATGTCCGTAGAACTGACCGATCCATGCCACCACAAAAATACCGAGGCTGACGATCCATAATGATGCGATGTTCAGATTCACAATGAGATTTACAGCAAAAAGACAGAACACCGCAAAAATCATCATCCCAATACTCAATGGAATAGAAAGCGAAACGTAATACACAACCGCAAGAACCAATGCAACGGTGGCCCAATTAGCATACGGATTACCTTCACCCAAAACCGATTGCAACATACCCGATGGAATGGAGGCAACAAGTCCTACAATGCTAAAAAAAATAAGTGGCACACAAATCCAGTGAATGGTTTTGTTGGTTGAATTCTGATGACTCTCGCCATACTCAGAAAGGAGTTGATCAATTTTTCTCATATGCTTATTGAATACATTTTAACATCAGAGAGCCTTAATTTTAATAATCTAAATCTACATCAATCAAAAAGACTTGTCAACTTGTTACGCTTTGGTTTTCACTTTATCCCAGGTCTTAATCTGCCAAAACACTTTGCCCGTTGTTAAATGGTTGTTGTTCTCATCATGAATTTTTACTTCACAAGGAACAATAATGGCATCCTGTGTTTTCAGTGGTTCATAGACAGATTTCAGGAGCCATTCCGGTGTAACAGAAAATTGGGCAAACGAATCCATTTTACCTTGATAATGGTAATCCATTTCAAGGCGTTGCATAATGATGCGGTACTTCTTCGCATCTAATTTATTCAACAGTAAAAAGCCTGTTGTAAATTCTGAAATGGTGGCGAGTGCACAAGCATGCAATCCACGAATGTGATTGAAATTTCTTCTTTTGTAGGGAATCAATGTTTTTAGATGATGTTCTCCAATTTCAACAATCCGAAACCCGTGTGGCTTGTTAAAGGGAATCATCCTGTCAAGAGACAAGTTCAGTAGTTTCAGGTAGAAACTTGAGGTCTTGGCTTTTTCAATTATTTTGGCGGGCTCAAACATATTGATCAATTTACGACTACGAGATACGATTTTAAACTAAATGTAAGATGAAAAAAATAATTGTTTTAGGCGCTGGTTTGGTAGGTAAAGCCATGGCCATCGATCTCGCCAAAAATTTTGATGTCACTTCTGTCGATATAAATGAAGAAGCCCTGAAACATGTGGCAAGTTTCGGCATCAAAACACAAAAGGTTGATTTGTCAAACCACTCTCTTCTAACCTCAATACTTCAGCCCTTCGATATCGTGGTAGGTTCTGTTCCCGGATTTATGGGTTTACAAAATGCAAAGACTGTAATTGAAGCAGGTAAGAATATGGTGGACATTTCCTTCTTCCCAGAGGATCCATTTCAACTGGATGAACTGGCGAAAAAGAAAAACGTAACCATTGTTACAGATTGCGGTGTTGCACCAGGAATGGGTAATATCATTTTGGGTTATCATAACAGGAGGATGAAAATCAACCATTATGAATGTCTTGTGGGTGGATTACCCGTTGTGCGTGAGTGGCCTTATGAATATAAAGCTGTGTTTTCTCCAATTGATGTTATTGAAGAATATATTCGCCCTGCACGTTATGTTCAGAATAATGCAGTGGTGATTAAAGAAGCATTGTCTGACCCTGAGTTGATCCACTTTCCTGGTGTAGGCACATTAGAATCATGGAACTCGGATGGTTTGCGATCTTTGATTAAAACAATGTCGAACATTCCAAACATGATCGAAAAAACATTGCGCTATCCTGGATGTATTGAGTACTTAAGAGTGTTACGTGATACTGGTTTCTTCTCATACGAGGAAGTAGAAGTGAAAGGTGTCAAGATCCGACCGGTTGATCTCACTGCAAAACTCCTCTTCCCGAAATGGAAACTCAAACCAGGTGAAGAAGAATTTACAGTGATGCGTATCCGTATGATCGGAGAAGAAAATGGTAAAGCAAAAACATACGAATACAACCTCCTCGATCGCACCGACAAACCAACGGATACATTATCGATGGCACGCACAACAGGATACACTTGCACGGCTGCTGTTCATCTTGTTCTGGACGGAAAGTTTACGCGCAAAGGCATTTGTCCTCCTGAATATTTAGGCGAAGAAGAAAGTCATTTCAATTTTGTTAAATCCTACTTGGAAGACAGAGGTGTACACTATGATGTTTCAGTTCAGTAATCTGAAATGAATCAGTCCTGCTGAAAACAAAAAAAGGCTGACAGTGATATCAGCCTTTTTTTAATATTAAAAATCAGATTAACCGATTGTTACACGCTTAAATTCAGCAACTGCCAATCCTTTTGAAACGCTGTCCAAATATTGAGCAACGGTTTTTGAATTGTCTTTTACGAAAGCCTGGTGAACCAGGGTATTGTCCTTGAAGAATTTCTGAAGTTTACCAGCAGCAATTTTCTCAACCATGTTCTCCGGTTTACCTTCTGCTAAAATCAATGCCTTAGCAATTTCAAGTTCCTTGTCGATGATGGATTGATCAATTGATTTCTCATCAACCGCAACTGGATTCATAGCAGCGATTTGCATCCCAACATCTTTACCAGCTTCAGTTACATCTTTTCCGTTTACACCTTTTAATGAAACAAGAACGCCAAGTTTAGAGCCTGCGTGGATGTATGGAACAACCGCTTCACCTTTCATGTGAACGTACTCACTTACTTCGATCTTCTCACCGATCTTACCAACCAGTTCAATAATCTTATCATTCAAAGTAAGATCGCCAGCCTTCAAGGCCAACAATGCATCTTTATCAGCAGGCTTATTAGCAAAAGCAGTTTCAACGATAAGCTTACCTAAATTTTGAAATTCTTCGTTCTTACCTACGAAATCAGTTTCGCAATTAAGAGCGATTAAGAAAGCTTCTTTATTATCAGCACTTACCTTAATAAATACAGATCCTTCTTTTGCATCTCTGTCAGAACGGGAAGCCGAAACTTTCTGTCCTTTCTTTCTTAAAATTTCTACTGCCTTCTCAAAATCACCTTCTGCTTCTGTAAGAGCTTTCTTACAATCCATCATACCTGCTCCCGTCATTTGACGAAGCTTGTTTACATCTTGTGCTGAAATTGCTGACATATTAATTTATGATTTTATTTTTCTTGATTCTTTAGAACTAGGACTGGCTATAAAAACCAAACATCGGCTATTGACCGATGTTTGATTGTTTTTCGACAACCGAATATCCCGCTAAGAGCAGGACACAACGGTATTTGTATTTTAAGCTTCTTGAACTTCGTCTACTTTTTTCTTTTCTTCTTCGTCCTTCTTATGAGACGCATCTTCTTTATCCTTCTTGCGCTCATTCAATGCTTCTTCAATAACGCCACAAACGTGTTTCGTTAAAATGGAGATGGATTTGAAAGCATCGTCATTTGCAGGGATTGGGAAATCAACTCCATCCGGATTTGAGTTTGTATCAACCAATGCAAATACAGGGATGTTTAATTTTTGAGCTTCAGTAACAGCGATGTGTTCACGTTTTACGTCAATCACAAAAAGCGCTGCTGGAAGTCTGTTCAAATCAGCGATACCACCCAACAATTTTTCCAATTTCGCTTTCTCACGAGTAACCATGAGGCGCTCACGTTTCGCCAGGTTTGTAAACGCTTCGTCCTTCATCAACTTCTCGATGTGAGAAAGTTTCTTCAATGACTTGCGGATCGTAGCGAAGTTGGTAAGCATACCACCCAACCAACGCTCGGTTACGAAAGGCATATTCAAACGCTTTGCTTCTTCAGTAACAATATCTTTCGCTTGTTTCTTTGTTGCTACGAACATGATCTTTCTGCCTGAACGAACGATGTTACGCAAAGCATAAGATGCTTCGTCTAAACATGCCATCGTCTTATTCAAATCGATGATGTGGATACCGTTGTTCTCCATGAAGATGTACTCAGCCATCTTTGGGTTCCATTTGCTGGTAAGGTGACCAAAGTGTACACCTGCATCCAACAATGTTTGATATGTTAATTTTTCAGCCATTCTCTTAATATTAACGCTTGCTAAACTGGAACTTTCTTCTCGCCTTCGCTCTACCTGGTTTCTTACGTTCAACCATTCTTGAATCGCGTGTTACCAAACCTTCTTTACGAAGTGCAGATTTGCTCTCAGCATTTGCTTCAACCAAAGCGCGGGAAATGCCCAGGCGAATTGCTTCCGCTTGTCCTTTTACACCACCACCTTCTACATTGACCGTTACATCGTAGTTATTTTCTTCTTTGATTACGGCAAACGCTTGTTTTACCATAATTTGGTGAATTTCAGAAACGAAATAGTCTTTGAAATCGCGGTTATTCACCTGGATATCACCTTTGCCGGGCTTCATGTAAACGCGGGCAACAGATGTTTTTCTTCTACCGATTGTGTTTATGATCTGCATTGTATCAGAACTTTAGTTCTTTAGGTTGTTGTGCCACATGAGGATGTTCAGTACCTGCATAAACATGCAAGCTTCTGTAGAGTTCGCGACCCAGTCTGTTTTTTGGTAACATACCGCGAACGGCATGTTCAATCAAACGCTCAGGATGTTTTGAACGGGTTAAAACAGGAGTATGCTCGCGCTGACCACCTGGATAACCAGAGTGAGTAAAGATTACGCGATCAGTCCATTTTTTACCGGTTAATCTAACTTTCTCTGCATTGATAACAATTACGTTATCCCCGCAGTCTACGTTAGGGGTAAAACTTGGCTTGTGCTTGCCGCGAATGATACGTGCGATTTCACTCGCTACACGACCCAATACCTGGGAATTTGCGTCAACGATAACCCATGCCTTCTCGACAGTAGCGTTATTTGCGTTGATTGTTTTATAACTATTATGATCCATTTTAATTGATAATAATCAAATTAAGACTCCACCCCTTCAAAAAGGGACACAAAGGTAATTTCCATATACCTGAAATGCAAGCCCCCCTAAGATTTTGTCTGTTGCTTTACGATCCAAACTAGGTATTTAGCTCTAACTGCCTGATTAAAGCCTGCATATCCTTGGGATAAGGGGCTTCAATTTTATGTCGAGTACCACTTAAATCATCAAATTCAAGCGAATAAGCGTGTAATGCCATTCGTTTCATGAAGGGCTGCTCCTCAGTTTCTTTCTTTAAATTAAATCTTCTTTTTATGCTCGAAAGAAAGAAAGGTTTGCCTCCATATGTTTCATCTCCACTAATTGAGGCAGCCAAAACCGATAAGTGAATCCGAATTTGGTGCATTCTTCCGGTAATGGGCTTGCAAGCCACTAAAGTATAAGCTCCGTAAGTCTTTATAGTAGTGAAATAGGTTTGCGCTTCCTTACCCTCCGATTTGCTTATTCTTACCACCCCATCGTCTTTTTTCAAAATGGGCTCATCTACTAAGGTCTCATCAAAATTATGGACGCCATCCACCAATGCATGATAAAGCTTTGAAACCTCACGATGTTCAAATTGCAAGCTGAGGTGGCGATAGGCTTCCGGATTCTTGGCAATAGCCAATACACCTGATGTTTCTTTATCTAACCGGTGGCAAACCTGAGCATCATCAGAATGCGCGCGAGCCAGGCTCAAAATGTTTACTGTATCGTTTCGATCTTCCAGCGTAGCCACAAAAGGCGGCTTATTGATGAGGAAAAAGTCATCGTCTTCAAAGAGAATCGCCTCTTTTAGATTAATTTTTGAAGGTTTCAATGGTATTTAGTTCTTAGGAGAATCAGATGGATCTGTACCGTCTGGCTTAACGCGCGGCAATTTAAAACTAAAAGTTGAACCTTTGCCAAGGGCGCTCTCGACTTCTGCCTTTGTATTGTGTCCATCAAGGATGTGTTTTACGATGGCAAGACCCAAGCCGGTGCCTCCTTTTTCGCGGCTACGACTCTTGTCTACTCTATAGAAGCGTTCAAAAATCCGGACCTGGTCCTCATCGGGAATACCTTCTCCTGAATCAATAATATGCGTAACAATATTTTTTTTATTCACTTGGAAACTCACCATTACTTCAGAACCATCGTGCGAATGCTTGATTGCATTTGAGATCAAATTGGTCATTACCTGGTTAATTCGCTGCCAATCCGCATAGACCAATACTTTATGACGCTGTGAATCTATTTTTAATCGTACATCTTTCTTATCGGCCTTTCCTTCGAACTGTTCAAATACCTCCTCAGTCAACTCATACATATCTACTGTTTCGAAATGCATTTTGATCTGACCCGTTTCGATATGTGATAAGGTAAGTAAGTCTTGGACCAGCATATCAAGCCCATCAAGGCTTTTTGCGGCCTTCTTGAGAAACTTGGTGCGTACCGTTTTATCATTTACAGCACCATCTAATAATGTATGCACAAATCCTTGTGCTGCGAAAATGGGTGTTTTTAATTCGTGTGATACATCAGCGATAAACTCTCTTCTGAACGCTTCCAGCTTACGGAGTTCATCAATTTCTTTTTGCTTCAGTTCAGCAAATGAATAAATATCTTCATTGATCGTCTTGATCGGATTGAGACTGGTGGTATTATGTCGATCAAGTTTAGAAAGTTCTTTCTTCTTCAGTTTTCCCATCAATTTGTAAATCTTATTGATCTCTCTGAAAATCAGAAATTCCAATACAACAAAAATCAGGATATAGGAAACAGAGAAGCTAATTGCGAAAGCAACCACCAGAACGGTTACGTCAACGCTTTTAAAAAGAGAAAGAAATAATGAGGTAATGATCGCTATGCAGAGCGCAAGAAGAAGGGCAAGGCCACGCGAACTATAAACCATTTCAATTCGATGATGTGAAGATTTGAAAATTCGTTGATGCCTTCATCTTAGTTTAGGTTTCATTAACGAATCAGCAAATTACCGAATTAGTAAATCAATTCAAGTGAAATTTGTAGCCTACACCTTTTACAGTTGAAATGTAATCTTCACCAATTTTCTCGCGCACCTTACGGATGTGAACATCGACTGTGCGGGCAAGTACATATACATCCGATCCCCAGATGTTTTGAAGAAGGTCTTCTCTACTGAACACTTTATTCGGATTGTTCGCCAAGAAATACAAAAGCTCGAATTCCTTTTTAGGCAAGTTGATTTCGCGACCACTAATATTAATGGTGTAGCTAACCCGATCGATTGTAAGATCACCAATCGTAATGGTGCTCGATGGATTATCTTTTTTCGAATCTCTTCTGAACAAGGCATTGATGCGACTGATCAGCGCACGTGGCTTAATCGGTTTGTTGATGTAATCATCAGCACCAACATCAAACGCGGCTACTTCTGAATACTCTTCCGCGCGCGCAGTAAGAAAAACAATAAAGGTCTTTTGTAATTCCGGAATGTCGCGAAGCTGACGGCACGTTTCAATGCCATCCATCTTGGGCATCATCACATCAAGAAGTACAAGATCAGGAGAAAATTTCCTGGCGATTTCTAATGCGCGAACACCGTCTAATGCAGTCTTCACATCATAGCCATTCTTTTCCAGATTGTACTTTAATAATTCGAGGATCGGTTCTTCATCGTCAACGACAAGCACTTTGTGCATTTGCTTGTTTCCCATAGATAAACTCTTTGACACAAAAGTAGACAGAATTGGGGGGCATAAAAAACGCTAAATCCTTTATTAACAATTCCTTAATAGGCGTAACAATGGCATGTTTTGAGTTTTACCTTCCGCAATCGATGCTTTACAAGAAAGGATATTTCTCACTGAGTAGTTTAATGTACAACCGCAGATCGCTTTTGTAATTCACTTTAAAATCATCCCAAAAAATAACTTGCTTGGATTGGTACGTTCTAAAGTTCATAAAGTAAGCATTGTTAGGCAACGCATCTTTAAATCGAGTTGAAGGCTGCTTTGTCAAAGCCAATGATAACGTATCCATCGACATCACAATTTTCTCAATGACAGTCTTCTTGATTGATTTCTTTTGATCGATTGGATCGTTCACTTGTATGGTTGCATAAAGGCTATCCAGT